>NZ_JBSVZB010000031.1:0-95265 GCF_054072015.1 Cupriavidus sp. CP313 | reverse complement strand
GCAGGGCTCTGGCTGATGTCCATTTTTTCTCTCTTGCGCGTATCGGTGAGGGCGAGTGGAAGGTACGCAAGCACGGCTATTCGAAGCGGCGCACCTGGCGCAAGGTGCATTTGGCGATGGACGCGAAGACCGGCCAGATATGCGCGGCTCTGATGACGCATCAGGACGTTGGCGATGCCGACGTGTTGCCCGAACTGCTCGACCAGATCGCCACCGACACGCCGATCGACACCATCGGCGGCGACGGCGCGTACGACACGAAGCAATGTCACGCGGTGATTGAGGCGCGAGATGCGCAACCGTCGATTCCACCGCGTGAGGGGGCGATGCCCTGGCCGGAGAGCACGTCCGGCGCAGCTTGGCGCAACGAGGCCATTGACGCTATTGCACGAAGTAGCCGGCGCGAATGGAAGAAGTCCAGCGGCTACCACCGGCGCTCGCTCGTCGAGACCTTGATGTACCGCCTCAAAGCACTCACGGGCAATTGCCTGTGGGCGCGCAAGGTCGGCTCCCAGGCGACCGAGGTGGCGATCCGCGTGAGCGTGCTCAACCGCATGACGGCGCTCGCCCGCCCTCATTCCGTCCGCATCGCATGATTTCGAGCTCACAGCGGGACCTTTGTCTTCAAACCTGATTTATGCAACAAGGCCGTTCCAATGCTGTAATTATTCCTCCATGGGCATACGATGGCCCGCCTAGATGGCTCATTACGGCCTTTTCTCATCGTCGACATTGAAGTGTGTCAAACGTCCGTCGTTATGGTCTGTGTGGGCAAGAGCAATCGGTGGCTCAAATCTGTTAAGCGCTCTGGGACGAAAGCGCCGTCAGCGTTGGCTCGCGATGAGCTGACGTTGGCAAACTGGCGCTTGCCGGGCGGCACTCGCCTTTGACACCAGAAAGGCTGGCCAGGAAGGGCAGAGATCGGCGAGCGCGGTCAGCCGAGCCCGGCTCCTTTCCGGCGGGCTAGCGCCGGGTCGGCCCAAGTGCGTTCGCCTTCTGAATCCTCACGCACGCGGAACAAGACTACCGCGCGCAGATTGCCGAATCGATTCAAGCTGTGGGCAGGCCAGTCTCAAAGTCGGTGAGTGTCTTCCCCATAGCGAGGGCATCCGTCAGCCACTTCGGTCGACGACCTTTTCCAGACCAGGTGTCGCCACGTTCGTTTGCATATTTGGCTGGCCCATTGATGGCGGCTTTCGTTGCTGCCATCGACTCTCGGAAATCGGCCTGAGGCGCGGCGTCGATACCTACGACACGCAAGTATAGCGCTGGGTCTGCGGCTTGCAGCTTCAACGCCTCCGCTTCGAGTAGGCTAATCAGGCCGGCAAAGTCGACTTCCCCTCCCGCAGGGTTGTCCCACTTCCGACGACGCTGAAGCACAACGACGAAGAAGCCAATCTTCGAGTCCGAGGCTTGCATGTACTGTCCCTTCAGCTGCGCTGCTAAGGACACGAGGTAGTCGGCCACCGTCCAACGCTCGGACATCTTGAGTTCAACTGTGGCTCGCATCTGATCGACCTGACACAGTACATCGCGCCGGGTTGCCTCCGGAAGGATTGGCTCAAGCGTCACTCCATAACGGCCGCCACTGGCATGGTTCAGCTCGCTCCCGAGTAGCGCCTGGAAGTCTTCCTCGAGAGCCAAGCCTTCGGTCTCGGTCTTGATGTGCTCCATGACCACCCGGCTGAAGAATCGCCGAAGGCTGAACTCGCCATACTCGATGTCGCGTTTTACCGCAAGCAAGTCATTGTGCACGGCTTGAGCGAACTGCGTGAAACCTGTCACCGGCGGCGCGAAGTCACGCTCGAACTTGGGGTAGTTCTGCTGTGTTACCGGAGCGACATATGCTTCCTCCTCGCGCATCTGAAATTGCAAGTGGCGGATGTACTTCGCAGGCGCGCCCGTAAATTTCCGTCGAAGCGCATCCAGCACCTCGTAGGCTGCTTGAGACTTGGCACTCGAAATCGCTGGTAGCAGCGAATCGCGGAGACGCTGAGCGTTGTCGCGAGCACCAACGTCATATGCCTGCCCATCTTCGTGAACGGTGTCTTCGGATTCACGGACGACGGTCACTACCCATTCATAGAGGGCTGAGAGTGCTTTCAGGCCGTCCATGCCTCGCTCCGCTGCCGCTCTCAAACGGTTCTGGCGGTCCTTGCCGATGTACGCGGCTAGGTCGAACATGAACTCCTCTGCAGCGCGCTGTTCGGATGTACGCCAGCGTTCCCACCGCGCGCCGAAGGTGGACGGGTAATACAACAGCCAGAACAGGCCCCATACGACTGCGTTTGACCTTAGGCGCTTCATCTCCTGAATGCGGGCCTCAAGCTCACTACGCGTCTTCTGCTCCTCGGCAGGCTCCGGCGAGGCGACGGCATCCATGGTAGACAAGGGGTCCCGGAAAGCTCCGGACATGCGCGACCAAGCCTCGTCTTCGAAAGCGCCTTGGTCGACTCTTCCCCCGTCGCCCATTGCGCAGGTGAGAGCAGCTTCAAGGGCATAGGAGTCAACGCTAGCCGAGCCTGTCGCGAACGCCCATGCCGCGCCGCCCAGGCCGCGCTGAACGGATGGAGGCGAGTCAGGAAGATGGCGAATGAGTGTGTCGGCCTTGTCGGCCGACACCGCGCCAGCGCCTGCTGCAGCCAGGACATTGCGGAATTCCTCGAGGGCTACCTCCTCATGCGCGTGCACCACCGACCAGAACCACTTCGGGTAGCCGTTGATTTCAAATCGACCGTAGGAGAGAGCTTGCTTAACCTCGGCGTCGGACAGCGCCGGGAGCTTGGCTCCGTCCCCAAGATCAAGATGAAGCCCCTGGAGGCCTGCGACTGTCCCGTAGTACGTGGTGTTGCGCTCGGCCTCAACAAATTCGGGGGCGCGCTTGCGCCAGATAGCGCTAAGCCCGGCGCGGGCAGCGCTCGCAAGCGCAGGGCCCGCCGCCTTCTCGAACGCCGAGAAGTCGCACTCGCTGTAGCGTGAGTTGTGAGTTGTTCGGCTCAGCCAACTAGCAATCCAGGCAAGCGCGTTCGTGTTCGAGCCATCTTGCACACTATCAACTTCAGTCAACAGCCTGTCCTTGGAAGCCTCGTCCAATTCCAGCCTGTCTCGCTTCGCTTGTGGGGGGTGAGCAGCCAGCTGCAGCGCAGCAGCGTTGTTCCTGTGCGTGGTCACCAGTTCGGTAAATCCAGGCTCGGCAAGCGCCTCATCATCGCCATCTTGCCAGGGCCAGTACATCCCGTACGAAACAAATGTCTTCCAGATCCCGTCAGGGGTTCGATCACTTTGAGCGATGACGGCTCGAAGTAGGCTCTGCCGAACGGCGCCGGACCGCTTCAGCGCTGTGCGGAGTTCAGCCTGGTTGGCGCTTCCAAAATGAAACTTGCCGTACGCCTTATAGTACGTCAGGCAAAGTTGGGTGGCGCGTTCAACAGGGACGCTCTCGGCTCGAACAACGACCGCAATCAACTCTTCAACAACCTCCGCGAAATTGTCGTACCGCTCGTTTTTCTCGTCGCGCTTCGCCTCATAGTGCTTCACCATGTGGGCCAACAACCCCTCAGTCAGCGCCAAGAGTTGCTCAGGGCTTGCTAAGTCCGCCACGTCGCGCGTCAGAGTCCAGTTGAGGTTGAAGCCACCACCCTTGCGCATGTACTGCTTGCTTGCCAGTTCGGCAATCGTCGCGGCATCAAATGTCTTCCACGCGAGTTGGCCAAGAAGAAGCCGAAGTGTCCGTTCTTCAAGGCGCGGGCTCGCCTTCGCTGCATCGGCGAGTGCTTGAGCATCGTCATCTCGCTCGAGAGACATCAGGTACAGGAGCTCAGCTGAATTTCCTAGCAGCTTCGTGTAATCATTGCCATGCTCGGCCAGAACCTTGTCGCGGAAGACGTCGAGACGAGCGTAGGTAGCGATATCAAGAAGCGCGAGGCGTGCGTGCCAATTAGGGCCAAGACTGTCGTAGGCCTCTAGAAGCGTCGGTTCAATTCCAGGCTTCGCGGCTTGCCAGTAGTTCTCTGCCGTCAGAATGAACTGGTTTCGTCCGAGCGTGTCGCCGCAAGTTTCGAGCCTCTCCAAGCTACGCTTCAGCGCTACGCTCGCGTCGGCCAACCGAACCTGTGCACTCCGCAGGTCACCGAAGAATGCAACGGCCTGCGGCTCAACCTCCAGCAACTCCAACCTGCAGTGAACGTTGAACGTCGCCAGCCAGCCGGCGACAGTTAGATAAGCCCGATTTACTCCACACTCACCCGTCGCCGCCCGCCATGACAGCGCGGCAATAAGCCTGCGCGCGTCTTCGGGAGACTGAACTAGGGACGAGAGGCGCTTTGCTGCGAGATAGGGGAGCAATTGCTCGGGATAAAGCTTGACCTGATGCTGCCCCGAATCGATGAAAAGTCTCGAGCCAAGCAGATACGTCAATGAACTTTCAGAGAGCAAGGAACCCACAAGTGGCCGGCACGACAGCACCCCATCCCGAGCCTTGAGAGCATCCGCGGCCAGCTCCATGTTTGGCAACTGACAAACCGCCGAAGCTGCTGCGAGCTTTGCCACGGCCTCATCCAAGCTCTCCGGGGAGGGGCGCCCTACCAGCGATTCGCGGTGGTCCAAGCGCTGCTGCGCCTGGACGCCTGTCACCATTCGCTCAAAGACAGAGGTTAGGTCGCTAGGCGGATTGTTCACCGGGTCGACGTAAGCTAGTACGTCGAGACTTCCCGGGCCATCCGCAAGGTCATTTAAGCCGAAACGCCGCGCAGCGTCCAGCAACACCTTGCCATCAGCGACACCATGCCGATTCTCGAGGTACAGCCTAGCCGCTCTCCCTGACAGAGGAAGCAACCCGAAGACCTTCAGGTGCTCTTTCGGAACGGACTTCGCCTTGACCGTGCTGCCAGCATCAAACGCGGAGAGTCCCGCACTCGGAGCATCAGTGGGTTCCACTTCTTCCGATGTGTCGTCGGGCGACGCTTCCTTCGCGTCGCCCACATAGAGCGTTGCACCAAGCTCTGCTTGAACAATATCAAGGACAGACGGCGTGAGCGTGGCGGGGCGCGACGAGAGAATCCAACTGACGTCTGCGCCCGGACGCCCAACTGCCTTGGACACCCTACGAAGTGCAGACTGAAGCCCCGATTCCCGACCCAGCACCGTCTCGTCCAGCGAGTCAACGAATAGGTGCAATCGCTTGGTGGGCGCGGCCTCCCATGCTCCGAACGCGTTGGCCTCGGTCGCTTCAAGAGTGATGTGAAAATCGGGCTCTTCGAGAAGCCGGTGAAGGGCAACGAACACAGCATGCCCCCCTTCGTCACGGAGGCGCTGAGCGCAGGCTCGCAGTTCCATTGTTTTGCCGAAATTCGCACGAGCGGTGATGAGCGAGAAGCGTCCGGCGAGAAGCTGCTTCCAGTCTAGGCCCTTGCGGTTCCTGGTTTCCAAGGACAGAAGTTCGTTGACCGAGTACTTGGTCAAGAGTCCAAAACGTCGTTCTAGGTCGAGGTAGCCAGTCATCGTGGGGAAGCTCAGTGGGATTCTTCTTCATTATCGTCGGCCAGGCCGAGTTCTAGGAGCACGGCCTGCTCACCGAATGTTTTGCTTTGAGCGCCCGGCGCTGCTTCGCGATGGGGGCCTTCGTGAAAATAGGTGGCGCGCGCCCTCTAGCGCGCTAACGGCAACGAGACCTCGCTCTTGACGCACAAGCGAAGCGACGAAGTCTTCGATCCCTCGTCGCAGGTCGCGGAGGAACGCGTCGCGCAGCATCGTGCTGTCCGCAAATGAGCTTAACGTAGCGCCGATCTTTTCTCCGCGAATGGGCACTACCGCGCTGAGTAGAGAGCAGCTTGCCTAGATGACAAGTACATAGTGAATCTTTTCTGGGCTGCCTATAAACCTATTCTGGGATCTCGTGACGGTCCCGACAAGCCCCTCGCAAGCGTAGAGGAACTCCGCCAGAGAGCGTTCCCTTAGGCCCTCATGATAAACCGGTGCATGCTATCCGGCGCACGTATGCTTCCGGGTTACTTGCCGGGGTGCGAGCGCCCGCTGAAACGTTCGCATCGATTTGACTTCTGAGTTATCGTGGCTGTCCGCCGTTCGCTCAGAGCCGGGCTGGCCGTACATGGCTGCGCACCCTGGCCTTCGGACCCGTATCCGGGTGGACAAGGGCTATTTGTTCGATGCCTGACGCTTTGCTGCCCGCAACACTTCCAGATCCACCACTGTACCGACACCCCCGAACAGACCATATTGAGGTCGAAAACCTGCCGGCAACAACGGCTTGGTAGACGCTGCTTGCGGCGCGACACCGGCCGCCTTTGCGTCCACAATCGCTTCACGCGACTTCTGCGCAGCGATGGCCCGGCGCCGGGCGCCGGCATCGGGACTCGAGCGACTCGCAGTCTGTCCTGCGCTCTTCTGAATTTTGGCAATTTCCTCAGCGGCCGCCTGCCCTCCAGCGCCTTTGGTTTTCCGCTTGCGCTTTACATCTTCGAGCGCCCCCCGATGTTTGCGATCCAGCCACTCGTAACGCTGCTGTTCGATCTCGACAAGGTCCGCGTCCTTGCCACACCGCTGAAGCGACTCTGTAGTCGGCGGAATTCTCAGCCAATGACCATCGTCAGGATGGCGCCACAACGCTGCGTTGCCCCAACAGTCGGCACAGACATCAACGTAAACTGGTTGACCCATACCTCCCATCCTGCACTCGTACTCGTGCAGCGCTCGCAGGGGCGGCGTTAGCACCGGATCATGAGGGTCGATTCCGTACTCCATTTCGCGGGCGAGGCAGAAGCGGCCGGCGCGCAATCGCTTGCGCTGTATGCGTCGAGCGAAGATTGCACTGCGAAGCTCATCTTCGGTGTGCGCGTAGCTTTGATCGCCGCGACGACGCTCCTGTTGAAAGCAGAATGCCTCATAGCGAGTCGGCAACGATCCTGCCACAAATCCATCGATCGTCTCGGCCCGCGGATCCGTTCTTTTGGCACCGGCTAAGTCGTTCAGCACTTCGACCAACAGCCGCTCGAAATCTCGCGACTCCATATAGACGACCGCCTTGGCTGGCCGGCCCTTTCCTCGCCGCTTCACGTTGGAGTACTTCGGACCTGCCGCCGCACGCTGTTCTATTATCTGCTTTACACACTTTTCCAGCTCTTTGGTCAGTGCCAGCTTGCCGAGAAGGCCGTCCTTCACCCGTGCATTCGCCCCCTCGACTCCGCCCTTGCCTGGCGCGAAGTACGCCGGCGTCTTGGTCAAGTTCACATGCAAGGACTCGAGTGTCCAGACTTGCTGTTCTTTCGCCGCCCCCGGTCCCCAGTCCACCACCACGCGGTCAACGTTGCCGCTCCTTAGCCATTGCGGAGCGGCGGTGAATCCAAGCTCGGCGAATCGCCGTGACTTGTCACAGAACATTGAAACCAGACAATAGGTATAGGCTTTCCGATTCTCAGGGCCGATCGTCACGTACCACCCCAGTGGATAGTCACTGCCTCTGACAATGCCGAGAATGAGCCGAGGGGACCCGATGGAAAAGAATGCGGTCCGCGTCGAGTTCGGCACCACGAACTCGACGTACGGAAATACCGTGCCGTCGAGGTCCGCAATGGCTTCGAGCGGATGCCCGATATCGGTCGCCCGTCCTTTCGCCGGAGGGCGCCACTCCGGCAGCAAGCCGCCGAGCTCTGGCCCCAGCTCAGCAAGGATGGCCCGCATATGGCGGGCTATCGTATGCCGCTCCGGAATGCGCCGCGCGCTGATTTGAGTCCGGGTCGCTTCACACATGCTACCAGGCACCGCGCAATAGTCGGCGGAAAATTCACGTACCAGCTCTCGCAAGATCGCGAATTGGCGCCTCGCAGCCTCAGGCGAGCGGGCGGCGATCGAGATGATCAGGGCGACGATTCGCCCTCGCCAGAACGCGGTCATCCGATTCTCGGGGCGATAGTGTCCGGGATCAAGAAAGTATCCGGCCGCCTTCCTTCCCGGTTTTTCCGCCTGTTCGAGCAAGGACTTCGGCTTCCCCTTCGCGCCACACTCATGGTAGGAGGGCGTCATGGCGCGGCGATCGCCACCGTGGCGAACGCACCGCCAGAACAAACGATACAACTGCCCCGTCTCCAAATCTAGGCGTCTCGCTTCCTCTCGAACCCGGTGTTGGAACCAGGCTCGGTCAAAGAAAATATCCTGGTGAGCGTGACCATCAGGCGGATCCCCCTCTGAATCTCTTTCACCAATCGAACCAAATAGGCGTTGAACAAGCGCCCAATTCTTGTCGCGCAGTGATGCGTATTTTGCCGGGAGAGAAGTTTCCGATGGAATTTTTGCCCGCACTGGGTCGCGCTCGAAATACTTAACGGTGTCACTCGATATCAGACTGGAGGCCGCCACGGCAAGTAGCTTCTGACGTCGCGCGCGAGGCTTTTGGCTCATATCGTACAGGGCGTAGCGGTCGGTTCGCTCGTCGTAAGCCACGACGCGATACGTGGTGACACAGCCGGCTCGCCGCACCTCGACGCATTGGAATAGCGACAGTTCAGCGATCCTCATGGCGCCCCCTTAACCTCACACGCAGCTGTTGATTCACCTGCAGTGCATAGCCGTGTTCCAGCTCCAGATATCCCAATGCCAGCGCGACGCCGAATCTCGTGTAGGCAGCGTCGCGCGTCTCCCGGTCTGTCTTGCCGAGCTGCAATCGTCGCCCAAGTCGCAACATCAAGCCATCCATATCGCATGGGGCATAACGCCGAGCGGAACGCGCGCTTGCGCGTAGTCGATGCCGACGTTCACTTTCCAGTAGCATCCCTGCAAACTGCAACGCATCGGTTCGCAGGGTGCGGATGTCGTGGCGTTGTATTAGGCCATTGCAGAAATAGGCGTTTTGAATCTGCACGGCGGTGAACGCGAACCTGTCGAACAGCTCGGAGGTCACGTCAAGGGCCGCAAGCAGGGGACCGGCGGCTCGATGGCGGTCGGCATCCATGAACAGTGCGTGCAAATGCGGCACGCCACGCCGCTGTAGAAGCTCTACGACCACCATGCGATCAATGATCTGCGGTGCACTTTTCGTGGCAGCACAAACGGGATAGTGACAGCGAATGTCGATCACGTAAGGCGACGCACAGAGCAAAGCATCGGCGATACGCTCACGCTGCGACTGCTCCAAGAGAGGCTGTCCGCCTCGCACGTTTGCGGTGACGGAGGACATTGAGTAGGGCTTGCGTTTGGCGAAGAGTTGGTTGTCGTGCCCCCATCCCGTTAACACGTGCAAACGATCCCGCTCAGGCAAAATTATTCGAGAGTCCGCCACACAATGACGGTCGAAGGTGGAGAGCATGATGGCGTCATACGAAATCATGCCTTTCTCCGATAAGTCGCTCCACGCGTTGCACTAGGCGTCTGTAGTGTTTGCGTATCGTCGTTGTAGAAAAGTCCTGCGCGCGCGCGAGTGCCGATGCCATTTTGGGGTCCACACATTGCGGAAACTCCCTGGCCAACAAACGCCAACGACGACGGTTGCATTCACCAGCCTTCTCCCGATAACGATCGACGACTGCCCGACACGCAGGGTAGTTGCTGATGGAAAGTTCATCAAAGATGCCTTGTGTCAGCGACCTCGTCGTGATGCGAGGTGCACGGACATCTTGCTGATAAGCAATCGCACGCGCCTCGATGCGTCCGGCGAAATCGGCATCAGTGCGTCGTCGACGAAGCTCCATTCTACTGGCGTGGTGCTGCATCGCCAGCGCGTTGACCCATTCAGCGTCCATGGAGATGATTCCCGTGATCGGGGCGACGGCATTCTCATACAGGAATCGGCGCGGCAAGTCCGGATGCGCGAGCAACGTTTCGGCAATCAACAGTCTCGCAGCGGCACGTTGTCCTTCGGAAAATTCGGTGGCAAATCCCGGCATCGGGCTCTTGGTCACATTGGCGATGGCGCGCTTGACCAGGATTGTGGAAAGCAACGTGTCAATGGATCCATACACCAGACGGCAGGCAATAAGATTGACAACAGGAAGCCCGCTAAACCGGCTCCCCAGCATGACAAGCTTGAGCCTCTCATACCGGTGCGCAGCACCATAATTTTGTTCGAAAAACTCCCGCGCGCCGCTTTCCTCCAACAATGCGACAGTTCGCTCAAGGGGACTGCCGGAAAACACGCGGAGCCGCTCACCGCCTTCTCGCATGACAGCACGAACCTCCTCCCCGTAGATACCGTCCAGTTTCCCAGCCAGCACTTGCTCAATGTCGTATGCGATACCCTGAGCAAAGTCACCGGGCCGCGATGGCGACGGCCGATCCATGAACTTTCCGCATTTGCAGCGCAGAACCGGCGCCCAGCCGAAGTCCAGATAGTTGTAGGCTAAACCACACGCCCCGCATCGGTGGACGATTACTGCTGCATGTCGAGCACACCAGCAGTAGCCTCTAACGCTCGGCGCTGTATCCCAGGTGGCAAAGCCTCGCGTCGCCTCTTGTTCGCGGATGCACTCCGGACAAGCACCAAGTGCAGCGTAACGGCTCGCCCGATAGCTTTGGAATTTCCGGGGCTCACCTATCGTCGAAATCAGTCCACTGACGGCATTTTCGGTGAGTAACTTCGCCTCCCCAATGCCAAGGAATGGCGTAAGTAGTCGCAGATGGGTATGCCCTAAACTTACCGAGACGGGATCGGGGCACAACTCGCCAAACGCTGGCAAGATTCGACCTAAGCCCGCGACCATTCCAACAGAAGAATGCACGACCGCATTACGTACCTCGGTGATTGCTTTGATCGAAGTGACGGTGGCACCGCGATAGATTCGCTCGACAAAGGCAGAGATCAGTTCGTTGGGCTGCAATGCGATCGCATTGCCAATCACGATCGGTGCGCCAATCATAGAATTTATTTTCATGCCCGGGTCCTCCTGGCGGTGGCGTTCCTGCACGTCTGCGTCGGCATGGCGTCCTTGACCGGCCCCATGTCCAGGTAGTGATCAATCGCACGCTGCACGCGCGCGGCGTTGGATGCTTTGCGCAATGCATATTCGGACATGCCAAGCTGCCGCCGCAGCGCGGCAAGCGATGGTCGTCGATTGGGATACTCCTGCGCGAGCCAGGCCGCCGCCCGCCGGATCTTTGCCGCAAGCGAGGCATCTTGGCCACTGACGCCATGGGCGTCGCGTCGCGCAAGCGATGTCGGGCCCACCGCCTGTGGCCAATGGTCATGCAGCCACGCTGCATCTTGGCGGCTCAGCCAATGAAACAGCCGCGGCTCTAGGCGGGCGATCCGGTTGGCGGAGCACTGCGGTGCGGCCCGCATTCGCGCTAGCCATAGTTGGCGAGCTTCCAAACGGATCCGCTCAAGCTGCGCCGTGGTGAGCGCTGGACGCAGACCCAGTTGCCGGATCACGCGGTAGACGGTATCCAGCGACAAGCGGCACAGGCGGGCGATTTCATTCGGCGTGCACTGTCGAGCAATCAGGTCGGGCAGGTCCTCTCGCGTGTAGCGATGGCGCCCGTCGACAGGTAGCGGACGTAACCGGCCGGCACGCCACGCCCGCTGTGGTGCCGGCTTCCGTTTCCGGGACGGTTGGGGCGCCGCGTCAGGCTTGGCCGCTCGTGCATCCCCAATTCCCGCATCTTGCAGAAACATCCACAGCAACGCGAGATAGATCGGATGCAGCGTCGCGCTGCCCGCGACCCAAGCCAGCAGCTTCGCGCCGCGCCCTGGCAACGCTGCGAGCTTGCGCAATGATGGTGCGACGTTCAAGTCGCCACAATAGGTGCAGAACGCCTCCGAGAACGCGCGCGTCCGCGCACGGCCGGTCTCGGAAAGGAAGCCCGCCGCAATTAATCGTTCCGCAATATGGCTGACCGCCAAATGCCGGTCGCCCAGACCGACGATCGCCAAGATCGCCTGACTGTAGGCGATGAGGTCGGCCGTAGCGGGAGGCGCGGGGGAACGCTTGAGGATCGGGATAGGATGAGGACAACGCTCGAGTAACGTACAGCCATGCCAGGGGCATGCTTGTACGAACGGGACGAGGTGTGGCCAAAAGAACGCACTGACACCGAAGCGCTCCCACGAGGCGGCTTCGCATTCGGGGCAGACGCGGATGCCACCGACACGCATGCCAGCCCACACCCGCAGGGTGGGTTGCATCGAGCGGCCGCCGCCGTGCATCAGTCGCGGTCCCAGCGCGTCCGCCATCTCCGGCAACAACCCGAGGGCCAGCAGCGGAAACGCGGAATGCTCCATCAACAATTGCCCCGCATCGCCATACAGCCCGCCAGTGAGGGTAGCTAACTCGGACAGGGGCATCCGGGGCACGGTGCCAAATGCCCGCCCCGGGACAAAGCGATCTTTGGCCGCAAGGATGGTGTCGCAATCCATGAAAAGCCCTCTCGCGATGCTGCTCGCGGCTTCCCTCTGCGGTCGGGGCAACAGAACCGGTACACGCGGCATCATCGCGATTTCCCCCCTGCTTGCGCGGACGATGAGGCGTCATCGTCGACATCCGTCTCCCAAGGCAAATAGTCCTGGTACCGGGCATACTCGCTTTTGGAGATAGGCTCGGCGCCCAACACTCGCCCATACAGGTCCCGCGCAATGGCGAGTGGCCCGACGCAAGCCTTATCGACCAAGCCCTCCGCGGCGGCCGACGGGTCCATACCGTGTTGATTCACGAGGCGGTTGTATAACACCCAGGAGCTGACCACTAGGTCTCGCAATCCATGGGTTTCCGGCAGGATCTGCGACAGGGCCGCAGGCATGGGCCCTCGCCGTGCGAAAAGTTCCCACATGGCCTGCGTAACACCCGTGTAGTTACGGGGGTCGTACGCCAGAATCTCTTGAGCCGGTGGGAACAACGCCCGAAAGGTTGGATGCAACAAGGCCTCGCGTACGGCAGCGGTCGCGCATAGGACCACAATGAATCCCTGCTTCGCGATCCGACCCAGCAACCGCCAAAAAGCCGGTAGTGCGGGTAGCAGATGCTCAGAATTGAAGCCGGTAATGACCAGCGCGCCGACGTTGGCGGCATGCATCCTGCCTAGCAGGTACGTTTCGACCTTCATGACTCGCGCGCGTCCCAGCTCGCCTCCTACGTCTTGGCTACCTAGCGCCTGCAACAGAGTTACCAGTATTCGCATCGCCCAATCGCCGTCAGTCATCGGTGCGATCAACAGCGGCACATGATCGATACGGCAACCATCACTACCGACCAGCCGCCCTGTCTCGTCGAATATTTGCAGTTGCGTGTGCGGCGGCCTCACGCCGATCAGATCGCGCAAAGCGTAGAACGTCCGTTCCACCGCCATGGGGGCGGGCGCGCAAACGAGGTGCGTACGCACGACGCCACCTCCGGATTGCTGAACGGTCGGCGCGTACTCGGTTGGCTCGGGCGCCGGAAGCTGCGGCATGCGGGGGCGCGCTCCCCGGAGAAAATGCATGGAACGGGCATAGGCCGCGCCCCAAGCGGCTCCCGATGCCCCACGCTCGGCCGCGCGCTGCCGGATGTCAGATAGCACGTGCAACGCAATCAGGGCTTCGGCTTCCGTGCATAAGCACATCGACCGCAGCCTGGATTCCATCGCCTCCCATGGACGCAAACGCTGGCGTTGCGACGTGTTGTGGGAACTGTGCGTATAGAGTTGCTCTGCCATGGCCAGAGCCGTCTCCGGGAGCGCCGGCAAGTCATCCAGTAGAAAGGATTGGACACTGGCAGGCTTGACGTTTCTTGGCGGTGCGTCTGGGACGACCGCAGTTCGCATCGACATTGCATACCTCCGTTTTCGCGGGCAGCATCTCGCATGACTACGCATGCGAGGGTGTCTTGTCTCAACCGGAAAAGCAGTCCCGTCGTCTCGCGAGGAGCACGGGCCGCAGGATGGACACGGCCAGGTCGCTACGAGGCAGGCAGTCGGGGGGAGCGCGAGTTTGGGCGGCGACATCCAGATGCGATCTTTGCGGTACCCGGGACGCGCATACGCTGGGCGCAAGGCAAGGCATCGGTCAACCACGCCGTGAGACGGAGAAGGCGGCGCGCGGGCGTGACGCCGGCGCATTTTGTGAGCGCGACGACGCGCCAGACGCTCAGTCGTGAGGTATTCGTCATGGTGGTAGGTCAATCATCAAGGGTTTCGGAAAATACAGAGGCGCAATTGCTTCCCTGCCTTGACGATTCCCACGTCGCCGCCGATACTGTCAGTGTCACCTAGCAGTCAGCAATGGCCTGGAAATGCGTCGGCATGTGAATACATGTGGAAGCTTTCAGGGGATGCGCCCTCCAAACGCATCCGAAAATTGCCGAATATGTTGATGCCCTGAGAAGAGGGCTCTTCGACTATATGGCACAAAAAGCCGCCTTTCTAGGCGGCTTTTGCATTATGGCGACCTCTTCACAAATCAAATAGTCAACCCTTGATATCGGAAAATTTCGTTATTTTTCAAAGGGATATAAAATAAACATTAATCTTCTTTCCGCTTCCGTTGGCGCTCGATTCCCTTCAGTTTTAAATACCGGAAATTTACGAAAAACCCGCAGCAGCGGCAATAAAATTAATATTTTTTATTCCGCCCAGAGCCTTTCCATCAGGCTTTGCCGGCGCGCGTGCTCGGTGCGCACATAGCAGGTGGTCGTGTCGAGCGAGGCGTGCCCGACATTCTGTTGCACCACTTCCACAGGGACCCCTGCAGCCAAGGCGTGAGAGATATGGGTATGGCGCATCCAATGGGCACTGGCCCGCCGCAAGCGCGCCGCCGCGGCGGGCTCGCTCTGCCCCAGGCTGTCAGCACAGGTGGCCAGGAAGCGCTTGAGCTGGCGGTGAAAGGCACTGGCCGATACGCCGTCTCTAGATTGACCCGGGCTGTTTGGCCTGCTTGATCGGTCTGAACCAACCCGACTGACGACTGGAGGCGGGCCGCGGCGCGCCGGACCGAACAGCGGGATCCCAGGCTGTTGCGCTACGTTGCCGGCGTAACCGCGGGCCGCCAGATATGCCGCCAGCTGCTCGACCCAGGCCGGCGGCACTGGCACCTCGCGCAGCTTGGCGCCCTTGCCCTGCACCGTTAGCCACCACCCACCGCGCCGTGAGAAGGCGTCCTCGGCCCAATCCTCCCAACGCAGGTCGTCGGTGGTGGCCGCCAGCATTTCGGCCAACCTCAGGCCGGTCGCGTGTAGCAGCGGCAGCGCCAGTTGCAGGCGCTGCGCCGCCAAGCCCGCCGGCAAGCAGGCGAGCGTCTTCCGGACATGCGCCCACTGCGCCGCGGTTAGCCCGCGGCCGATATCGGGGCCGTTCGAGCGCCGCATAGGCGGCGTGACCGCGCGCCACGGGTTGCCGACCAGGTACCCCTGGTGCACCAGAAAGCTGAATAGGTTGCCCAGCACGGACAACGCGTAGCTGCAGGAGCGCGGCGACAGCGGACCCTCAAGCGGACGCCATCCCGCCTGCCAGCGCGGGACGGCGCGCGGCCCGCACCAGGCGGCAGGCGGGTCGAGTAGGAAATCCCGGTACGCCAAGCAGTCTTCCACCGTCGCCGAAGATAAGGCACAGCGGCGCTCCAGCGCGATCCACAACAGAAACCGCTCCGCCTCCTTGCGATAGGCCAGTTGGGTGTGCGTCAGACGTGCCTGGGCGCCCAACGCCGGCCCCTTGGCGGCGAGCCAGGCCAGGATCGCCGCGCGATCATCGTCAGCCGCCAGGTGGCACCGCGCGCGGTCGGCGCGGAAGCGGCCGTCTCGGCCGCTGAGTGTGTGCGGCAGCACCAGGCGCTCCAGCGGCATCAGCGGCGACACCGTCACGACCGCCGGGAACGTTTCGGGCGCAGGGTTGCCGTCGCGATGCGCTGCTTCGGGCGCCGGCAGCGGCCCGAGGGTCTGTGCGTGCGCCTCGACAAAGCGCCGCAGCGCCCGCGCCTTGCCCGCGCCGATCCCCGGCAAGTTGTGCCACCAAACCGGACTGGCACCCATGCGGGCATGCAGGTCCGCCAGCGTCGCTACCCCGTGGCTGGCCAAGCGCCTCGCCAGGGAATCGACAAACCACGCCTCGCAGCCATCCTGCAAGCCAACCGGCAGCGCCGCCTGCGCCTCGAGGGAATGGATGGCAAACAACTGGCGGCGCAACAACTGCACCCGCCGCTGGTCTTGGGCGCGTGCCGTGCCATAGCGCGCCGCGTAGGCCGCCTGCTGCTCCGCCTCGCTAAAGCCATCAAGCCCCGCGGCAGCCACAAAGGTGTCTAGCGCGGGCAATTCCGGCGACGCGCGTGGCGACAGGTCCAGGCGCAGCAGGTGCGCCCGCCCAAAGTTGCCGCCACGCGCGGCGGTGGCGACCAGCTCGCCGCGGATCCAGCCGGTCATCCGATGCACGACCGGGCCGTCGAACTCGCCCTGGTCGCTCAGGTAGCGTGCCCATAGCACGCGGGGCGACAAGCCCTGAATCACCCCGCGCAGGAAGGCGAAATGGCCCCGGTGCAGGCGGGGACGCGTAATGCGGGGCAGCGGGGCATCGGCAGACGGCATCGCGAAGGCTTGGCCGGGCAGTGGCCGGACGAAGCGCTTTTCTCACTGTAGTCCCCGTGCTCGTCGGCTGCGCCGGCAATCGCCGGACGGCAGCCTGCAGCGGCGTGGGGCACGGCATCCGACCGTCGCTGGGCGGCGCGGGAGGCGCTGGGCGCCGCTGCTGCGTCAGGTAAAGGCCTCACGGCCCGACACCAATTCGGATGCGTCGGCACTTTTGTCGCGCAACATAAGCCGGGTTATTTTGCTATTGCACTTTCAATTTCCACGGACGCCCGCCACAAACATACTGCCTAAAAAAGACAGGGTGTTCCCTGTCATTCCGCGTCCGTGCAACGACGGTGTGATGGCTAGTTGGCCTCTTCGGTCGACTGCTCCCCCAATACGGGATGATTGACGGCGGCACGGAATGCCGCGTCGAGGCCGCCGGGATAGGCGCGCTTGCGCCGCCCCGCACCGAGCTGCAATGCGAGCCCATCGGCCATGGCAATCAGCAGCGAGGCGACATGCAGGCTTTCTCTCGTACAGTTCCGGATTCACGGCGCGCGCCAGTTCCGCGATGCCGCGCGTGATCGTGTCGTACCACTCGTCGAACATGCGAGCACACTCGGGATCGGTGGAGGCGAGCGCAACGAAGTGCCACCACAATGCCGCATCCTTGGCATTCCTCGCGTCGGCGAGCGCCTTCTCCATCAGAGCGTCGAGCGCCTCGCGCGGCGCTAGGCGGCTGTCCAGCGCTCGCTTCAGGTCTTCGAGGTAGGCGTCGATGATCGGCGCCATGATGGCGCGCAGCACGGCCTGTCTGGTCGGAAAGTAGTATTGGAGATTGCTGATGCTTATACCCGCGCCAAGGGCCACAGCGCGCAGCGAGAATTCCAGGCTGCCGCCTTCGAGCAGCAGCTTCTTGGCCATGCGGATGATGGCATTGCGCGTGCGCAAGCCTTGGGCCCGCAGCCCTTCGGGGTCTGCTCCAGTGGACGCTGCGGTCGATGTGCGCCGCTTCTTGGGGGTGCGCTGTTCCGTAGGCACTGTCATCTCTTCTGCCTTGAATCAGAGCCTTTCCGCACTGGGAAAGGATCGCGCCGGCGGGTCACTGGGCGGGCGTCGTTATAGTTGACGCCCGTCGGGGCGCATGGCGCCAGAGGTCCGCGGCTTCCATAGTCGGCCAGCGACCCCGAGCGTAGGCGTGCGATATCGCAGTCGCCAGCGTGCGGCGGCCGGATTTGCGCCCGCCAGGAAAACGTTCGACCGTGACGCGCAGCAATGTCATCTCCCTTCGAAATTGCGATTAATGAACAGTTGAAGGGCCGGCAAGATGCGCCCGCATCGCAGACACATATCTGTCGGTCACTTCACGCCACTATCGCACTGCGTTGAAGCTAGCCCACGCTTCCCAGGCGTACCACGCCTCGCGCGAAACACTTCCTCCCTGAGCAACCCGATACACGCAACCGCTACGGGTCGTCAACTGCATCTGTCCCGTCCCAAGATTATTGGTCGATCGGCTTCATACGAATCAATGGGTTACGCACCACTGTTCCAAAATAATTGGACTAAATTCTCAGAGTAAGTGGGTAAATGGAACATCTATCTCACAGTTACTGGGAACACGGGGTCGAATCCAGACTGATCGTGGTTCACCGTGCAATCCTCTCACCGAGGAATGATTTGTGAAGTGCGTGAGCACACAACGAACTGCGTTGCCGGATGCGCAAGCCGATTATCGACGACGAACTTTGGGCACTGATCGAACAGCTTCAGTCGCCGACCAAGCCACAGCGATTTCGGCATCTGGGTTCAGCCCCGGCTCCGCACCGCCCTGCCCCGAAAGCACGCTCGTGCCGCACGGCCGTGGTCCGGTGTCTTGCATCCGACGCTCGGCGGGGTAGGCTACCTCGCTCCCATCCAGGCAGACACGCGCGATATGGCTCCCCGTAGTCCTGCGAAACAATCCTTAATCTCGCCCGCCCCCAAGGCAACTGCGGCAGCGCTCACTCCTGAACTGCCCTACGAAAACCAACGCATACGAAGTCTGCAAACTCCACCAGTCCATCAACGCAGCGCCCGTCGACACCTTGGCGGCGCAGGCGACTTCAGCTGCCGTTAGATGCCACGCTATAGCTGCGCAGCACGTTGACACGGCCCAACAGGTCGCTCGTATAAGTCAGGAACCGCTGGTGTGCCGGACCGGACAGGGTAGCCGTTTCCATCAGCATGGCGCTCAAGGGGTTCTGCGGCACATCATTGAAGCGAAACTCGTAATGCAGATGCGGCCCGGTTGCCGTGCCGGTTTGCCCGACGTATCCGATCAATTGTCCTTGCGTGACGCCCTGGCCGGATTGGATGTCAGCGTATCCCGACAAGTGCGCGTAATAGGTCGAGAAGCCGCCCTCGTGCTTGAGGATAACGACGTTACCGTAGCCTGCCTCCCGGCCAAAGAACTCGACTATTCCGTCTCCGGTGGCAAAGACCCGGGTTCCCGTTGGAGCGGCAAAGTCGACCCCCTTGTGCTGGATCCACTGATGGTGCAGGGGATGATTGCGCCATCCGAAGCCCGACGATATGCGTGAGAACTCCACGGGGGAGCGCAGGAACGGACGCTTTAGGCTGCGGCCGTCAAAGGTGTAATAGTTCCCGGCCTTGCTGCCGTCAGCGGCATACCACAAAGCCTGATAGAGCTGGCTTCTGTTGACGAGTTCGACCGCGACCACGCGACCGTTGTGCACCAAGGCGCCGTCGCGGAACCCGGCCTCGTAGACAACTCGAAAGTGATCGCCGGTGACGATATCGTGGTGGAAATCGAGCACGCCCGAGAAGATGGAGACCATCTGCTGGACGATTTCGTCTGGCGTATTCGAAGCATCCATGGTCTTGAAGAAACCGTGCGCTGCGATGGTGCCGGAACGCATCTCATAGAGCCGCTCATTGCTGACCGTGTGCACCTGCGCCTTGAATACCGGCTGGTCAATGCCGCCTCCCCTCTCGATCACCAGTTCGCGGGAGACGGACACGCCGCCGCCAAGCATGGCACGAAGCGAGACCAATAGGTTGTCTTCATCAGCCTCAGCCCGGACGATTCGGCCCGGCGCGAGTTCGAAGAGGTTGCGCGCGGCAGCGTTGCCGCAGATGAACTCCTGCGCGTCGGGATCATCTACGCCGAGCCGCTTGAGCAGCGATACGATGGTGTCGCCGCGCTGCACGGACTCCTCCCGGATAAAGGTGGCATGGGCGTCCGTCAGTCTTTCGAGCTGATCGCGCAGTTCGGGCTGACGCAGGCTCGCCTGCAGGCGAGGCGCCTCGGGATCATCGTAAGCGCTGTGCGGAGTCATGGCCATGGCGGCCGCCATGCAAAGCATGAGGATAGCCGCCACGCTCGCCATCAACCGCGTGTGACACTCCCAACGTCGCGAATGACCCGGATCGTCCGATGCCACCGGCCTTCGCGAAAATCGTTCACGAAGTCGGGTCACGTCGCGCTCGCAGCGCGGACGCCTTCCCTCATTTGCCGCTTGCGCCTCGGGTTGGACATTTTGCCAATTCCCGCCGCCTTCCTCGATCTTCCTCATTGTGCCCTCCCCTCTGCCCGGAGTCCTACTCTCCAGATTCAGATGCCTGCTGTCACAGGGGCTAGCACCGGAAGGCACCTTCTCCAGCAAAAAAAGCCCACCTTGGGGGACGGCTGGGATTCGCTATCTTAAGCTTCAGATATTCACAGATCCCCGCCATCCCTCGCTATCACCCCGCGAACACCGGTTGCGGGCGGCGGCCGGGCTGGACGCGCGCGGTGAACGGCCCTATGACCTGTTATCTCGCACCACCCCATACACCGCGGAGAGGCCCTTTGCGCCAAGGCCCATCTCTTGAGCGATTTTCACGTAGTCAGATATGGCTCCAACGGCTCGTGAACCGACACCAGCGCCTTGAAGACCCGACAGCGCCGCCGCAAAGCCGTCGACATACACGTCAACCGTCGCCTGGTCACCATCGTCGGAGCCGGACGAAATGCGCTCCCCCAAGTAAGCAATGCTTTCATTCATAAATGGCAGTGCTGACGTACGAACATATTCGGACATTGTCGCCACGGATACGCCGGAAGTTTCTGCCCAGGCGACTGCCTCGAAGAATCCACCGACTGCAGCAAAGCTCATGAGTGCGAGCGCCAACGCCACCTTGACACCCGATGCCAGGTCCGCGCCGA
Source organism: Cupriavidus sp. CP313 (assembly GCF_054072015.1). Taxonomy (NCBI): domain Bacteria; kingdom Pseudomonadati; phylum Pseudomonadota; class Betaproteobacteria; order Burkholderiales; family Burkholderiaceae; genus Cupriavidus; species Cupriavidus sp. CP313. The sequence goes on along the minus strand of NZ_JBSVZB010000031.1, from coordinate 74,586 downwards.
CGTAATGCTGAGCACCGCCGATATGTCGCAAGAGATGTTTTTGCTCTTCGAACACCATGGCATCGCCGGAATAGAAGACCGCTGTATCGGGACTACCGACCGATCGAGGGTAGGCCAAAACACTTCCGGCAAGATACGGCATTCCAGCATTCCGAGCGCGGGCCGCAAGCTCCTCGAACTCGGCTTCCGTACCCGTCGTCAGGTCAATGAGCGTACGATTGGCGGACGCTGCCAGGATCCCATCGGCCAGCATTTCGCGAATCGAATCATGATCGACGACCGCAAGAATTGTTATCGGGCTAGCAAGCAATGCCGTCTTCACATCCGGTGCCAAACTCGCACCTTCGTGCACGAGGTTTTCCGCCTTGCCTGACGTACGATTCCAAACGGTTACCCGCTTTCCTGCCTTGAGGAATTCGCGGGCATACGCGCTCCCCATCACACCAAGCCCCAAAATGGTAACGTCGGTCTGCGTCTCGGCATCGGTCATTTGTGTTCCTCCGTTTCGATCCATATCCGCCTGTGCTCCTGCTCTCTTGTGGTTAATTCACTGACTAGAGACCCACCTGTACGACCTCGGCAGCGTCGGTACCGTGCTGACATACGCGATAGCCGCCCCGCCCTGAGGGGACCACGATGAGCTTCGCTAACACGTAGTAGAGGGCGCCACTTGCTGCCACGACGGGAAGCACGGCTCCGAAGTAGCGGAACGTTCCGCTGGTCTGCAGCGTGATGGGATCGTATAGATAGAGATAACCTGCAGCACTGACGGCGATGACTGTCAGTGCCACCCAGTTGACTCCTCCCCAAAACCAGTAGTGGCCAGACCTGTCCGCCACGAAGAGGTGATCAAGTGCAATGGACTGACGGCGTAGCACCCAGAAGTCGACCACAGTTACACCGCTCAAGCCGACGAATATCAGGCCCCCAAATGTTGCAATGGTCATCACATGAGCCAGGACCCATGCAGTGTTCATGACAGCGAGGGACAACGGCAAGAGAACCAGCAACAGCAGCCAGGTCCATGGCATACGAGCCAGCATCGCAATCTGTTGAACCGCAATGGCCGCAAGGTAGATCGCCATGCTAATGGCCGTAATACTCAGCAGCAAGATAATGCATACAACGATGCTTCCGGTGACCGGGCCCGCCAACTGGGTGAACCAGATCGCGGGATCGGCGGAGCCGAACTGCACCGCAGCCAAAGCCGCTACGACGACGGTAAGGCCACCCCCTACCAACACCCCACCGATCATCGCCGGCCCCACCGTATGTCGCTGATACTTGATCAGACGATAAATGCCTCCCATATAGGGATACCAGGACAGTGAGAACGTGGCGCCAAACTCGAGTGCGTAGATGAAAGATTGACGTGGATCGCTTGTCAAAGCCTGCTCGGCCGGGACGTTCGTCAGCAATAGGCGCCGCAGACCAAACTTCCACAGCAACAATGACAGGCTGACTGCCATGAACAGCATGAGAATCGGTCCCGCAATGGAATTGACTCGCTGAACCGACTCCAATCCTCGACGGAGCAGGACAAACATCAGCAGCAGGATGGCGCAACCAGTCAAGACGATGCTTGGCTCACTCATAAAGACAGCGAAGTATCCCGCGTAAACCGGCATCAGACCGACTCCCCGACATATCATCGCCAATGCCACTGCGGACCACCCCAGAGACATCACAAGGAATCCGATCAATGCCAGCGCCGACCCACGCACCCCAAGAACCGCTTTGCTGATTTCAATAACATCGACACCGTAACGGAATGATGGCAATGCCGACCCAAGCATAACCGGCGCCATGCCGAGCAATGCCCCGCACGTATAGCCACCGATGGCGATGAGCGTATTGCCGGCATTCGGAACCATGCCGCCAAACAGAACAGTCCAGATCGCAGCGGCCAGTGAAACCTGCGTAAAGGTCAGGCCGCCGTAAGTAGTGAAACTCCTTTCACTCTCAAGAGACGGAAGCCGGCCCCTTACCGGGGCGGTGTGCTCCTTGGCTGAAGTGGAGATCATGCTGGCCTAATTTCTACAAAACCAGATCAGAAAAACTGCCGCAAGGACTGCAGCGCCCACAAACCAGCCTGCGATCCTGCGGAACGCAGGCCAAAGCGACTGCATCGATTCCGTGTCGCTCTCACTGATCAGTTCGTTAAGGCGCGCAGCCAACTCCTGATCCAGCCCCCCGCCATCTGCGCGCGGCTCACAGCGCCTCCTGCTGTTCATGATGTATGCTCCGTCACCCCATCTATCGCAACACGCCATTCTCGAACTCCTTATGCCAAATCATTGTGTTGGCGAAGGGAGCCGCCTTGTGACCCCCTATTCCACCGCCTTGAACATGTCCTCGACCACCTTCTTGGCGTCACCGAACACCATCATGGTCTTGTCCATGTAGAACAGTTCGTTGTCCAGGCCGGCGTAGCCGGCGGCCATGGAGCGCTTGTTGACGATGATGGTCTTGGCCTTGTAGGCCTCCAGGATCGGCATGCCGGCAATCGGCGACTGGGGGTCGGTCTTGGCCGCCGGGTTGACCACGTCGTTGGCGCCCAGCACCAGCACCACGTCGGCCTGGCCGAACTCGCTGTTGATGTCTTCCATCTCGAAGACCATGTCGTACGGGACTTCGGCTTCGGCCAGCAGCACGTTCATGTGGCCCGGCATGCGGCCGGCCACCGGGTGGATCGCATACTTCACGGTCACGCCCTTTTCGGCTAGCTTCTCGGTCAGTTCCTTCAGGGCATGCTGGGCACGGGCCACCGCCAGGCCGTAGCCCGGCACGATGATCACGGTCTCGGCATTGCCCATCAGGAAGGCCGCGTCGTCGGCGGAGCCCGACTTCACGTTGCGCTGTGCCTGCGCACCGGCCGCGCCGGCCGCAGCCGCCTCGCCGCCGAAGCCGCCCAAGATCACGTTGAAGAACGAGCGGTTCATCGCCTTGCACATGATGTACGAGAGGATCGCACCGGACGAACCCACCAGCGAGCCGGCGATGATCAGCATCGGGTTGTTCAGCGAGAAGCCAATACCAGCGGCCGCCCAGCCCGAGTACGAGTTCAGCATCGACACCACCACCGGCATGTCGGCGCCGCCGATCGGGATGATGATCAGCACGCCCAGCACGAAGGCAATGGCGAGCATCACCAGGAATGGCAGCCACTCCTGCGTCATGAAGAACGCAATACCGAAGCCGACCATGGCGACGGCCAGCGCCAGGTTCAGCATGTGCTGGCCCGAGAACACTACCGGCGCGCCCTGGAACAGGCGGAACTTGTAGCGCCCGGCCAGCTTGCCGAAAGCGATCACCGAACCCGAGAAGGTGATGGCGCCGACGAAGCAGCCGATGAACAGTTCGATGCGGTTGCCCGTCGGGATCTCATGCGAGCCCGCCGGCGCGATGCCGAAGGCAGAAGGTTCCGCCACGGCGGCCACCGCAATGAACACCGCCGCGAGACCAATCAGCGAGTGCATCGCCGCGACCAGCTCGGGCATCTTGGTCATCTCGACCTTCTTGGCCACGTAGGCGCCGACGCCGCCGCCCACCACCAGCGCGCCGAAGATCAGCGCCAGGCCCGAACCGACCGAGGACTGCGCCGCACCGGCCGCCAGGAACTCGTTCTTGAGCTTGATGATCAGCACCAGCGTGGTGACCACGGCAATGGCCATGCCGATCATGCCGAAGGCATTGCCTTTGCGGGCCGAAGCCGGGTGCGACAGGCCCTTGAGCGCCTGGATGAAGCAGACCGAGGCGATCAGGTAGAGCAGGGTGACAAGGTTCATGCTGACGAGTTCGGTCATCACGCACCCTCCTTGGCAACGGCCTTGGCCTTGGGCTCTTTCTTCTTGAACATCTCCAGCATGCGCTGGGTCACTAGGAAGCCGCCGAACACGTTGACGGCAGCGAGGGCCACTGCCAGCGTGCCCATGATGCGGCCCGTCGCGCCCTCGGTGAGGCCGGCCGCCAGCATGGCGCCGACGATGATAATGGCCGAGATTGCATTGGTCACGGCCATCAGCGGGGTGTGCAGCGCGGGCGTTACCGTCCACACCACGTGGTAGCCCACGTAGATCGCCAGCACGAAGATGATCAGGTTGATCACCGTGTGGTTCACTATTTCCATAGTCGGTCTCCTTAGCTGGCCAATGCCGTGACCGGTGGTGCAGTCTGCTTCATCGCTTCGCCCCCCGTCATCAGGCATGCCGCGACAATGTCGTCCTCCCGATTGATCACGAGCCTGCCGTCCTTGTCGAAAATCAGCTTTAGAAAATCGAGCACGTTACGCGCATACAGCGCCGACGCGTCGGCCGCGACCATGCCGGCCAGATTGATTTGTCCCACCAGGACCACGCCGTGGCGCTCGACTACCTGGTCCGGCACCGTCAGCGGACAGTTGCCACCTTGGGCGGCGGCCAGGTCCACCACCACCGAGCCCGGCTTCATCTGCTGCACCGTGGTCTCATGCAGCAACGTCGGTGCCTTTCGCCCCGGGATCAGTGCGGTCGTGATGACGATATCCGCCTGAACGGCGCGCTGGTGCACCAGTTCGGCCTGGCGCTTCATCCAGTCGGCGGGCATCGGGCGCGCGTAGCCGCCGACACCCTGCGCGATCTCCCGCTCCTCGTCGGTCAGGAACGGCACCTCGAGGAACTTTGCGCCGAGCGATTCGACCTGCTCCTTCACGGCAGGGCGCACATCCGAGGCTTCAATCACGGCGCCCAGCCGCTTGGCAGTGGCAATCGCCTGCAGTCCGGCAACGCCGGCTCCAATAACCAGCACGCGCGCGGCCTTCACTGTGCCCGCGGCCGTCATTAGCATCGGCATGAAGCGTGGGTAGTGGTGCGCGGCCACGAGCACGGCTTTGTAGCCAGCAATGTTCGCCTGCGACGACAGCACGTCCATGCTCTGTGCGCGTGTCGTGCGCGGTGCGGCTTCCAGCGCGAAACCGACAATGCCTGCCATAGCCATACGAGCCTTGTTATCCGCGTCAAATGGATTGAGCATGCCAACCATCACCGCGCCTCGCTTCATCTGAGCCAGTTCTTCAGAGGACGGTGCGAGCACCTTGAGAACGACATCACAGCGCAAGGCCACGGCACCATCAACCACCTCAGCCCCAGCGGCCCGGTACTCTTCGTCCGTCACGGAGGCGGCCCGTCCGGCGCCCGACTGCACGCACACAGTGTGTCCTTGAGCCGTCAGCTTTCTCGCCGTCTCTGGCGTCACCGCGACTCTGGTCTCGCCAATTGCTGTTTCGGCTGGAACTCCAATTTGCACTTTTGTCTGCTCCTTCGCTCATGTCCGGCGCGGAGTGCCGGTTATCGACTCAACATTGCACGTCACGGTGGCGGGGCTCCATGCGCCGTTCGGCTGATTCGGCCTAGCGTGGTGCCATACCAGGCAAACCGGCGATAGCGCGCGGATTCGCGCAGCCATCTGCCTAGAACGGCAGCTGACCGCAGCGAGCGCCGATTTCGGCGCGCAAATAACACCATCACTCAAATGAGAAAAAGTTCTCTGCAATGCGCAGTTGCTCGCTGCATTCCCTGCGCCGTCTTAGATCGTCATGCCTCCGTCTACGACGATGCATTCGCCATTCGTATAGCTTGACGCGTTCGAAACCAGGTAGAGCACCGTGCCGGCCATCTCGAATGGCTCCGCATGACGGCGCAACGGAATCTCGGTCATCCAGCGTTCGTAAGTTTCGTTGTCCTTGAACAAGGCACCGGCGAACTTCGTCTTTGTGAGGCCCGGCAGCAGCGCGTTCACACGGATCCCAAGCGGTCCGCATTCTTTTGCGAATGCCTTCGTCATGTTGACAACCGCAGCCTTCGTAATCGAGTAGATGCCCTGTTTGTCGCCTGGCTGCAGCGCGTGAACCGATGCGGTATTGACGATCACCCCGCTGCCTTGAGTCTTCATCAACTTTCCGGCTTCGACCGACATGAAAAAATAGCCGCGGACATTCACTTCAACGGTCTTCTCGTAAGCCGCAATGTCAGTGTCAAGGATGTGGCCGAAGTACGGATTCGCTGCTGCGTTATTGACAAGAATGTCTAGACGCCCATGTTTGCCGCGAATTTGGTCGAACGCACCTGCGATGTCCTCAACCCGGCCCACATGGCAAGCCAGCGCTTCGGCCCGGCCACCCGCTTCGACAATCGCATCGGCGACCGCCTGGCAGTCGTCCCGCTTGCGACTCGACACAATGACATGCGCGCCCTGCTCGGCGAGCAGCTTCGCGATTTCCTCGCCGATCCCACGACTCGCGCCGGTTACCAGCGCAATCTTTCCCGACAAGTCAAACAGATTCGTTGCCATTCCTTACTCCCATTATCTTCTCATCGCATCCCATGCCAGCATCTCATCGATGCGCGTCGATCACGCGCAAGCCCGCGTCGGCCAGCGATGCTGCCATTTCGCCCACACGAGCCGCCGCCGCGCTTGAGGCGTTTCCTTGACGCGCGCGGGACTTCACGCCCTGCGCGATCGCGGCCAACCGGAAGAAGCTGAAAGCCAGATAGAAGTGCCAGTCGCGAATCGGCTCGATCCCGCGCAGGTCGCAATAGCGCGCGACGATCTCCGCTTCTTCAGGCACCCCAAGTGCGGCGCGATCCTGGCCGGCGAGCCCCGGGATGTGCCCATCCGACGGCAGCCGCAGGCACATGCAGAAATACGCGAGATCGGCGAACGGATTGCCAAGCGTCGACAATTCCCAGTCGAGCACCGCCTTTACGCGATAGCCCTCCCGCTCGAACATCAAGTTGTCGAGGCGGAAGTCTCCGTGTACCAACGTCGGTCGCCCTTCATCTGCCGGACATGCCTTCGGCAGCCAGTCGATCAGTGTCTCCATCGCCTCGAGTTGCTCGGTCTGTGCTGCACGGTACTGCTGTGCCCACACACCGATCTGCCGCTCGAAGTAGTTGCCGGGCCGGCCGAAGCCCGTGAGCCCCGCCTTTTCGACATCGATATCGTGCAGCGAAGCCATCGTCTGCAGCACCGCGTCGTAGCAAACTGCCCGATCCGGCAGCGGCAACTCGGGCAATGCAGGATCCCAGAAGGTTCGACCGTCCTCGAAGCTCATCACGTAGAACAGACTGCCGATCACATCGCGGTCCTCGCACAGGTGATACGGGCGCGCGACCGGTACCGCCGTTCCTGACAGTGCGGCCAGCACGCGAAACTCCCGATCGACCGCATGCGCGGACTTCAGCAACTCGCCCGGGGGCTGACGCCTCAGCACATAGCGGCCGCTACGCGCGTGCAGCAGGAAGGTCGGATTCGATTGGCCTCCGGCGAATTTCTCCGCTGTGGCAAGCCCCTCGAAGCCAGGCACACGGTCTTCCAGATAGCGCGCCAACTTAGCGACATCGAGTTGCAGTAGTGTGTTCGTCATTGTTCCGATTGTTCGCGAGTCAGCCTTGAATGCGCGTACCGAGTTAGCCGGATCAGATCGCTGCGACCAGCCGTGGCACAGTCTCGAAACCATTCCAATGGAGATGCCTCGAAGCAAACGCAAGAGGGAATCACGGCGCCTTTTCGACCTATTTTTTACGCCTTGCATACCTAATCATAACGTCGCAATGACCTAATATCAAGGAACTGGAAGGCAGGGAAAACACCAATTCAGCGCCAAAGATTGCTTTCGGCATAGAGTCTCGTTGTGCAGCCAACTCACCGACCCCTATGCTGTCAGGGAGTCGAGGGTTGGCCGGTAAAAAAAACAACCCGCCACATCTCCGCTGGGCCGCTGATTTGAGCAGGGAATCGATCCATGGAAATGTCACGGAGCCTTGGCGGCGCCTGGGCTGCAGCCGAGACATTGAGCACACAGCTGGCCGGCGGCGCAGCGTGGTTAAGTACGTAGCAGTCCGATTCCGGCAGAAGCCAGAAAAAAATGCCGTGCGAACACGGGATAGAAAGACCCCAGAGGAGACCACAAACCGGGATCTAGGAGAAATGACGTCGATTAATTCATTTAGCGTTGCGTTTTGGCCTGTAGCGGCGCTGCAGCCCGGCCGGGCCCCACGGCACCGCTAGCCAATTTTCCGGACCTGGCACGCCCAAACCTTGCTGTCTGACTACGTGTCGATCGAGAACCTGCGGACGTGTCTTCCACCTCTGATGCTTCTGTGCCTAACGGCCCAGACAAGCCCGCGCAGCGCCTGCTGATCGGCCTCCTGCACGGCAGCGGTACATTGCTCCAAGACCTCCTGCTCCGGAAACAGCATGAGTTCCGCAGCACTTCCCAGAACGAGCGCAATATGGAACGCCGAACGCGTCGCGAGGGCATGCCGCAAAAGACTGGACAAACGTCGCTCGATAGCGGCACCGTCCGACAGCAAATCTTCGGCGGCATCTTTCCGAATGCTTGCCACTGATGCCCTGATGAAATGGAGCATCTCTTTTGCGGTAGGCTGTCGCCCCCACGAAACGTCGGCGGCGGAGGAACATGAAGTCATCGCTACTTCTCGCAATACAGCGTTTGATACATCCTCGACAACGACAACGCGCTCATTGCACAACATCGGCCCGGCATCGCTCAGGAACTCCGCCAAGCGTGCGTGTCGCACCCACGTCAGAGCGATGAATCAGGCCACTTCAAAGAGCCCAGCCGCACCCATTCCGCCGCCGACGCACATGGACACCACCACGTAGCGTGCGCCGCGCCGCTTACCTTCGATCAATGCGTGGCCAACCAGGCGTGCGCCGGTCATGCCGTACGGGTGACCGATAGAAATGCTGCCGCCGTTGACGTTGTATCGGGCCGGATCGATGCCGAGCTTGTCGCGGCAGTACAAAACCTGGCATGCGAACGCCTCGTTGAGTTCCCACAGGCCGATGTCCTGCACCGTGAGCCCGTGCAACTTCAGCAGCTTGGGAATCGCATAGATGGGACCGAGGCCCATCTCTTCAGGCGCATTGCCGACCACAGTCATGCCTCGGTAAATACCGAGGGGGGTGAGGCCGAGCTGCTGCGCCAGTTTGCCGTTCATCACCACACATGCGCTCGCGCCGTCCGACAACTGGCTCGCATTGCCGGCGGTGATGACGCCACCTTCGACAACCGGTGCCAGCGCGCTGAGCGATTCAATTGTCGTGCTGGGACGATTGCCTTCGTCCTTCGCGAGCGTGACTTCCTTGCGCGACGTTTGTCCGGTCGCCTTGTCGGTGACCAGCATCTGCGTGGTGATCGGCACGATCTCGTCCGAGAAGCGGCCCTCTTCCTGGGCCTTGGCGGTGCGTCGCTGCGACTCAAGCGAGTACAGATCCTGAGACTCTCGCGAGATGCCGTATCTGCGTGAAACAAATTCGGCGGTTTCGAGCATTGGCATATACGCTGCGGGCTGTTCGGCCAGCACGTTCGGATCGCGCTCGGCGTACACCCACTCCATGTAGGGCATCTGGATAGCCGAGATGTTTTCCTGACCGCCCGCGACGACCACTTGCATGCCATCGCACATGACCTGTTTGGCGGCTGTGGCAATGGCCATCAGGCCCGACGCGCATTGACGGTCAAGTGTCTGTGCGCCTACCGTCGCGGGCAGACCGGCAGCCAGTACGCCATGTCGGGCGATATTGTTGCCGGCGGTGCCCGCGTTGAGCACCGAGCCGATCACGGCGTCCTCGATGCGATCGGGCTCGATTCCCGCACGCTGCACTGCGTGCCGGATCGCATGCCCCAGCAACGTGGGCGAATGCGTGGCATTGAATGCGCCGCGATACGCTTTACCAATCGGCGTGCGGGCTGTGGAAACGATGACTGCGTCAATCATGATGCGTTCTTCTCAAATGGAAAGGGACGAGGAAAGGCGCGCCCGGCGATGTGCAATGGCGCCGCTCAGAACCACTGCTCGGAAATGTCCAGCGGGGTTGTTTCAACAGGGTCGAGCACGGCAAGCCACGCGGCTACCTTTGGCATCTCCCACCCGAAGAAGTAATCGCAGGCGGCAAGCTTGCCACGGTGGAAGTCGTTGGCGCTCTTACCGCTTGCCAGGGCGTAAGCCGTAATGGCCTGATCGAGCCACAACCAGCCAACCACGACGTGGCCAAATGCCTCTAGATACGCCGCCGCATTCGCGATCTGAAGTTCGGCGTCTTCAAGCGCATGCAGTTGCTCCGTTACTGCGCGGATGCGTACCCACGCACTTTCAAGCGTGCTGCCATGACGTTGCAAAGATGCGATCGGTTGCGCGCGCGTGATGGTGTCGGCGATCTTGTTTCCGAGCAAGGTCATGGCTGCGCCGCTATTCACGCGCGTCTTCCGTCCAAGCAGGTCCAGCGCCTGGACACCGAACGTGCCTTCGTGGATCGGGTTGAGCCGGTTATCGCGATAGAACTGTTCGACGTTGTATTCCCGCGTATAGCCATAGCCACCGTGCACCTGGATCGCGAGATCGTTGGCTACGAGACCCCATTGGGAAGACCAGCTCTTCACCACCGGGGTCAGCAGGTCCAGTAGGCATTGCGCTTCCTCGCGTGCGTCTGCGCCCTCAAACGAGTGGATATCATCGTTAAGACGGGCCGCGTACAAACACAACGCCAGCGCACCGGACGCGTATGCCTTCTGCGCAAGCAGCATGCGCCGTACGTCAGCGTGGCGAATGATGGGAACTTGCGGTGCGGTCAGCGCTCGCTCGCTGCGCGTCCTTCCCTGCAGGCGTGTCTTTGCATAGTCGAGTGCGTGCAGATACCCCGTATAACCAAGCGCGGCTGCACAGAGACCGACCGAGATACGCGCCTCATTCATCATGTGGAACATATAGGCGAGCCCCTTGCCAGGCTCGCCGACAATTTCGCCGAGCGCGCCAGCCTCACCCTCCGGTCGGAACCGCCCTTCTCCAAAGTTCAAGACACAATTCACCGTGCCGCGATAGCCCATCTTGTGATTGATGCCGGCGAGCACGACGTCATTCCGCTCGCGGGGTTGCCCGTCTGCGCCGACCAACTTGCGTGGCACCGTAAACAGCGAGATGCCTTGCACGCCGGCAGGCAATTGGCCATTCTCGTCCGGAATCTTGGCGAGCACCAAGTGCACGATGTTCTCGGAAATCTCGTGATCGCCACCAGAGATCCACATCTTGTTGCCGAATAGGCGGTAGCGGCCGTCACTGGTCGGCACCGCTCGCGTGCGAATATCCGCGAGGCTGGAGCCGGCTTGCGGCTCCGATAGGCACATCGTTCCGAAGCAACGGCCGGCCGACATGGCCTCGATGTAGTGCGACACGCGTTCGCGCTCGCCGTGTGCAATCAGCAGGTTCGCGTTGGCGATCGTGAGAAATGCGTATCCCGCCGTGCCGGCGTTCGCTGCGAGCAGGTATGCCATGCCGGCCCTTTCCACGGTGCCCGGCAGGCTCATGCCATTCCAATCGGCTGGAAAGGCGGCGCTGATAAGTCCGGCATTGGCGAACGCACGCAATGCGACACCGACCTCCGGATTGACGGTCACGCGCTCTCCGTCAAACGTGGGTTCCTGACTATCGTTCTTCTTGTTGTGGGGCGCGAAGAGGTCTGTCGCCAGGTCTTCATAGACGTCGAGCACGGACGTGTAGTCGAACCGATCCTGACCGGCAAAGCGCGGTCGCTGTGCGAGCGATTCGACTTGGAGCCAATCAAACAGAAGGAAGTCCAGGTCGCGACGGGACAGAATGAGTTCGCTTGTCATGACATCTCAGTCGTTAAAAAATAATTCTGGACTTCTTGAAGCCGCCACCAGATTCGGAACCGCTCGATGAGCGTCAGGTGTTGATGATCGTCAGCCATTCGGCCACCAGCGCAGGTTTCGACTGATGCTCAATCTCAACGGTGACGCCAATCGTCAACTGGTAATCTCCAGGGCTACGCTCTGCGATCTGCTTCAGCACGAAGTGGCCGCGCACCCGTTCACCACTTCGCACGGGTGTCACGAAACGCAGGCTGTTGATGCCGTAGTTGACAGCCGCCCTTTGGCCCTCGAGCGTTGGAATAGCGTCGTAGCCCATGGCCGAGAGCAACGACAGGGTTAGAAATCCATGCGCGATCGTGCCGCCGAACGGGCCTGCGCGTGCGGCTTCTACATCGACATGGATGGGTTGCCAGTCGCGAGTGACATCAGCAAAAGCGTCGATCGATGCCTGATTGATAGAGATCCATTCGGACACACCCATCTCATTGCCGATGAGTGCCACCAACTGCTGTCGCGAAAGCGGCGCACATCCGGGATGCTGGACGGCTGGTACGTCGCCGTCCGTCACACTAGACGTGTCGTGCATGTGACTGCTCCGATGCCTGCTTTTCGGTAAAGCCAGCCTTGCGCAGTTCGAGCTCACCTTGCGCTGCGCCCGATGCGGGAACGGATTCGCCGTTTCGGTTGGCTACGTCGCTGAGTTGCTGCGCGAGGAGGTGCGACACATCATCGCCATTCCCAAGGTAGATCCCGGGCGTCAGCGTGATGTGCGCGGCTTCGAAGCTTCCCGCGCCCGCACATAGCACCATCCGGCTCGGCGCCTCTTCGCCGACAAGCGCAGCAACGGCGGGGCTCACGGCACTGGGCGAAAGGGCATTGAGAACGTCCTCCGGCATCAGGCCCTCTAGCATGCGCGTGCCCGCAGTGGGGGCCAGGCAATTGACGCGGATGTTGTTTCGCGCGCCCTCGAGCGCCAGAGTCTGCATCAGGCCAACCAGTGCCATCTTTGCTGCACCGTAGTTGGACTGCCCGAAATTGCCATACAGGCCCGAGGACGATGTTGTCATCACGATGCGACCGTATTGCTGCTCACACATGACATCCCACACAGCCTTGGTGCAGTTGACCGCTCCCATCAGATGCACTTCGATCACCGCGCGGAAATCCTCGAGCGCCATCTTGCTAAAACTCTTGTCGCGTAGGATGCCGGCGTTGTTGACGAGAATGTCGACACGCCCCCAACGCGCAAGTGTGTCGCTGACCATGCCTTGCACCTGCTCAACATCCGTGACAGAAGCGCCGTTCGCGATTGCTTTGCCACCCGCAGCCACGATCTCGTCCACGACCTTCTGCGACGCGGTAGCCGACCCGCCTCGACCATTCACATCGCTGCCGAGATCGTTGACGACAACTTTCGCGCCCAGCCGCGCGAGCAGTAGCGCATGTTCCCGTCCGAGGCCGGCGCCGGCGCCGGTCACAATTGCGACTCGATTGGTCAGATTTACCGCCATGGCTTGCTTCCTTGATATGAATCTAGTAATGACGATCTACCGCCCCGGCTCACCCTGCGGGAGCCGCACGCGAACCGTGCAAGGTCACCGGGAGGCCCCGCGCTCGCAGGAGCGCTCGCTTGGCACCCGCGATCATTGGCCCGCCTCATGTTCCGTCAGTCTTCTGCACGGAAAATCGTCGGTTCGATCTTGGTGAAATTCGGCACATCGCCGATCACCTCAGCTGTTCTGGCAGAAGAGAGGGCGGCATTGATCCCAGCTTGTTCACTGAACCTCAGTATCGCTACACATGCAAAGGGCTGCGGCCCTGGTGCCGGAAACAGAATCTCTGCCGATTGCAGACCAAATTCAGCCCATGCGGCGCGGACAAGAGGGGCATGGGTCGAAAGATAATACTCACGATCAAATTCCACGCCATCTACTGCGGGATAGCTCACGATTAAAGTAGCCATATCTACTCTTCTGTATGAGGTTCTAGAGGTATTTCGGCGATAGCGACGCAATCACTGTGACGTCTGCTCCAGGCCGCGAAGCGCGTGGTTCGGATCAAACTTCAGCTCATCCTTCTGCGCGCGCTCCAGAGCGCAATAGGCGTAATAGCTTGCAGGCATGAAGTAAGCCCACGTGTTGAGTGCCAGCACGAAGAAATTGAACACGACGTTCGTTTCTTCGCCGGGGATCTTATAGAAATCGTAGATGCTGGCGATGATTTGGGACGTCACCAACGCCACCAGCAAGGCCAGCGCCTGGGGCACCGCCCCAACGCTCAGCAACCTCTTGGCGACATAGGCGAGATAGATCGACAGCAGCGTCCACATCACCAGGAAGTAGTAAGGCAGGACCGCCTCGAAGACATGCACGCCAAGCAAAACGAATGTGGCCGCAAACGACGCCACAAACGCCATCACATCAAAACGAATCGACGGCCGATAGCCGTGTGTGACGACCAACATGCCGGCCACCGCGATGATCGGAAAACCGAACCCGCGGGAAAACGCGTCGAGGAAGTGAGCGATCTCCCCTGAGACTTGCGAACCGGTCGCGACGAAGAAGGCGGCGTTCGTCGAAGAGATTCCAACAACCCACATCTCGACCCCGAGAAGGTAGTTGTGCTTCTTGACGAACTTCCAGCCGTAGACAAACGCACTTAGTGCCAGCACGGCGCAGGAAAGTACAAGAATGAGAGATCTGATATCCATGATGTAGCTCCAATCCCAATGATCGATTGCGCGTGATGCGTCAAGGTCGTTTCGGTTCAAGACTCGCGAGGTAGCTGGCAATCGCCTTGCGGTCTTCTGCTGAGGTGCCTTCAGCAAGGCGCTTCATCATGCCGGTCGGTTCGCTACGGGTGCCTGAGGCAAACGCGTCGAACTGCGCCAGAATGTAGTCGTAGCCTTGGCCCGCCAGGCGCGGAAACTGGTCATGCCCCATCAGTTGCTGCCCGTGGCACGCCGCACAATTCCCAACCGCCACCAATTGCTCCCCCTTCGCACGCAGTCGCGCATCCGGCTTGAAGTAATGGTTTGCGACGGGAGTCACCTTGGAAAAGTAATTCGCCAGGTCCTTGATCTGGGCGTTATCCAACGTCATCGACAACGGCCCCATGTTCGGATTGCGTCGTGCGCCGCTCGCAAAGTTGTGGAGCTGCGCCTCCAGATAGGCGGCTGGCTGCCCCGCCAGGCTTGGATAGCCTTGGTGGATCGAGTTGCCTTTGACGCCGTGGCACATGAAACAGGTGTCGTTCGCGTGCGGCCACGGGCCGCCGTCAGCCTCGTAAGCCTTGGCCGACGCGTCGATAGAGCGATCCAATCGATAGAGATCGAGCACATCCGGAGCAAAAGCGACCAGCGCTATGGCAGCGGCGATGGCGGCAACGCTAATCACAATGACTTTCTTCATGTCCGTCCCCTTATGCTCGACGCAGTGCATTGAGCACCTGAAGAGAGGCCTGATGGCCCGAGCGCACGGCGCCATCCATGTAGCCGGCCCAGATCTCTGCGGTCTCGGTGCCCGACCAGATCAGGTTCCCGCAGGGCGGTCGTAGTGCCTCACCATGCGCACTCCAAAAGCCGGGAGGGATGGCAGAGACGCATGTAATGGCCCAGGGGTCTGCCTGGCCCCAGTCCTGATCGTGATAGGCCACGGGCGACAGGGCTTTGCGGCCCCATGCCCGGGCGTAGAGTTCGGCCTGTATGGCCTTGGCTGCCTCAGGATCCGACGGAAGCTGTGCATTCACAACGAAGGCGTTGATAACCCCGATTCCTCCGCCCGGAGGCGAGTTGTCGAAGGCCCAGATCACGGGCCCATTGGCTTGGATGATGTGTCCATTCAGACCCTTGTCACGCCAGAACGGCCGGGGGTAGACCATAGCGGTCTTGCGTGCGGGCGAATGCGCAGGCCATGCACGCTGCAACGTGGCGCGCTTTTCCGGCAGCGGCGGGTTGAACTGCACCTGGTTACACAGGGCCGGATGAATGGACATGATGACTTTGCGGGCACGCACCTCGCCGTGGTCAGTATGTAGCGTGACGACGTCACGATCCCAACCGGTAATCTGGCGCACCGGCGTCGACAGGCGCACCTTGTCGCCTAGTTGCTTCGCCATCTTGATGCTCAGGATTTGCGAACCGCCGACGAAGCGGGTTTCCTGCGCGCTGTGCTTGATGCTGTCGAGTTGCGTGTAGTCGCAGTCCGCCGAATTGATCATCGAGAGGAAGTGCAAGAGCCCCATCTTGGCCGGCGCTGCGCCACCGGAAAGCGTAATGCTCGCATTCCAACCGACCTGGTCTTCGGGCTTGATGTTCTGTTTGGCCAGCCAATCCCCCACCGAGAGCTTGTCCAGCTCACCAACCTTCGCAGATTTCCAAGGGGCGCCTGACGGCACATCGCGCGACAGCTGGCTGAGCTTTCCGCTGACCGCATCGTCCGTGCCGAACGTCCCTTTCAGATCGATTTCCACCCGGCCATCGCCGGCCAGCAAGACGGTCTTACCGTCGTAATAGCTCGGGAACGTACCGACCTGCAGCTCGCGCGCGAGATCCGCCACGGCGGTCTGGCCGGGCCCGATCCACTGGCCACCGACTTCAGAAATGTAGCCGCCCTCGATGTTGTAGTTGAGCGTCCGCCCGCCGACTCGGTCTCTCGCTTCTAAGACCAAGAAGGATTGGCATCCGGCCCGATGCAGATCTCGTGCGGCAGTCAGACCGGCAAGCCCCGCACCGACGATCACTACGTCGAGGACGCCGTCCGAGTTGCCCTCGGCTTTGGCCCCGCCAGCATTCGCCTGCCCGGCACTCAAAGCAAGGCCGCCAGCTGCAACGGAGGCGCCTGCATACTTGAGCAGCTGTCTCCGCTGCATGTTGGCTAAAGCGCCAGAAGAAGATTTCTCTGCCATGGTGTTTGTCACTGCTATCAAGGTGGTAGTTGGCTGTCTGTTGGGCGAGACGGCTAGCGATGGGTTCTTTTCCGGGCTGAGTCCACGGCCGTTCGGGCATGCCTCGAGCGCAGGAAGCCCTCGATGTTGCCCACTCAATCCCTTCGTCTTGCCGGATTTCTCGAACCACTACAGCTCACCGACACCCGGCGAAACCACAGAGGCGCATCCATAGACCGCCAGCTCTGGGTCCCGCCGCGCGGGTTCGTGTGTGGCACTCAGTCCCGTGTCCAACCGTTCTGATAGAGCTTCCCAGCCAGCACACCAAGGCGCGACGTGAGCACATAGTTCTCGCCGTCTTCGATCAACGCGGAGCGCACGTCTCGGAAAATCTTCTCGATCGGGAATTCGCGGGTGGTGCCGTTCGCGCCGAAGAGCTGAAATGCCTCGTGCGTGACCTTCATCGCCTCTTCCGTCACGCTCACCTTGCCCATTGCAGTCACATACGGGTGGCCCTGCGGCGACATGCGCGAGTACGCCAGCGTGCGGCGAGCAATCGCTCGTGCCATTTCCAGGCGGCGCAGCATTTCGCCCAGCCGCAGATGCGTCATCTGGTGGTCGATCAGCAGTGCGCCGCCCTGCTTGCGCTCGTGACAATAGGCGAGCGCGAGTTCGAACGCGGAACGGGCTGCCCCCACGAAAGTCTGCGCCATGTGCGTACCTGCGTACGACCATGCCGATGTGAGATTGCCGAGGTACTCATCCTTCAGCGCGACCGCAAAACGCTTCGGTACCTTGACGTTGTCGAAATAGATCTCGCCCTGCGGCATCGAGCGCTGACCGATCTTGTCGAGCGGTTTACCCCGAGAGATCCCCGGCAGATCCAGCGGTAGGATCATGGCGATACCGTTGGTGAACACACCTCGTTCTCCGACTCCGTAGAATCCGTCGCCGTAGTCCGCTGCCATGTAAGCAAGCCCGACCTGCGCCACGGGCCCGTTCGAAACCCACGACGAATACTGTCCATTGATGACAATTTCGTCCGAGCCGACCTTCGCAGTGATGTTTCCAGTGGGTTGCTTTCCTGCCGCGCTGAGCTCTTCGCGGTTCAGGATCGCACCATCCGAGCCACGATCCGGCTGCGTGTTCATCCAGCACCCGAGCTTGCCCTCGCACATGTCGATCAGCTCCTGATTGCCGACCGATTGCGCCACCATCATAGGCATGGTCGACGCGCCAATGCCGATGGAGAAACCGGCATCGCCCCAGCCAAACTCCTCGCCGATGATCGACTCGATTCGGACGGCAACTTCCGGCGGAAACTGGTCGATCAGTTGAGGGTCGAGACCCAGCTTGGCGCTCTCGGAAATGGCAGTCCAGTATGGCGAGCCGGCAGCAATGACCTGCTCAGGTGTCATGCGGTCGAGTTCCCGGCCGATAGGGCGCAGCACGTCGCGCGCGAAGCGATGAACAGTGTTCTGAATCGCAGCTTCTTCTTCGCTCAGCGGCGTCTCGAAACCACTCATTCCGGCCAAAGGCAACGCAACAGACTTGTGCAGACGAATCATTTCGATGCTCCTATCTCGGGTACACGTCAACTGGATTTATGAGGGTCCAGTTTTTTCAGTTGATTTTCTTAACAGAGAGATGAATGATTTTTATCAAACCACTCACACTCTGCCCGCTTATTCATTGCCTATTTCTCGGCGCTCGGATTGGCTCCATTTCAGCTTCCGGAAAGTCAGCGATCCTTTTCACTACGCGGTCGCCCTAGTGCAAGAGAACGGACATGACCGCCTCCCCCTCTCGTTCCGCGTCTAAGCGACCGCGATGTCACAAACATAGTCACGCCTTCATGACCCATTCGTTACGCCGTTGTGACCTAATCATAGCGACGCTAAGACCTAGAATCAAGAAATTGAAAGGCAGGGAAAACACCGATTCTCGAGGCTGCGCGTCTGGCGAAATGGAGCGGAGTACAGCCAACTCATCTCGTCTCGCCTGCTCATCGGAAGTAGACGATGAGCTGACGTGAAGCCCCTAAGGTCTGCGCCTAGCAGAAAACCGGATGTTGTAGTGTCTTCGTAAGTGTCTGATGGCCCACATACCATCCATGAGCGCCGAGGAAGAAACGATTCGAGCCGGAAGGCACAAGAAGGCTTTCAAAAATCGCACGAACGTTTTGCTGAATACCGGGTCAGTGTCGCCAAATAACCGGCAAGTCTCTTAAGAGAAAAATCATGTTGGATTCAGGTGGTTTGCGAATGCGACAAGCAATCGCAAACCACACAGCGGCCCGACCATGATCGCCCCAATCTCTCAAATCCCGGTGGACCCGTATCTCTTCACCACCGGAATAGTGACTAGAAGATCAATCCACCTGGTAAGCGTGAAAGCAAGATGGAACTGCCCGTCTGCGTCGGCGCACTTATGCAAGTTTGGACGCGGTATCTCGCGCTTTGCGATTCACCCAATCGTCCATCGCGGCCGCCCCACCCAGCGCGCTTTTCAGGACGCACCACCGAAACGGCTCAGGCAACGTCGACGGTGTTTCGTGGCGCACTGCTGCGAGCAGCGGCGGCTCGGTACCGCGAATCCGCTGGGCGATCATGTGGCCGACCATGGACTGGGAGGCCACGCCGTGCCCGGAACATCCGGCGGAGTAGTAGATGTTCTGGTTTGCCCCGGTTGTGCCGACCACCGGGAGCGCATCGTTGGCGAAACTGATATAGCCGCTCCAACACGCCCGCACAGCGATGTCTTTCAAGGTCGGGAAGCGGTCGCGTATGGCGATCCGCAGCTCGCGGTACTGGTCGTAGTCGGGCACATTCGGCGTCTTCGATCCGTACGGATAGTGGAGTCGCTTGGTGGTCACCAGCAGCGTGTTTTGCGCCGTCACGCGGTGGCTTTCCATGACCCAATGTGCAGTCACGATACCTTCGCGTCGTGCCCAGCCCAACGATTGCAGTTGCGCGGGGGAAAGCGGCTCGGTCTCGATGGCCGACACCCGCAAGGGGACCACCTTGTCCGCAAGCAGACCAAGCTGCGGAGTATAGGCGTTCGTGGCCAGCATCAACACCGGTGCACTCGCGCTGCCACGCGGCGTCTTCACCCGGATCACAGGACCTTCGGTGTAAGACAGCAGCGGCGTGTTCTCGTAGAGCTTCACCCCCGCGCGCAGCGCTGCGCGCCGCAAGCCCATCACGTACTTGCCGGGGTGGAGCGTGCCGCCACGCGGCGTGTATTCGCCAAACAGAAATGCCGGCGGAATGCCCCGCGCACGCATCTGGGCCTGGTCCAGAAACTCCGACTGGACCCCAAACTCCGCGCTGGCCCGTACGCCCTCGCGCACTTTCTCTTCCTGCGACGGATGAATGCCCGCGCGGATCAACCCGGACTGGTTGTAGTCGCAATCAATCCCGTGTTCCTTGAGCTTGCCTTCCACGAAGGGGACAGCCTCTTCGTAGTAGCGGACGATCTCCTTCGCGCGCTCTTTGCCGACGTCTTTGAGAAACAGGTCGTACTCGAGTGCGACGCCGCCCCCCAGATAACCAGCGTTGCGCCCGCTCGCACCAAAGCCGGCAAACTCACGCTCAAGGACGATGACTTTCGCGCCCTGCTTGGCCAACTCCAGTGCAGCGGAAAGGCCCGCGAAACCGGCGCCGACAATCACCACATCCGCGCTGACATTGCCCTCCAGGGCGGGCTGCATATCCTCAGGCTTTTGGACCCATCCGCCAAGCGCACGATACTTCTCCAGGTCTGCCATCTCTTTGCCATCCTCCATCGGTTCCGTGCGCGCGCTTTGCATCGCTGCCATGGCTGGCACGACGACGGCTGCGGCTGCCGCACCCTTCACGAAATTGCGCCGGGTCATCCCGGATTGGCCGGTCTGCCCGCCCTGCTTGGTATCAAGCCCTTTGGTCATCTCAGACTCCCTCAATCCTTGCTCAAGATGTGCACAGCCAGCGCGGCCTCTTCGACGCCTTGGAAGCCCCCGCCGTTTTCCTGAATCGCGTGACGCGCGCCCTGCACCTGACGCGCACCCGCCTCACCACGCAACTGCGTGACCAGTTCGTAGAGCTGACCGATGCCGGTCGCGCCCAAAGGGTGTCCTTTCGATTCCAGGCCGCCGGATGTATTGATGGGGATGCGGCCGCCGATCGTGAAGTCCCCTCGCTCGGCGGCAAGGCCACCCTGGCCGAGCGGCACCAGACCGAGGTTCTCCGCCTGGATGATTTCCCCCATGGCCGATGCGTCGTGCACCTCAGCCACATCCATGTCTTCCGGGCTCAAGCCAGCCTGCTCGTAAGCCTGCAGCGCGGCCAGGCGGCCGATGTTCTTTTGCGGCTCGTCGATACGCCGGTGCGTGAAGCTGCGGATCACGCTTGCGGCGACCTTGATGCAACGGGTGCGATCGGCACCAATGCGCTGCAGTCCTTCCTCGGTACAGAGAATCGCCGCAGCCGCACCGTCCGTGACCGGCGCACACATCGGCAGCGTGATCGGATAGGTGATGGGCGGCGCCGCGAGTACCTCGTCGATGGTGAACGGCTTGCGGAACTGCGAAAGCGGGTTGTGTACCGAATGCCCGTGGTTCTTCGCAGAGACGGCCGCAATCTGGCGCTGCGTCGTGCCGTAGGTCTTCATGTGATACCGGCACAGCGCGGCATAGACCGACATGAAGCGGCTGTAGGGCCGGTCGGACTCCGAGCCGGGCGGCGGCTTGATGCCCTCGCCCAGATTCATCAGGCTGGCGAAGTTCTCTTCAACGCGCGACACATCCCATCCCCCCTCGAACAGCGCGAACGACTTCGCCTTGTCCGGTACGTTCATCTTCTCCACGCCGATGGCGAGCGCCACGTCACAAGCGCCGGCCTTCAGGCTTTGCACCGCCAAATGCACAGCGGTGCTACCCGAGGCGCAGGCGTTCTCGACGTTGAATACCGGAATGCCTTCGAGCCCGATCTTGCTGAACACCACCTGACCCGGGATCGACAGTTGCCCCTGCAGTTGCCCGTTGGTGATACCGGCGTAGTAGGCCGTGCCAATCGCATCGGCGGTGCAACCGGCGTCCTGCAACGCGCCACGCAGCGCCTCGCCTGCCAGGTCATCGATGCTGCGCTCGAAGTGCCGGCCAAATACCGTCATGGCGATACCGGCAATGTAGATGTGGCTCATGGTTGTCGTTCGCCTCAGATCCTGCGTTGCTGGCCTTGCCAGTACTGCTCGCGCAAATCCTTCTTCAACACCTTGCCGACCGTGCTGCGCGGCAGTGCGGCGACGAAGTCCACGCTCTTCGGCGCCTTGACCGACCCGAGCTTGTCCTTGCACAGCGCGACGAGTTCTTCCGCACTCACGCTCTGGCCGACGTTGAGTTCCACCACCGCCTTGACGGCTTCGCCCCACTTGTCGTCGGGCACGCCGATCACCGCGCAGTCCTGCACCGCCGGGTGGGCCCAGATGACCTGCTCGACTTCACTCGGGTATACGTTGAAGCCGCCGCTGATGATCATGTCCTTCTTGCGGTCGGTGATGTGCAGGTAGCCCTCGGCATCGAGATGGCCAATGTCGCCGGTGTGCAACCAGCCATCGACGATGGTCTCGGCGGTCTTGTCGGGCGCCTTGTAGTAGCCCTTCATCACCAGATCGCCGCGCACGCAGATCTCGCCAGTCTCGCCTTGCGGCAGCACGTCGCCCTGATCGTTCAGGATCTCGACGCGGATGAGCGCGCTCGGACGGCCCACCGACGACAGCCGCTCATCGGACGCGATCTTCCCGTTGACGAAATGCTCGGCCGGCGTCAGGTAGGAAATCGACGCTGCGGCTTCGGTCTGCCCGTAACCACCGGCCATGACGGGGCCAAACACCTCGATCGCGCGCTTGAGCTTCTCCACCGACATTGGCGCAGCACCGTAGAGGAAGTACTTGATCGACGAGAAATCCTGCTGGTCAATGCCTGGAATATCGAGCAGACGATAGATGACCGTCGGTGGCAGGAAGAACTCAGTCACCCGATGCTTGGCAATGGCGGCCAGCAGCAGGACGGGGTCGGGCTTCGTCAGCACGACCACTGTGCCGCCGCGAGCGGTACAGGGCAGCGACAACATGCCTGCGGTATGGGTCATGGGCGCTGCGGCAAGATTCACCGGGCGTTCAGCACCATAGTGAAACGCCATCATGAATTGCGCGAAATAGGTCTGAAACACCCGGTGCGTGTTCATGACGCCCTTTGGAGCGCCCGTCGTGCCACCCGTGGCCGACAGCGTGACGATGTCGTCCATGTCGTAATCGACGCGCGGCATGGTCGACGGCTGGCCTGCACTCCATGTCGCAAGCGACGGCGCCCACGGGAGGTCGGCATCAATACACACCCACAGCTTGACCTTCGGCAGGCTTGGGCGCAGTTCTTCGATGATCGATGCGAAGGCATGGGTGAAGAACAGTGCCTCGCAGTCGAAGGCGTCGAGAACGTACTGGTTTTCCGCCGGTGCGTTACGCCCGTTGACCGGGATGTAAACCATGCCGGCGCGCCACATCCCAAGCGTGCAACCCCAACCGATCACATCGTTGTCTGCCCACACCGCCGCCTTCGCTTCCTTCTCGAACCCGGCAGCCAGCAGACCACTGGCAATGCGGCAGGACAGCTCGCCGATCTCCTGGAACGAAAAGCTCCGTTCATCCTGGATATAGGCGATACCGTGAGGGTTGATACGCCATCCACGGTCAAAAAAATCAATGATTGCCATTTACGTATTCCTTTGAATCCATAGCAGGTTGGTAACAGGGCCGCCCGTGCCTTCTGGATGAAGGTCGAACCCGCCCGCCGGTCGGCCCTGCCTGTATGGGCCAGAGTCGCCAGCGCCACCCGCGCCGGTATCCGTACGCGTATGCCGCGTAACCGCTTCGAACACGCCAATGCGGTCGGGTTGCGCCCACGGCAGGGCCGCTACCAGCCCGCCCGCCACGATTGCCGCGGCGATACCGATGTGCTTGAGTCGCATAGCAGACTCCTTCTTCAACTGAGTTTCAACACCACCGCAAGACTGGAGGTCTGGGCATGCTTTAGGTGTGTTCTGCTGCGGCCTTGACCACTCGGTCAAGGCCGTACCGAGCATGGTTACAGCTGCGAGATCGTGGCGCGCGCCAGCCCGCGCTGCTCCAGAAAGCCGAGCAGGTAGCGGTGTCCGAACGCCTTCGAGCCCGATGCAAAACCAACCTTTGCTGTCTCCCCGTCAATCAGCTTGAGTGCGCAAGCGGTCTGCACAGCCCCGGTCGAGATGTACGGCGTAATCCCGTACACGGTGGACCGCACCGCTGCGAGCTGGCCGCGCCCGACTGCAACATCCACCGTGCGCTGCAATGTCGTGCGCTCCCGCGCCGGCATCGAGGGCGTCGTCGATTCGACGAGCTGTTTGAGAACGGCGTCCTGTTGCTCGCGCGGCAGATCCTTGTACTCGGCCTCCCACTTCTGCCCAAATGCATGCACCATTCGCATCGCATTGTTATCGTAGAAGCCCACGAAGGACTCGCAGCTGCGCACGCGCGGATCTTGCTCGAAGTACACCGGCAGCGACGTACCGCCCCAGGGCAGGCAAAACACAGGTTGCAAGAATTCAGGGGCGGTGACGGTGAAAGACGCATCTGCGGCGTGAAGCTGGAGCTTCTTATCCCACAGGTAACAGGCTTCCTGGCGACAGCCCTCGAAGATCGTCGCTGTCGAGCCGACGGTCACCCCGGCAGCACCACGGGGACCGCGAGTCAGCGTCGCTGTTTCGAGCACATCCACACCAGGCGTTTCGAGCGCCAATTCAGCGGCGATTTCGGCAAACGAGTACATGTACGCATTCGACGGAGACACCAGCAATCCAGCCTGCCGATACAGTTCACCGAACTGGTCGCGCACCTGGCGGATGAAGTGCTGCTCGCCAGCGGTGTCGATGTAATGACATCCGGCCTTAAGTGCCGCTTCAACGGCAGTCAGCCCGAAATTGAAGAACGGTCCGACGGTGTTGCACACCACCTTGGCGCCGCGGAACGCATTCACGAGCGAATCAACGTTGTGCTCCGCTTCAATGATCTCGTAATTGGCTGACTCGAGGCGCACGACGCGCTGCGCCATCATTTCCTTCGTTCGGGCAGCATTACGTGCCACGGCTGTGAACGGAACGTTCTGATCGATCAGCCAGTCCATGATCAGCATGCCGGTGTAACCGCTTGCGCCGTAGATGACGACGGGGTGCTTTGCCATGATTTGTCTCCTGATAGTGCGGTTGTTGAAAGTTGAATCAGTCAATCCTGATTTGGTATCAGAGCCACTTCGCACGCCGCCCGCGGTTAAAGCCGGGCCGACGTGTTTCGGGTGCGTTGATGCTCAGCCTTAAATAGGACATGCAATCAAACGTAGGTCGATAAGCCAAACTAATGTCAAAAGAAATCGTTCGCGTTCTGCGTCCTGAACCCGCTCAAGGCCCAGCCAGCACGCCTTCGCGCGCGAACAGAATTGGCTTCCCGGCGGCATCCATCACGACCGCAGTCAGGGCTGCCCGATCGGGACGCTGCCCAACCTGCGGCGGCGCACCGTCTTCACGCTGCCTCATGACGAGCCCGTCCAGTCCAACGCCAACGAAGCCTTTGCCGCTTGCCACGAGATTGGTGATCGAGCTCTTCGTCTGCGCCTTCAGCGGTTGCCAGGTCGCACCGCCATCGTTGCTCTGGAACAGGCTACCGAGCAGACCGCCCACAACAATCCGGCCATCTGGAATTGCCACGCCCGACCATAGCGAGCCTCTTCCGCCTGTTGCCAGATAGCTCCAGTTTTCACCGCCGTCGGTCGACTTGAGCACGATCCCCTGCTCCGCAGAGATGTAGAGCGCGCCCTTCTGATCCGCGAACACGTGGTACAGGTTGCGGTCGGCCTTGCCGCCGTCCGGGGGTTTCGGCAGCGTCTTCTTGGTCCACGTCTTGCCGCCGTCATGGGTCTGGACCATCAATGACCACAGGCCGACGGCAATGCCATCGCGGTCGTTGATGAAGAGCACTGAGAACAGCGGCTGATCGACCCCCGTGTCCATCCGCTGCTTTTCCCAGGTTTCGCCGCCATCGCGGGTGGCGAGAATCACGCCCCACTGCCCCACCACCCAGCCGTGCTTGTCATCGGCAAAGGTGACGGCGGACAGCGTGGCGGAGACCGGTACGCTGCGGACTTGCCGATAGGTCTTGCCTTGGTCATCGGAGAGCAGAATGATGCCGTGCTCGCCCACGGCGACGATGCGCTTTCCGGCGCGCGTGGCATCCAGCAGCATCATGTGGGTGGCAGCAGCCCACGTGTGCGCGGGCTTCGCAGCCCAGGTGGTGACCGTCCCTTTGCCTGGTGTTTGTGCAAAGGTCGCAGTAGCCGTAGACAGCGCGATGCAGGTAACAAGAGTCTTGATCATGGCTGAGTCTCTGTATTGATGCTCTCGCGCATCAGTGGCTGAGCAGGCCCGGTGCGCGCGCCGGTTTGCTACGCGGAAACCAGCGCTCCAGCACCGAAGCCAGTGCGGGCAGTGCCGTCATGGCCATCACCAGGTTCACGAGGAACATGAACGCGAGCAGCTTGCCCATGTCGGCCTGGAACTTGAGCGCCGAGAAGCTCCACGTCGCCACGCCGATTGCCAGCGTGATGGCCGTGAAGATCGTGGCGACGCACTCGAACTCCAGCGCACGCTCCATGGCCCTCTCGATCGGATCGCCTTCGGCCAGGTGCCGCTGCAGGCGGTTGTAGATGTACAGCGCATAGTCCACGCCGATACCGACCGCCAGCACCATGACCGGCAAGGTCGCCACCGTCAGGCCGATCTTGAGTTCCTTCATGAACCAGTAGCCGATGAACGTCGCCACCGACAGCGGCACACAGCACGCCAGCATCGAGCGCCAGTCGCGGTAGGCCAGGAACACCAGAATCACGATGGCCGCGTACACGTACAACATCATCGGCAGTTCGCTCTTTTCCACCTCGTCATTGGTGGCAGCCAGCACGCCGGCATTGCCCGCCGCAAGGCGGATGTTGATACCCGGGAACGGATGCGTCGCGCGGTACTGTTTGATGTCGTCGAGGATCCGATTGATCGTCGTCGCCTTGTGATCGGTCAGGTACAGGTGGACAGCCGTCATGCTGCAATCGGCCGTCATGAAGCCCTTCAGGCGGGCCACGTCGACCGACACCGCGCCGTAGTTGTCGGGGTCGATCGGTATGACGTTCATCCTGGGATAGTCTTCGTTGTAACCCGCGTTGTAGGTGCGCAGCATCGCCGAATACGACTGTGCGGACACCACGCCAGGCTCGGTGCGCATGGCGGCCGTGAACTCGTTCTCATACAGCCCAACCGCAGGGTTGTCGCACGCCTTGCCGCTCGATTCGATCGCCACCGAGAGCCAGTCGAGACCCATGTCGTAGTTGCCCGCGATAGACGTCGCATCCCGGTTGAAACGGGCTTCCTCACGCAACTCCGGCGCGCCAGGCTGCAGTGTGCCGATCACACGGTCGCGGCTCTGCCAAACGGAGACAGCAAACACCATCAACGTGATCAAAAGTGTGACGCCTGCGTACTTTGGCTGCGCCACCCGCGACAGCGGACGCAGGAACGCCGAGCGCCAGGCACCGCGCGTGAGCGCGCTTTCCGCGTAGGCCTGAGTGAAGTTGAAGCACGATGCGGCCACCGGCAGCAGGATGAGGTTCGTGACGATCTTGTAGGCCACGCCCAGTGATGCCGTGATCGCCAACTCGCGCACCATCGGAATCGGGATCAGCAGCAGCGTGATGAACGATACGAACGCGGTGACGAGTGCCAGAACGCCCGGGATCAGCAGGCCGCTGAAGCTGTGGCGTGCGGCGTCGTACGAGCTATTGCCGCGTGCGATTTCACGCACGATGAAGTTGACTTGCTGCACGCCGTGCGACACGCCAATGGCAAACACCAGGAAGGGCACCAGCACGGCCAGCGGGTCCAGACCAAAGCCCAGCAGCCTCAAGGTGCCGAACTGCCAGACCAGCGATGACAGCGAGCACACGATCAGCAGCACGGTGAAGCGCACCGAATGGCAGTACCAGTAGACCGCGAGTGCGGTCAGCAGCAGTGCGATCGCGCAAAAGCCCAGCACTGCCGTGGCGCCATCGGCAATGTCGCCGATCTGCTTGGCGAAACCGATGATCTGCACTTCGTAGCCGGCGTCCTCGAACGGCTTGCGGATCTTGTCTTCGAGCGTATGGTTGAACGCCACGTAATCGAGTACCTTGCCCGTGCTGTCCCGTTCGTTCAGCTCGGCCGTGATCATGGCGCTGTCTTCGTTGTGCGAGACCAGCGTGCCGACATAACCGCCCAGCGTGGTTGCGCGACGGATGTCCGCAACAGCCTCGGGTGTCAGTTGATCGGGCGTGATGTTGCCCGAGATGATCGGCTCGGCGCGAAACCCGTCTTCGGTGATCTCGTTGACGAAAGCATTCGGCGTCCAGAGCGAGCGCACGCCGCCGCGGTCCACGTTCGGCAGATACGTGACGGCCTGCGTGACCTTGTACAGGCGCGTCAGCCCCTCCGGGGTCCAGATGGTGCCCTTCCTGGCACGCACCACCACCGTGATCCGGTTCGCGCCGAGCAAATTGGACCGGTACTTCTGGAACGTCTCGATATATTCATGGCCGATCGGCATCTGCTTCTCGAAGCCAGCGTCCATGCGAAGTTGCACGGCGAATACCGCCATCACGGCCGTAAACAGCGCGATCACGGCAAGCACGATCATGCGGTGGCCAAAGAAGACGCTTTCCAGACCGCTGACAAGACGATTGAGCACAACATCACCCCTTTTAGTATTCCAGCGGCGCACCGCGTGTGCCGCCCCTCACGGGTTATCCCGTCAGAAGTTCCGCGTGACGAACGCACCGATGAAGTTGCGGTCCGCGTATGGCTGTCCCACCGACTGGTGCCCGCCGAAGAACGCCGTGAAGTTCACGCCCGCCTGCCACTTGGTCGGGTTCTGATTGAACAGGACATACAAGTTCAGTGCCTTCGCGCCCTGGAGGTAATTCGCCGACACGGTCGGCGTATAGCCGTAGAGCGATGTCATGAACGTCACGCCGGGGGTCACCTGCCAGCCGGGAATCAGCGATCCGTCATACGTCCAGTTGAAATCAATGGTTGCGCCCACCGAACTGGACGTGCCCTGTGACATCGCAATCGGATAGCCCAGACCCGAATTCCGGTTCAACCAGGGCAGATAGCCGGCGGCGGTCCCCTGTGTCACGGTTTGTCCATCGATCGTGCGCGTAACGCCATGCGAGCTAAGGCCCGGGTAGTAGATCCACGTGGCCTCCCAGGTCAGATTCGCCTGGTCCGCGCCAATCAGCTTGAGGAACGGATACTCACTGCGAGTCAGGGCCAGAATGCCATTGATGTCGAACTGAAGCTTCTTCCTGTCGGCCCACTGCTGGCAGTTAATGCCGGGCACACCGTTCGTGTTCATGTCGAGCGGACCGCCGGCGCCGTAGCATCCTGTTAGCGCCACGGCGTCATGAGGCCGATACGACAGTTCGGTACCGATCGCCCAATTGCCAACGGGGAAATTTGCGCTGGCGCCGAAGAGCTGGCGATTTCCACGATACGAAAATTGTGCTGTCCCGTTAGGCAATGACGCCAACACCGGCGACTTGTCGATATAGTTGACGTAATAGAGCGCAAAGTTCGCAGGCAAGGATACCGGCGAGTAGTTGAGTTTCAGACCGAATTGAGGTCTGTACTTCGCGGGCAATTCCGACGAGACGGGGACACCGATATCAAAAAATGGGTCACCGGCAAAGTCGCCATTGACAAGGCCATTGTTGATGGCACTGATCGTGCTCGAGTTGTGGCTGTCTGGCCCCGCAATCGTGCCGGCGCTGGGGCCTCCCACGTTGAAATTTCTTGTGCTGATTGTCATTGGCTCCGCGCCGCGGCCGAAGTTGTTCGTGGCCGACCAGTAGGACCCAACCGGCGGGTAGCGGTTGCCGTTCCACTGGAACTGGTAGTAAGCCTCGGTGCTGAAGCCCCCGGGAAGGCCGGTGGCGAAGCTCAGCATCGGCGCCGGGCGCAGGGCCTGCTTCAGTTGTGCGCCAGGAATCAACAGCTTCTGGATATCGAGCGAGTTGGTCGCATTGATGCCGCTCTGCGCAAAAATGCTCTCTCCCCAGTTGATCACCTGGTTGCCCAGCCGCACATGCGCTTTCCGATCGCCAATGGTGAAATCCTTCTGGCCCCAGAGATCGAGCAACTGCGCATCGTAGACAACCTGCGCCGCCGCGTCACTGGACAACGGCGTCCTGGCCGTGTCCCTCGCCATGAAGTCATACATCCCCGTGCCGCGGGCCATGAACTTGAGCCCCTGGCCCGGCATCGTCAGCAGCAATTCACTGGTCGCACTGAGGTAAGTGCTGAATGCCTGCCCCTTGCGGTAGTTCAGGTTGCCGTTGTCGCCGAACCCCCACTGATCGACGTTGGCTGACGCGCCGCAGCCGTTCGCGTTCGGATCGCCCGTGAGGGAACAACTCGGGTTCTTGACCCGAATCCCCGCGGCGGCAGTAATGTTGGTCACCAGCGAGCCTTTGATGGCATCATCCGCGCCCGCGGTAAAGTCGAATGCGTACGCGCTTGATGCTGTCGCCCCCAGTACGGCGAGCGAAATCGTGGTCCGCCGGAGCACCTTATTTGTTTTCATCGTCTTCCTCCATCCCGTTTGATACCGACGCGTGCCTCCTCGAACACGCGTCGGCCCGCCTATGCGGCTAGCTTCAGCGCTCGCTCACCGACCTCAGCGTTTCGGAGGTGAAGAAGTCCGCCTTGAATCGCGGATCGTTGGTCTTCTCATACCAGCGAATGTCTTTGCCCTGCCCGATCGTCGATTGATCGGTTACATAGCGTCCATTGATCAGGTCATACTGCGCAAACGGCACGTTGTCGCAGGCGCCGCCCAGTTCCCACACCGGAATTGGATAACTCTCGCGCACCCTCCACAGCTTGCCCTGGGCGTCGTAGTCATTGGCGACGAGCGCCAGCCAGCTGTCTTCATCCAGGTAGAAGACCTTCTTCGAATCAGCGTGACGCGCAGTGGGCTTGAGCGTGCCCTCGACTACCCACACGCGGTGCGTCTCGTAGCGCCGGTTAGCGGCGGCAATGCCATCAGGCGTTATCACGTCGCGCAATTTTTCGTTGAACTTGTACATGCCGAAGGCGTTGTACGGCACGATCATTTCCTGTTTGCCGACGAGCTTCCAGTTGAATCGGTCGATGGAGCCGAAGAACATGTTGGCTTCATCGATCAGGTACTGATTCTCGAAGCCGATCGCCGGCGCATCGTGCGTGTAGGCCGGCATGCGTCGCACGCGCCTCTGCCCCGGGAAGTAGTAGAAAGTTTCCGGATCCTTGTTGAAGAATTGACGCTGAACAAAAGCCTGTCCCGCGAGTGCCGGCGGCGATTCCATCTTGAAGAAGCTGCCACTGCTAAGCTGGTCGACGTCCTGAGGCGTTTGCTTGCCCAACTTGCCCGACGGAAAATACTGACTTGCTGTGCTGATTGCATCGATCCATTCGCTGCTACCCGGACGGGGGGAAACAGTCGTCACCACGGACGGCCATTCAAGGCCTTCGCCCCGGTACCGCATAAGGTAGTTCAGCATCGCTTCGGCGCCGCTTTTCGGCTGCGGAAACGCGACCCCCGGAAGGTGCGCGGTCTGCAACTGCTCGCCGGTCGAATCGAGCTTTGCCGCCGTCAGATTCGCCGTCGAGTTCTGTGCAATGGCGTCTGGCAACTGGCACTCGCGATGGGACGGGTAGACATCCATCCGATAGCCCTTCTTCTGCTTGACCAGTGCGATCTGACCCGGCGTCAGCTTGTCTGCGTACTTATCGATGTTTGACGCGTCGATCGAGTACAGCGGCTTCTCGTTCTTGTGCTTCCAGAAATCGCCGCGATACTTTCCATATGTCCAACCCGGCTCGGGCGACTGCCTCCCCGTGTAGGCCGGCAGGCTTCCGTCCTTGCCGGCCGCGCGTTCTGCGCCCTCCGGCGTGAGACCTTCTGCGGCGACGGCTGCCCCAATCGCAAGCGATGCGGCAACTGCCGCAGCAGACGCCGCTACCATTCTGTACTTCTTCATGATGAATTCCCCTTCAGATTCCGCCTTCAGAGCACGGTCGTATCACGTGCAGGCGCAACACATTCCCTTCGATTCCATCATCGGCTTCCGGACACCAGATACCGACGGCGCAGATATTCCGGCAGTCAGTATCGAAACAGGCTTGCCGAGGTTGCGGGCATTCCGGCCTGACGTGAGCCGTCTGCATATGGGTCGAACACGCGCACCTTCCTGCCATCGACGTACGGGTCGTAGTTGCCCGCCTTGGCAGTGCCGGCAAATGAGTTGAACTTCACGCTGTGCGAGTCACAGTCGTGGCCATTGCTTCTGAGGCAGCGGTCCGACGCTGCCGATGTGACGCTGGGTGCAAAGGCGCCCGCGAACGCCGAGGCGGCGAGCAGGGCTGCGGCGATCTTCCTCATGGTTGTCTCCTTCGAGTCTGATCAATGTCCTGTGTGGGCGTGAAGTCGGACTCCGATATCTCCCGACTTCATGCATCGAACATTCGAGACTGCAGTGTTTGCTTATCAATAGTGCTGGTTATGACTGGTTCACAAAGCCGTTTCTCTCCATAAGCACTCCGTCGAATTGCAACTACTATTCCGGCCACTATTGGCCATACACCGCGCCCCGCTTAGCGCTCGCCAGATCCGACCACCGCTACCACGCGAATCTCGACGCGTAGCTCAGGCAAGGCCAATTGCGTCACTCCAACCGCGCTCCACGACGGGTAACGCGCAGGGAAGTATTCGTCCTTGATTGCCGAGAACGCCTCCATTTCGCCCCGCAGGTCCGTATGGAAGGTCATCAGTTCGACAACGTCGGCCAGGCTTGCCCCAGAAGCTTCGAGAATGGTTTTCAAGGACTCGAAGGCGATCCGGGCCTGTGCCTGCATGTTCTCGCCAATCTTCATCTCGGTAGTCATGCCGACCTGGCCGGAAACCCAGATTGTGTTTCCGACGCGGGTTGCCGGGCAAAAATGAAAGTTGTCGTACCACACCTGGTATGGCGGCGGTACGATCGCCTGGCGTTTTGGAGTCGTTTCCATAGTTGGTAAATTGCCCCTTCTTTAAGAACCTGACAGAAACAGAGTCAAGGCCTGTCAGAGCCCGAGATACGCCCCAACGTCGCCGACATTTGCTTGCCACAGACCGACTTCGAATGCATTGACGGGGTACTGGGAGCGGAAGCCAAGAAGTCGCTGCACGCGTTTTGGCAGCGTGCGCACCGCATCGATATCAAGCAGAAGTGGAACAGCTTCCTCCGGAGTCAGGTAACCCGGGACCAGTGCAAGCGCCACGGTGCGACGGTAAAAGTCCTTTGTGCGGTTCGCTCCACCGCCATGCACCAACTTACCGGTGTAGAAAACCGCATCACCAGCCTTCATCTCCACCGGGATCGTCATTTCCTGCGTCCCGCGATCATCGAAGTCCGCCCACTTGTGGCTGCCCGGAATGATTCGCGTTGCTCCGTTTTCCTCAGTGAAGTCGGTCAGCGCAACCAGGAAGTTGACAAGGATCTCGGGGGCAGATGCGCCCATTTTGAGGAAAACGCTCCACCCTTCGAGATCGCGGTGCAGCGGTTGGACTCTGCTGTCAGGACCAATCTCGATCACTTGGGCCGTGCTCAGCCAATAGGTGCCGGACTCTTTCAGGAAAGTTGCATCGGCCAGTGCGTGGAGTGCATCGACATCCAGGATCTCCTCGCGGAACGTCTTGCTCAGTTTGGCCACGCCTGTAAGGCGCTTTGTGTTGACGCCATGGAATTCGCCCATGAGTTCCTGCAGCTCCTGCTTACAGCCCGGGCGGAGCTCGTCCATTGCCGGTTGAATATCGGCATTGAAAGCTCGCACTTGCTCCGCGGTAATGAAATTCTTGAGAATGACGCCGCCGTCTTCGTCAAAAATCATGCGGATTTCATCCACGGGTGCCGTACTCGGCAGCGAGCGAAGAGACTTTTTCGCCATGCTATTCATCATGTGATTCTCCAACAGGTGAATTTATGGCCAGCCCGACAGGCGGGAAGGCCAGGATTAGCTTCAGGACAAGCCGGTGTCGGCCGGCACGCTTGCGGATGACGGCTTACGGAATCAGCCCGACTTCCTGAGACCCTCCAAAGTCAGCAGTTCGAGCGGGATCGACGATCTTGCCGTTGAGTTCAAACGTCGAGCCGCTCAATGCCGGCTGCGCCTAGAGGCAACCTTGCACCACCCCTCATCGCTCGCCCTTCTCTTTCCACCCGAAGCCGGCATTTCACACCGCTCAACATAACGACCAGAGGACCTATGTAATACGTCTTGCTGACCTAATCATAGCGACGCTGCGACCTACAATCAAGGAACAAGGAGACCGGGAAAACACCAACTTGCGGAACTTCCTTTCTGGCTGGAGACTCACCCGCGCCGGGCCTACAGTGGGTACTCAACCGTCCGCCGGGAGTTGTCGGCAACTGTTGTTGGCGTCACTTTCGACCGCAGTGCAGTGGCATGTCGAACGCGTCAGTTCTTGATGCTGTTTCCTCCTACCGCCGACACGACCTATAATCCTCACAAGCTACTGTCAGCTTAGGGAGAATCGACGTGCACGGAAAGGCGCTAGAACAAGAGACGCTTCACGAATCTGAGGGACCACAGTCCGATATGGAACCGGTTGCGCGAGGCAACCGGGAACTACGTCTTGCGCAGATCATCCTTGCCGCTCTGCAAACCTTTCAGGAAGATGGCTATGCAGGATTTGGGACACGCCGGGTGGCCGGGCGCGTAGGCATCACTTTGGGAAACCTTCAGTACTACTTTCGAACGAGAGAGGAACTGCTTCGCGCGGCGCTTGAAACGAAAGTGCGTCAAATAATAAGAGGCCACACGGCCATCGCGAGCCAGCCTGGGACTAGTCCGACACGGCGTTGCTCAGAGTTAGTAGATCGCGTTTTTCACGACATTAATGAAACCGACATGCCAAGGTTCCTGCTTGAACTTTGGGCTTTCTCTCAGCATGAGTCCTATGCTGCGGAACTCGTTGAAGATATGCATTCCGAATATCGGAATGCCTTGGCGAAACTGCTATCTGAAATTCATCCGACTCTAACCAATGAACAGTGTCTGGTTCGCGCATCCATTCTTATCGTGCAGATGGCTGGATTGGTAATAGCCAATCATTTCGGAAAAGACTCCGACAGGGACTTTTCAGAGTTCGTTCGCTTAGCAAGACGAGCCGTGAAAATGATTATTGGTTTGCCGCCGCAGGACCTGGAAGGCAGCACCTCTACTCACGATGCACTCGGCTATCGAGCAGACGGCAAGGGTAGTGTGCACATCCGCTTCTTTGGATCCGCAGAGCATGCCAAGCAAGGATTATTCGAATTGAGCTTGCGACAACCGGGACAAGATGCCCCTTACTATCGACCCACCGTCCAAGGGAAACGTCGCGAAGTCAAGATCAACGAGATCGTCACCACTGCTGCTAATCTTTTGGCAGTCGAGGGGTATGCGAGCTTTACGCTAGCGCGGGTGGCCAGGGAACTCGATACCCCGCCATCTGCGCTAAAGAATTATTTCCCGACACACGACGATCTGGTTCGCTCGACAGTTAGCGCGCTCATGAACGCCTATCTAGAGCGCTATGCAGAAATGGGGAGGCCCAGCGGCAAACCAGCGATGGAGCGGCTTCGTGAAATCGTTGATGATGCCTTTGAAGAAGCTCGCGACCCAAGGATATGTCAATTCACATTCGAATTGTTTGCGTTGGCCCAGCACTCTGACCTCACGCTTAACTTTCTGAGAAAACCGTACTCAGTCTATCGGGCAATATTTGTTGATCTGGTGCGAGAGATAGACTCATCGGCAACCGCACGGGAATGCCATACACGTGCGCGACTAATTGCTGCACAAATGGACGGCTCGATGATTTTGATGTTCGATTCCCGAAAGCAAGATCTGGACTTAGATCGCGTCTTCGATCTGATGAGAGCCATCACGATTCGCATCGCGCACGGGAACATTGCCACGAAAGAGGCAGCGTAAGGCTGAACGAGCTTTCATCGCCGACGCATCGAGGCTCTACGAAAGCTCCCTTAATTGCTACTTGCCAGTGGACGGTCGAAGCACGCTGTGCGACGGACTATCAGCGGACCGGTCAGGTCGCGTTAGCGTTTTCCACTTCGGCGCACGGTCACGCCCAAACCGATCGCCGCGCGGCCGACTGCAGACTGCCAGTTCTTAGTTGCCGTCGTCGACTGCAGGAAGGAGTTCTGGCAGGACGCCCACACCAGGAAGTGGCGTACTGTCGACCCACCGTTCGATCGACGGTGTTCTCCACGCGCATCACCTTGCGCCGCCGCTGTTTGGGCCTATTCTGGGTAATGCCCTTTCCGCCGCACCCGAGCGGTCTTCATCTCTTACGGCTGAGTGATGCCGACAGTTGCTGGTGAAGAATCATGCACAAGCCACATTCAGGCAGATCGGCCACGAATCCTCCTTTGGCCCCACGGTTTGCCGAAGGCGAGCCTCTTCTCAGATGGTTCGCCGATGGCATCCCACATATGCTGATGGCAGCCGATCGCGATGGTCGGATCGACTACTGCAACCAAAGATGGGTGGCCTATACCGGCCTGCCCCTCGAGCAGACCCAGGCCGGCGCGTGGCGATCGGCCCTACATCCCGAAGATCTTGAACGCGCTGTCGAGCGCTGGTTGGACGCCGTTGCAAAGGCGAACGAGTACGAGATTGAATACCGCCTTAGAAGGGCATCCGATGGTGCCTACCGATGGCACCTTGAGCGCGGCGCACCACTTAAAGACATCGACGGAAATACCAAAATGTGGCTGGCCTCCTGCACCGACATTGAGGAGCAGAAGCAGGCGCAAGCGGCGGCCGAGAGCGCCAACCACGCAAAGTCGGAATTCCTGTCGAGCATGAGCCACGAGTTGCGTAATCCGCTGAATGCCATCCTCGGCTTCGCGCAGCTGATGGCCTCCGAGTCTCCGCCTCCGACTGCGTCGCAGCAGGCCAGCATCGACCAGATCCTGAAAGCGGGCTGGCATTTGCTGGAGCTCATCAACGAAGTCCTTGACCTGGCCAGGATAGAAGCCGGTCACGCGTCGCTGTCCCCCGAGCCGGTATCGGTCATCGACACCCTGCGCGAGTGCCACGCAATGCTTGAGCAGCAGGCACTGAAACGCACGGTCCGCATGCGGTTTCCCGCAGGCGAACTACCCTGCTTCGTCCGTGCCGACCGAACCCGCCTGAAGCAGATTCTCCTCAACCTGCTTTCCAATGCCATCAAGTACAACCGGGACCAGGGCTCTGTCGATGTGCAGGTGACGACGACGGAGCATCGCGTATGCGTCAGCGTGCGCGACACCGGCGCAGGGTTGACACCGGAACGGCTGGCCCAGCTATTCCAACCGTTCAATCGGTTGGGGCATGAGGCAGGCCCCGTGGAAGGCACCGGCATTGGTCTCGTGGTGGCCAAGCGGCTGGCCGAGTTGATGGGTGGAACCATCGACGTCGAAAGCACGCCTGGCGTGGGCAGCATGTTCCGGGTCGAACTGCCTGCTGCCGCGCCTCCCGCGATGGCTGGCGAGAGCGCGGAGGCCGCCGCACCTGTCCGGTCGTCAATCGAAGCTTCATCCACGATGCACACCCTGCTGTATGTGGAAGACAACCCCGCCAACCTCAAGCTCCTGGAGCAACTCCTCGCCCGCCGGGCAGACGTGCATTTGTTGTCCGCGGCCACCGGGATTCTCGGAGTCGAGCTCGCGCGCACTTCCCTGCCCGAAGTGATCGTGATGGATATCCATCTGCCGGACATCAATGGCATCGAAGCACTGGGGCGCCTGCGCGAAGACCCCAAGACGATGCATATTCCGGTCATCGCCCTCAGTGCCAATGCCATGCCACGCGACATCGAGCGGGGCATGAAGGCAGGATTCTTCCGGTACCTGACCAAGCCCATCAGGATCCATGAATTCATGGATGCACTGAACGCCGCACTGGAACAGCCGCGAGGATTCATTGCCCAGGGCTAGCACCGAGTCCCGCGAACTGGCTCGCCATGATCCACCCATCGGACATCCTGGCTGCAAGAATCCTGGTCGTTGACGATCTGGAGGCCAATGTCCTGCTGCTCGAAAGGATGCTGAACGCGGCCGGATATACCAGCGTCGAATCAACCACAGATCCGCGCATGGTTTCCGAACTTCACAGCAGGAACCCCTATGACCTGATCGTGCTGGATCTTCAGATGCCCGGCATGGACGGGTTCGAGGTCATGGAGAACCTCAAGGTCGTCCAGCCGGACAGTTACCTTCCCGTGATCGTCATCACCGCCCAGCCCGATCACAAACTGCGCGCACTGCGGGCCGGGGCGAAAGACTTCGTCAGCAAGCCGTTCGATCTTGGCGAGGTGCTGATGCGCGTGCGGAACATGCTGGAAGTGCGCCTGCTACACAGGGAGTCCTTGCAGTACGGCAAAGAGCTCGAGCGCAAGGTCCGTGAACTTGAAGCGAGCCGGGAGACGATAGTCCGTCAGAGCGATGAGCTCAGGCGCCTTTACGAAAAGCTTGTTTGCGAGCAACAGGTCACTGAGCGTCTTCTGCTAAACGTGTTGCCAGCTCCGATCGCCGAACGTCTGAAACAGCGTTCCCATCCTTTATCCGCCGGCCCTCCGGACGTCATCGCCGACAGGTTCGAGTCGGTGTCAGTACTGTTTGCAGATATTGTGCATTTCACCCGCTTCGCTCCCGGCATGAGCCCAGAACTACTAGTGGAGGTACTAAACGAGATATTTGCCGCCTTTGATGAAATCGCCGACGGCCGGGGACTCGAGAAGATCAAGACAATCGGCGACGCATACATGGCGGCCGCCGGTTTGCCGATACCGGTGGCGGATCATGCCGTTCGGGCCGCCCATATGGCATTAGACATGATGGAGTCGCTGAGCCGATTCAATCAGCGAAGCGGCTACGCCCTGCGGTTGCGGATTGGCATCCATAGCGGGGCCGTCGTAGCCGGGGTGATTGGGAGGCGAAAGTTCATCTATGACTTGTGGGGTGATACCGTGAACATCGCGAGCCGGATGGAGTCTCAGGGCATAGTCGGCGGCATTCAAGTAACTGACGACACTCGACAGCAACTTGGAAAAACCTTCCTACTCGAAGACCACGGGGTGATTGCAGCAAGAGGCATCGGAGACGTGCATACATGGCATCTGGTTGGGAGAAACTAGACAGCGACGTCCCTGGGACAGTAAGACAGTCTCGGTCTGGACGTGCTCAGTCAAGCCAGGGCACTATTCAGAAAATCTCCCACACGCGTGGAGACCGCGCGTGCGCCCCAACCGACGACGCGAAGCAAACCATTGCCAGGGTACCCATGCCCCCGAAATTCTGCCCAGCTCACTTAACTTCGATCTTCGTAATGGTAGTGGGCGGCGAGCCCAACTTGGGCAGGCACAGCGTCAATAGGCGCCGTTCAAATCGAGCATCAATGTGCTCGACGACGCATCGGACGAGTCTTAATGGCCGAACTCGAACCGGCCTAAGCATTGAACGCCTGGGCGGCGAGACGCAATTCTGGGCGCACGCCAGGAACCCATGTCCGCGGCGCGACGCGAGCGATCGCCCTATCCGTATGACCGCGACGAGAGCAACCGGAGGAAGCTATGCTCTAGTTTTTCCCGTCCCAAAATGCGCTGCGGTTCCATTTGCAGCAGCGATGCGGATCGTTGCGTTCCTATTCTGGCTGGCCATCCCCCAAAGCGATGGTCTACAGCGACCCGCGCTACGCGCTTTTGCTAGCGAGAGTGCAGATGCGCCATCTCGCAGCCGTGCGCGAGTCACTCTACACCAGGGTGCCGACATCTGTTGATATGTCGCGTTAGTGCACAGACGTCGCGGGCAGGAGTTGCAAGGTGCCGAATCGGTTGTAAAGCATTGAGCCTTCTGGGGCTACTGTAGATTCAACGATCCGGACGCGAGAGCTGTAAGATTTCGTGCCGACCATCATGGTTTCACCGACTTTCACCTTCACCTCCTTCACGACCAAATGCCAAGCGAAAGCGCCGGCGACGGTTGTGCAGTCGGGGACGTTAGACGGGACACTCACGCCCTTCAGTCCAAAATTTTGCATGCCACTGCAGTGAGCGCCACTACCTCCAGCATCTACGGTGGCGACGAATGCTCGAAAAATGCCATCGATGCCGTCATTGGCCAGTGCCAGCCAGTTCTGTGAGGGATGGGCTACGCCGGCGTTCTCCACATACACGCCTAGTGCGCCGGCCCGGACCACGGCGCTCGCTGCGCCCATCACATGTGCCATGCGCTGCCGACTTCCGCCGGCGTCCGCAAGGAGGACATGAGAGGTATGCCGAGCGATGGCCCGCATGTCATCGGAGTCGTACCAATAGGTACCGCCACATCGAAAGTCCTCCACAATGCTCGAGTTGTGCCCCTTTTGAAAGTGGATGTGGACGCCCTGGCGGGTTCGCTGATCCACGAGCACGCCATTGGCAAAGCGATAGTTTGGCGCCTGCTTCTTAATGGCCGCCTTGAATTCGACGAGCGATGACCAGGTACCCGGAAGGATAAGAACTGCGAGATTTTGCATGCAACGAATGGCTTGGAGGTGAATGCGCCGAGGCCGTGACGTCGGCGCGAAGCAGGACCTTCTCGGTCCTATGGGGTTAAGTGAATCCACGCGATAGTTGTTGGCTTGGCAGCTGCGTGGGCGCGTGGTGGTGCGAGGCATGCGGATCTAATTACAAGCCGATTTCCATTTGATCCAGTCTGCGCTGCAGGGCATCGGTCAGCCAGCCCATGAACGCACACCATCCGTCATGCGAAAGCGCCAGCCCGTCGCTGCCATGGATCAGTCTCCGGCGCACTATCGAGCTGCCAGCGCAGCCATCGCCTGATCAGCGTTTCCAACTCGAACGGGACCTCAGTCAAATAGATATACCGTTCTTGGTCTTGCACAATGGTTTGCAGTCCAGCCGGCAGCCAATGCGCCAGGGCGCGCCCTGCCTGCTCGGCAGTCGGGATGCGCTCGACCGGCACGGGCGGATCGTCATAGTGGGTGGCGACTGCCCGGGCGACGTCGTCGATAGTCGAAGGATTCGGGGTCTTGACGCGCTCGACGTTGGACTAGATCGAAGGTGCGCCCCCGCGTGAAACTCCGTTTCTCGGAACACGAACTTTTCGGTCATGGCCCTCCCACGGCGGGCTCGAGCCGCGTTAAATGGCATCGCGCGTCAGCACGATGCCCTGCGGTTCGTTCTGCGAGCTATGCATGGTGCGCTTGACGGGGGCGACGACGCTGAGCGCCATGGCGACCAATTGCATGGGGCGAACGAGATCGCGCTCCACATTGTCCAGCGACGCAATAGTCCGGAAGGTTGAGCGCTGCGCTGGGAAGCGTGCATCGAATTCGTCCATGACGATGCGATAGGCGCCGGTGGTCAGGGATTCGCCCAACACATTGTCGATCTCGATCCGCCCAAGTGTTCGGCAGTATTCCTCCTGGCCGTCTGGAATAAGTTCCACGGTGACGCGTAGCATCGGTATTAGCTCCCGAGCAGGGCTTTAGCGGTCATGCGTTGCAGTCGCGTCGCCAACTCTGACTGTGCGATCGCGCACGCGAGACCCAATGCCCCGTCCGTCTCGATCAAATGATCGCGAAGTTCGCTCGGCCAACCCGCGCTGTCGTCATCGATCGCCAGCCAGTGTTCGTCACGCAGCCCTGCCCGTGAAATGTACCGCGCGATTTGCGCATACCGAGAGAGCTCAGAGAACCAGCTGGCATCGATGCGATGGCTCCCTTCATAATGCCGTGCCATTGCCGAATGCCAAGTCGCGCCAATGACCCGTGCTTGCAGCGCGGCGGGCAGAAATGCACGCACGAGACTGAAGCTCTTGAGGACCCGAACCCACGAAGTAGAAAGGACAATTCGGGCGTCCGGATACGGCACGAGCGCTTCCTCAAGGATCGGAGCCCACATGAACAGAGTCCCTGCCGCGCGAAGCTCCGGACGACCTTTCACCAAGTAAGCAGCGTCTGGATGCAAGACACCGTCAAAGTCCAAAAACACAATCATCGCCGCCGTGACTTTCTCTGGAACGGAGTGACGCGGACCAATGGTTCCCGCAAGAGGCACCCCCAAAACACGGCATTATAGATTTATAGCCAGTAGATGTATATCAAGTAGAGCTGTATGCGTGTAGATTTTTAGTCGTGCTTTGCGCACTCTGCGCCCCATGTCAAAGAGTGCAGAAAAGAGCTACGCGCGGCTTCGAGTTGCTTCCAACCTACGTAAGGTGAGGGAGGCGGCCGGCCTATCCCAGGAAGATCTCGCCGTTAAGGCAGGATTCCATAGGACCTATGTGAGTCAGATCGAGCGCGCAGTGAACAATGCAACCATTGACAACATCTGCAAGCTCGCAGAATTTCTGGGTATCGATGTTCACGAATTGTTCGTCGACCCTGGTCAGCAGTAGCTCCCCGCCGACTTCGACCCGCATCCCCTTGCCCACGGCTCGTCGCGTGCGAAGCTGGGCAGCGCAAACTCTTCTCTCGGGCGCCCGCGATCCCGAGTGCCGATCCCGTCTTGGGTTCCTTCAGCGCCCTTTTTGGACCGCTAGAGCGCTCGCGCTCCGAGCGCCGATTTCGCCTCTTAGTAAGAACTTAATTCGCTTGTAAGAGCTTAATTAGCTTGCAAGAACTTAATTGGCGCTGCCCACCAACAGCCGGGATCGGCTCTGCACTCCGCATTACACATTTCACCCACAGCTGAACTATAGATTACGAAGCGAGCTAGCGGGCCTGCTGGCTGATCCGCGGAGCGCGGCCTGTTTGTGGACGCTGAGGAACGGCACATGCGCTTATCGCAAGCCCCTTGGCCCTCTCAATGAGCACACTACTTGCGCCTTTTCTCCCCGCCGCTCCTACCGATCAGCGACTCAGCAAGCAAGGCGACTGGAACCTGGAGAAATATCGGCCATCTCCGCTGATCAGAGCTTTCGATCAAGAGACCCGTGGCTTGCGGCCGCCGGGGCGCACCGGCATGACGCCCTGTCACGGCCCACGAGAGGTGTGGCAGCGCGGAGCATGAAACACGGCTAGAGCCGCAGCCGAATCTGTTCGATATCCGCTTCGTCCAGGTCAAACCATTCGCCATTGATGCGCTTGTGGGCGAACAGGTCATGGTAGCGGCGTTCCGCCACGTGGTTGTCATCGAACCAGGCACATAGCGGGATCGTATAGGCAAACGGCAATTGAACACCAAACGCTCGCATGCGCGCCGGTACATTGGTCGTCCTTCCGACCTTGTATCCGTACGCGGACTTCAGGACGTAGACAACACCCGTCCGGCTGCCCGCTGTTGGCTCGCCAACGACCTCGATCGGATCGAGCCGTTCTGATGCCACTCTGCCCGCTCGTGGCGTCTTCGGGCCCAGAGGCACGGTGATTCTCGGTGTACGGCTTCTGAGTTCCATGCCGTCGAAATGATCCCTCCACAGTTCGTGAAGCCCGTAGTCGGGGACTTTCTTGGCGGCGAAACAGAATGCCCCGGCGCGCCAAAAGCCTCTGCCCGGAGGCGTGTCTACCCAAATCTGCGCTTCCGAGGGCCTCCAATCGACCTGGCGCAATGCACTGCTACCGCCGACGATGATTCCGACCCATCTGAACAGGCCTATTTGCTGGGCAGGGTCATACGCGGCCACGGCCAGCCCATGACCGGGGCTTGGTGGCGTGGCCTGGTTCGCCAACGCATCCGGGAGGACGAACTCCGAAGGGGGCCGCGGCGTTTCGCTGTCGAGAGCACATGGGATACGCCAATATTTGGAGGGAGTCAGCACTCGGTTGTCGCTCAGTGGTTGATGTGACACCGTTCCAGGCGCTGATGAGCGCTTGACGGCGGATCACCGCACATCGGCAATCCACGGCCATGCTTTAGCGCAGAACGTCTGCTTCAGCAGCTTTCCAGATTTGAAGCCAGAGATTGGCGATCGCCCCCCCTGCTTGCCTACCCCTCGCCGGTAGGGAACGCGCGCGCTTACGCTTTCGGATACATTTTGTTACTTGTATTGTAGATAGCTATACAAGCATTCCATGTCTCCAGAAAAAACCGTTGCCATCAGCTTCCGTGTCTCACCACGCTTCAAACTCCTGCTGGAGGCGGCGGCATCGCGCCAGAACCGGTCGCAGACCAACATGCTTGAAACCTTGCTGTTTGGGTATTGCGAGAAGGAGGGTATCCGGCTGCCCGATGCTGCGATAGATGTCGAAAGCGGGAGGGCAACCAAGTGAGTCTCGTCGCCCTCTTGCAAAGCACACCCGGATTTCTGTTGTTTATCGCCAGCATACTGGCGACGCTTGTCATCGCCTTCTTGGCGGTCTTCCTCGGCCCAGGGCTGCTCCACTGGTGGCGACTGAGGAACATCCGAAAGAGCGTGACGGGCTTCGATCCCACCCGGGTCGCGGTAGATGATTTCCGCAACGCATTCGCGTCCGACAAGTCTCTCGCTCACCTGTGGAAGGAATACTCCGACTCGCTGCATAAGCAGTGGATCGAACAGGACGGCCAGATGGTGCTCGGCACGGCCCGTGCAACGGTGCCGGCCGAAATGTATTTCAGCAGTCAGTTTGTGGTCGACGGAAGGCTGCACGCCGAATTCTTCAAGCATCTCCCAGGGCTGTTCACGGGTATCGGGATTATTGGA
This sequence comes from Cupriavidus sp. CP313, assembly GCF_054072015.1. Classification (NCBI taxonomy): domain Bacteria; kingdom Pseudomonadati; phylum Pseudomonadota; class Betaproteobacteria; order Burkholderiales; family Burkholderiaceae; genus Cupriavidus; species Cupriavidus sp. CP313. The sequence goes on along the minus strand of NZ_JBSVZB010000031.1, from coordinate 30,175 downwards.
ACCTTTTCTGGACTGATCCAGGGCTTGCAGGCCTTCCAGGTCAGCGAGAACGCGGCCACCGTGCGGGCGAGCCTCGAATCGCTGATGCACTTCGTCGGCGAAGCGTTTCTCGTCTCCGGCGTGGCCATCGGGGCGGCGATGGTTGTCACCCTTCTGGAAAAGCTTCTCCTCGCAGCGCTTTACAAGAACACCGAGGAGATCGCCCACGCCATCGACGCATGCTTCGAGGCAGGAGCTGGCGAGGAGTACTTGTCCCGCCTGGTGAAAGCCTCCGAGGAGTCCGCAAGCCAATCGAAGATTCTCAAGGATGCGCTTGTCAAGGAGATGGGCGAGTTGCTTCGCGAACTAACGAGTGTGCAGATCGCGGCAAGCAAGGAACAGCAGTCCCTGGTTGTCGAGCGGCTTGTCGAAGCATCCCGCGAACAGCTGGAAGCCGCACGCCAGGACAATCAAGCCTTGGGCCAGACTATCGCCGACAGCATCCAGCAAAGCCTCAAGGGCCCGCTCGAGGACATCGCCAGCACGGTCAAATCAGCCAGCGGCGACCAGAGTGCGAGCGCGGTGGGGATGCTGAACGACGTGATGACCAGCTTCAGCCAGCGACTGAACGACCTGTTCGGCGGCCAGATATCCGGCCTCACGGAATTGAACCAGCAGACCGCACGGAGTATCCAGGATGCGGTCGGCACCCTTCAGACGCTGGTCGCGAGTATCGAGGCATCGAGCCAGCGCTCCGTGGACGCCATGGCGGAACGTATGGCCAGTGCAGTGGAAAAGATGGAAGCCCGCCAGGACGCCATGAACGCGCAATCAGAAACATTCATCGAACAGATCCGTCAGCTTGTGGCGAGCTCGCAGTCCGAAACCAACCAGAAGCTCCGGTCGACCCTCGAGACCATCGGCAGCAGCGTGGCGGAGATGCTGACGAATCTCGGTGAATCGCAGAAGCAAGTCTTTGAGAGCAATCGGGAACGCGAAGCATCGATGGCTACACGCACCAACAGTGCGGTAAGTTCGATGGCCGAGTCCGTAGAGTCGGTTATTCAGGAGATGACAACCGCGTCGACGCAGATGGCACAGAGCGTCGCGGCGCTGACCCAGACCACGTCGACGTCGGTGGACAGAATGCATGCCGGCGCGGAATTGCTGGGTTCGGCCTCTCGCCGCTTCGCATCGGCGGGCGAGCGCGTTGCCGGCGTCATGGACCAGGCGGCTACCGTGACCACCAAGCTGTCGGAAACCAGTGGCGGGCTGAGCAGCGGCGGTGCGGCACTCCAGGACGTAATGAAAGACTATCGAACACAGCGGGATGCCGTCGTCCAGATGGTGACCGAACTGCGTGCGACTGTCGAGGCCGCGCGCAGGGAGGCATCACTGACTGGCGACGTCCTTGCCCGCATCGAGAGCTCGACCAGCCGACTGGGCGAGGCACAGATGCAGGCCGACGATTATCTTGCCGGCGTCAGCAAGGTTCTTGGCGAAGCCCATACGTCGTTCGCCACCGAGGTAAAACGGACGCTCGACAAGGCGAATACGGAATTCCATACCAAGCTTACGCAGGCGGTCGGGATGCTATCCGCAGCCGTCGGTGAGTTGGAGGTGACGCTGGCCTCGATGTCGAACCTCGTACCAGTCAAGAGGTAAGCGATGGTTGGCGCAAAGATCGTGCTCAAGCGCGCCGGACGTGACGAGGCGGAAAAGCCGTTCTGGATCTCGTTCGCGGATCTGATGACAGCCCTGATGGTATTGTTCCTCGTCGTCATGGGTGTGGCGCTCCTCGCGGTCACCAAGAACGTGACGGAAAAGGAAAAAAAGGAAGAGCAACACCGCCGTGACATTGAGCTGATCCTTGACCGCTTCGAGCAGGCCGCCAGGCGCCATGATGGCATCAAGGTCGATCGGCGACGCCGTGTCATCGACTTCGGCGATCGCGCACGTTTCGCGCTTGGCAAGTTCAATCTGAATGCGGACCAGGAGGCGGTCTTGCGCCAGTTCGTGCCGGAGATCCTGTCCCTGGCTAATGACGAACTGGGCGAGCGAGTGCTGAAACGCATCGTGGTGGAGGGCTACACGGACAAGACCGGCACCTACCTGAGCAATTTGAACCTGAGCCTGCAGCGTAGCCAGAAGGTTCTTTGCACCATGTTTGCCACGACGGGTCCGAGTCTGTTGTCAGAGACGCAGAAGGAGAACGTTCGCAACCTCTTTCTGGTCGGCGGCTACTCGTTCAATGCCGCCAAGGAGACCGATGAGGAAAGCCGGCGGGTCGAGATGCGCATGGAGTTTCTCGCCGTCGACGAGCAACGGGCGCTTTCCGCGCCGCAACCTGGCAATTTCGGAGAATGTGCGCTGCGATGAATGCCCTAGACCATCTAACCGCGTTGCTCGATCCCGCAATCCGGGAAGGAGCGAGAGCCATGGTGCCACACGGTGGCATCGATCGGGTGATTCTGGACATGAAGGCGCGCTTCGGGGATTCTGCAGGTACCGATCCAACCGAGGACCATCAGCTTGATGCAGTACGACGGTTCTGGGACAGCCAAGAGGTGAAGTCGTTCCGAGATGCATATCTGCTGTCTTGGAGCCTGGCTCTTCCCCATCGTTCCAGCGGACCCTGCATTCTGGAGGACGGCACGCGCCTCGCGCGTGTTCTCGACGGCGTCGACGCCTGGCAGGAGCGCGCCGCCGCATTTCGCCGCTGCTATCAAGGTCTGGTCAGGAGCTATTTCACTTACGACCCAGTCTCCAAAGATGCGCCAGCCTCAGCGCGGGCGAACTGGCGAACACTGCGTGCATACCTCGGTGATCGCCGGAAATTCATCAAGGACAGCCGTCTGAACCCGGCGTGGGTGGATACCGCGTTTCGGAACAGGCAGCTGTTCAGTGATCGTCCGTGCGATGACTATGTGGATGCGCTGCTGCGGGGGGATTCGACCGTGGTCGATCAGCTCTGCGAACACATGGGCATCAACAAGGCGTCCTGGTTCTTGCGGGAGCTGGTGCTGGCGCAGGTCAGGGGCGCGACGAAGCTGGAAAACACGCCATTCCAAAAGCTGTTACCACGCCTCCTTTCCGTGCTCGCTGCCAATGAGGTACTGCGCGATCGCGGGATGATTCTCGTGTTGGACCGATATGCGGAGATAGCGGGTGCCCCGCTGAATCAAGTCCTACGTGAGCAGGCGGTCAACTGGTGGGGCAATCCTTGGCTCCCTTCCAATGAGACGCGTTGGGGCGGCGTGACGGATGCGGCGAGAAGCATGGTCGCAGACTGGCTCAAATCCGAGTTCATCGAGACGTTCTTTACCAAACTGGCCGAGGACGGCCTCGGCGATCCTCGTCGGATGAATTTCTGGAAACGGTACGTCAAGGCCATCGATCACATCGAGTTTGCCTTGGGTACCGCTGCCCGAAGCGCCAAGTCAGCAGACCTCGCACTGCTTCGGAAGAAGATGGTCGGCCTAATCTGCAACCTCGATGCACCCGGCACCAACAACGCCTTCATCCTGCGAATGGGATCGCTGGTGGCCGTCGAGTTCAGCGGCCTTGGCAACGCGTTCTATGGCTATGACGCGCGCAAATCGGTGCCCTTCGATACGACAAATCTACTTAGGCTCCCAATCGGCGCGCCAAATTCCTTGAAGGATAAGGGCGCCGCCATACTGTGGCTAAGCCATCAAGATGGAATCCATAACTGGGACAAGTGGGAAGACATGTTCGCCGCTACACTCCAGCAGGAATTTGGTATCGAACCGGCAGCCAAGGCCCCCGGTTCCCGGCGTTCTGCCCCGGCAGTTCCACCGAACGTGCCGTCTTCGCCGCCCTCCTCCGTCCAATACAGTCGGGCGGCGCTGAGTCGCTTCGCGCGAGAACATCGCCTCACGATCGACGACAAGAGCGCGGTCGGTGGCAACCTTTGGGTACTTGCGGAAGTACCGGTTCAAGGCAGCAGCGCATCCCTGATCACCGAGACGCTGTCGGCTTGGGGCTTCAAGAGACGGGCCGGCAAAGGCTGGTGGAAATAGGAAACCCGCGTGTTCAAATTGTTCAAAAAGGCACCGGCGCCAAAAGGCGAAGGTTGGCAACGACATTGGTCAGAGGCAGGCATCCATGTCACCCCGGGTTTGTCTCTCTCCAAAGGTGTCGACGTCGGCGATCCGATGTTGGGTGGATATCTCTCCCAGATGGCCGATGAAGGGTTCGCTGTCGAGACGTCGGAGGGGTACCTGATCGGTTGGGACGAGCTATATGCGGCACTCGCTAGTCCATCTTACACGGGACTGCCCGACGCCCTGGCACTCCCTTCATTTACGACAGCGCGCGCTATCTTGCGCAGCAGCAACTCGTTGACCGACGAAACCTTCTCGATTGCCATTGCGGGTTGGCAATTGGAAGATGGGCGTCGCATCAATACCCGACCGGTAGGCCCGTTGCTTGACGTCGATGGTCAACCATCGCTGCTGCAGCCACGGCAATGGAACCTACTTAGGGAAGTGGTGTCATTCGCCAGGAGGCCCGAGAGTGAGCGTAGCGATCTCTCTCATCGTCAGGCGTGGGGACGAATCCGCAAACTGGCGCTCGCGGCGGACGCACAGCTCGATGACTTCTTGCTCCGGTCGGTCGTGCTGACCCCGGAAAAGCTGCAAATCGGCTTGCGGAAGTCGTCTGCGGTGACCGATGACCGTGTGGTCGAGATTGAGCCGACATTCGACGGTGCGCCAACCGATTGGCTCGCCTCCTTCGACCGCGCCCGGGACGTTCGCGATCGATATGACATTGTCACGCCGGACGGCATCGTCCAGGTCCTGATCTCACCCAAGGTGCGCACTGTCCTGCAGCAAGTCAAGCGCCTGCCCGGGCGTCGGGTTGCAGGTACGCGCGCGCAGGCATTCTTGCTCAACCCTTATGCCACGCTTGGCGCCGATGCCAACGACGTCATCGAGGAGGTGCAGTTCGAAAAGGCGCGGGAAGACGCCGGGCTTGCCTACGAACGCTTTACACCGGTGTTCGAGCGTGATGGTACAGGCTATCCCCGTCGAGTAGGTCTGCTGATCGAGACCGCGGTTGCCGCAGGGCCAGCCTCTTCGGAAACGCAGTGGCTGGACGATGCACGGCTGTCATCGTTCGTCCAGGCGCTCGAACGCGCTAGATCGATGGGTTACCAGCTTTTGGCGTGGGATGGCTTTGATCTGGTGCTCGACGGTAACACGGACAGCCATCTGGCTGATCTTCGGGATGCGCTCGCTCGGAGGCAAACGCGACCGCCCCTGGTGTCCTATGACCAAGTTCACGATCTCGCGGGCTATTCCGCACGAATCGAAGGCATCGGTGTCGAGAAGCCTTATAACTCCCCTTACATTGAGAAAAAGAACGACGGAAGCAGTTGGTTCCCGGAGAATGTCCGGGCGACCTCGACTATTCCCCGATCGGATGGCGGGACGCCGATGGATGTCTCGCTATCACACGAGCAAGTCCAGCAGTTGAAGCGAGAGCTCACAGCTGCCGAGCTGGCGGGCAACATGGAGATCGTCTCCGCTCTTCTTCCGGACCGCGTTGCTGTCGACGACGCCAAGAAGCTGGTGCAGGCCTCGGAGCAGGCGTTTGAGGATCATTCGATCGGAAAGACTCGAGACGGCACAACCTCAGACAAAGCCACCAACGGCCTTGGGCCAAAGAAGCAGTTGATGTTGCGCGCCAACATCCAGGTGCTCGAGTACGAGGAACTTCGACGGGAAGCGCTGCAGGCCGTTCCACTGCAGCCCAGGATCCCGGCAAGCATTCGGCCCGGCTTCTCGCTCATGCCGCATCAACTTGCTGGGCTGGCATGGATGCAGCACCTCTACAGCCTGCAGACCGAGTACCAGGTCCGCGGCGCGGTCTTGGCTGACGATATGGGGCTGGGCAAGACGTTCCAGCTGCTTGCCTTGATGGCATCGTTGCTCGAGCGAGAGCCGGACCTGCCACCGATGCTGGTGGTTGCTCCTGTCTCGTTGCTCGAAAACTGGGCCGAAGAAGCCGATCGGTTTTTCCTGCCTGGCACACTGCGGCTCCTGACTGCCTATGGCGAGAGCCTGGCAGCGCTGCGCGTACCTCGCGCACAGATCGAGCAGCGACTGCTTGCCGAGGACGGCCTGGTCAAATTTCTCCGGCCGGACTGGGTCGACGACGCGAAGGTTGTTCTGACGACCTATGAGACGCTGAGGGATCTGGAGTTTTCTTTTGCGGCCCAGAAGTGGTCGCTGATGGTCTGCGACGAGGCCCAGCGGATCAAGAACCCGGCTGCCATGGTGACGCGTGCGGCAAAGAAGCAGAATGCCGATTTCCGGATCGCCTGCACTGGAACGCCCGTGGAAAACACGCTGGCGGACATGTGGTGTCTCTTCGACTACGTGCAGCCTGGCCTGCTTGGCGCCCTCAACGATTTCGGACAACGCTATCGCAAGCCGATCGAGGCCAAGACGGAGGAAGAAAAGGCCCGCGTCGAGGAGTTGCGGGCCAAGATCGAGCCGCAGATATTGCGTCGGTTGAAAGCGGACGTCGCCAAGGACCTGCCGCCCAAGATCATTGACGAGGCATGCAGAAGCCTTCCGTTATCGCCGATGCAGCGCAGTCTCTATGCACAGGCCATCGAGAGCTTCAAGAAACGGGAGGATCCGGCCGCGGGATCGCCGTTCAAGAATCACCTCGGCCTGCTGCACTACCTGCGCCTGGTTTGCACCGACCCACGTCGGCACGGGTTAAGCGTTTTCAAGTCCGAAGCCTTACAGGATTATCGGGAGAAGGCGCCTAAGCTCGACTGGTTGCTGCGGCAGCTCAAGGAAATCAAGGCCCGCGGAGAAAAAGTCATTGTCTTCTGCGAATTTCGCGAGATCCAGCGCCTGCTGCAGCACTACATCGAGTCTGAGTTTGGGTTCCGACCGGACATCATCAACGGAGATACGACAACTGCGCCTGCGCATGCCGCCAGCCGCCAGAAGCGCATCAAGGCGTTCCAGGCAGCAGAGGGTTTCGGTGTGCTTGTGCTTTCCCCGGTTGCCGTGGGATTTGGCGTCAATATCCAGGCGGCCAATCACGTCGTGCACTACACCAGAACCTGGAATCCGGCAAAGGAAGATCAGGCGACGGATCGCGCATATCGGATCGGGCAGACGAAGCCCGTACACGTCTACTATCCCGTGGTCCGCGCTGATGACTTCGTGACCTTCGATGTCAAGCTCGATCAGCTATTGAGCTACAAGCGCGAATTGGCCGACGATATGTTGAACGGTGCAGGAGACTTGATGCCGGGCAACTTCGATCTTGCCGAAGTCGTCCCGGGGGCGCATGCAAAGGACATCGATCCGCGTGTCACGCTGGACATGGCGCTGCGCATGACCTGGCAGCATTTCGAATGCCTTGCCGGCTCCCTGTGGAACAAGCGTGGCTACGCCAGCTACCGTACGCCAGGGGCGAGCGACAATGGCGTAGATGTCGTCGCGCTAAACGGGGCAAAGGGGCAACTGGTCCAGGCCAAAACTAGCCGGAATGAGGGTACGACGCTGGGTTGGGACGCAGTCAAGGACGTCGTCACGGGCGAAGCATTCTACCGCCGGCGGCATCCGGGTGTGACCTTCCAGAAGGTGTGTTTGACCAACCAGTACTTCAACCGACAGGCCCATGAGAATGCCGCGCTAAACGGTGTAGAATTACTCGAACAACCCGAGCTTGCAAAAATGCTGCTCGAGTACGAGGTGACGATGTTGGATGTGGAGCGCATGCTGTATGCCGAGTGGCAACAGGCGGGCATTGAGGCCTGACCAGAAAATCGGCAGATTTGCGGGCGTCAGCCAGCAGATACCCGCAAACGGCAACATCACGCGGATGGGAATATATCTCCGCATTGCGCCGTCCTAGCGCCGGGCCAAGCAGACTCGAATGGCCGCCCAGTGGTCGATCGGGATCGTCGCCGGCTCGCGGACCGCCAAGGCAGCCTATCCTTAGGCTGTCGACGATGCGCTGTAGCCGGAGAACGCCATGTCTAGGCAAGTTTTTAGTAGGATTCAGTATCTTAAGATACTGAACGAAGCTTTGAGACATCATCCAGCATGGAAACCGGGGATGGCCTTCGAGTTCTACCCTCTTGGGTCGCGTGCCCGTGACGCTAAGTGGATTACGTGTACAGGCCCGGATAGCCAACGCACGGTCTATGAAGAAATCGCGAACGTTGCCGCTAGCCTCTGCGAGGTTCGGGAATCAGGATCGGTCTTGTAGACGAGCCAACATTCACCCATCGATCACAACGCAGCAAGGTACAAAATTGCTTCAGCAAATAAATTTGCGTGGTAGTAGTTGTAGAGAAATTGCCCAACATAACATAGTTGGACAATTCCTTACCGGGTAAGGTTTTGCAGGCACATCATTGCGCAAACTGCCCAACTATAATGGACCGTTTTGACACAGTTTATTGTGCAGTGGCACTTCCTCAATAGCGGGCGCCCCACCCGCCTTACAAATACTTAAACAAATTCATCCCCTGAATCTGCATAAACGACTGCTGCGCCCCCTGCAGCGCCGTCTGCCGCTGGTAGTACTCAGTAATCGCCTTCGCGTAATCCAGATCCTGCAGCCCCGACAGCGTCTGCGCATAGGTCAGGTCGCGATTGGACCCCACATCGTCCAGCGCATCCAGTTCATTCATGCGCGAGCCCACCGATGCCCGCACGGTCAGCACGTTGTCGAGCGAGTTGGAGAACTGGCGCGTGGCAGTGGAGATGACGTTGCCAAGATGGGCCCGATCGCTGCTGTCTGGCGTGGGCTGGCGCAGCGTGTCGATCACCGTCTGCAGGTTGGCGAACATGTCGGTGCCGGCCTTGCTGGCGGGATCCATGGTCATGGTGTCGCCGTCCTTGGGATCGCCGGTCACGTTGAAGCTGACGCCGCCGACGTCGATATGGGCTGGCGACGTGTAGGCAACGGGGCCCTTCACGACCGGTGCGGGGGTCGTGCCTGCCGACAGGTCGGTGATGGTGTATTCCATCTGGCCGCTGGCATTGGTCGCAAACTTGACCTCCATCGAGAGCCCGTAGTTGGGATCGCTCGGGTTCGTGGTTGACACCGTGCCGAACGTGGCGCTGCCGGTGTTGTTGGCATTGCCCTTGACGACATAGCCGGCGCCGCCGGTCACGCTCATGAACACTTCCCGCCCGGTGTTGCCGGCGGGCATCTGGCGCGCCACATCGACCTGCAGCAGTTGCTGGCCGTTGTCGCCGATGTAGGTGCCGGGGCCCGTGCTCTGCGTGAACGGCGCGCTGCCGGAGCGGGTGCCGCCGAACAGGTACTGGCCGTTGCCGTCGTCGGAGTTGGCCAGGCCCGCCAGCTGGTTGTACAGGCCTTCCAGCGCCGTGGCCAGCGAGCCGCGGTCGGCATCGCTCATGGTGCCGTTGCCGGCCTGCACCAGCAGCGTCTGGATGTTCTGCGTAACGGTAGTCACCGACTGCAGCGCGTTCTCTTCCGCGGCCAGCGCGATATTGGCCTGCTTGCGCGAGGTTGCGTACTGGCCGTTGACGGCCTGCGCCTGGCTTACGCCCAGGGCGCGGGTGGCGCCGACGGGATCGTCGGACGGCGTCAGGATGCTGCGGCCGGTGCCGAGCTGCTGCTGGATATGCAGCAGCGAGCCCTGCTGGTAGTTCATCGAAGCCAGGCCTTGCTGGTACAGGGTGGAGCTTGCAACGCGCATATTGGTTACCTCTTCTGACTCTGCTGACGCTTGTGGGTGCCGGCGCTTACCTGCCGATGCCGATGATGGTGTCGAACAGCGTTCCAGCCGTCTGGATCACCCGGGCGTTGGCCTGGTACAGCTGCTGGAAACGCAGCATCGACACGGTCTCCTCGTCCATGTTGACGCCGGACACCGATTGCTGCGCGGTCTTGATCTGCGTGGTGATGCTGTCCTGCGAAGCCGAGGCGATCTTGACTGACTTGGCGCGTGTGCCGACGTCGTTGACCAGCTGGGCATAGGCCTCGCTGAAGCTGGACACGCCGCCGATGGTCTTGGCGTTCTGCAGCTTGGCCAGCGCCAGCATGTTGCCGTTGTCCTTGACCGCGCCGGCGTTGCTGCTCAGCGTGAAGCTGTCGCCCGTCTTGGGCGTGCCGCCGAAGCTGAAGGTCAGGCCGTTGAGGGTGTAGTCGGTATTGCTGCCGTTGGGCACGGGCGCCGGCTGGGACGCGAGCGGTCCGTTGGCATCGCTGAAGACATACTGGGTTCCGTCGAACTTGGCGGTGATCGTGCCGGACAGCAGCGAATAGCCGGGCGCGACATTGCCCAGGCTGACCGTGCCGTTGCCTTTGTTCGATGCCGCGGCGTCGGCGCGAGCCGGCGATGCCGCGGCGATCCTGGCCGGGTCGGTGATCGCCATGTCGAAGCCGGTGGCGGCATTGCGCGTGGGCTGGATCGTGAACGAATCGTTGGTGCCCATCGCCGCATTGATCTCGACGGTGAAACCGTCGGCGCTGAACTGCAGCGGGTAGCTGGCGCCGCCGGCGGGCACCGGCGTGACCACCTGCTGGTTGTCAGAGAGACGCGTCAGCGTGTAGTTGGTGCCGTCGAACTGCAGCTTGTAGTCGCTGGTGGTCAGGGCCGAGGCATTGTCGATCCTGGCCGTTGCCACCGTGGTCTTCACGGTATTGTTGGCGTTGGGGATCGCGGTGGCACCACCCAGTGCAAACATGTCGGTGCCAATCGCGCCGTTCAGGTCGATGCCCAGCTTGTGCTGTGCATTGAAGCTCTGGCCGATCGCCAGCGACAGCCGGCCGATGGCGCTCTGCGCCGCGTCCAGGGACTCGGTGCGGAACTGCAGCAGGCCGCCCAGCGAACCGCCGGTGATCGCACCCGGCTCGCTCTCGAACACGTTGCCGTTGGGCAGGGTGTAGGCCACCACGGTGCGGTTGGGATCGGCCGCCGAGGCAACCGCCTTCAGCTCGTACGCGTCATTGCCCATCACCAGCGGCTGGCCGTTGCCGACGAACACGTTGTAGGTGCCGCTGTCCTGCACCACCACCTTGGCGCCGACCAGCTTGGTCAGCTCCGCCACGGCCTGGTCGCGCTGGTCCAGCAGGTCGTTGGGCGGCTGGCCGCCGGAGGCAGCCTTCAGGCGGGTGATCTCCTGGTTCAGGTTGGCAATCTGCTTGGTGTACGCATTGACCTGCGAAACGGCGGTGCCGACCTGCTCATTGACGCCCGATTGCAGCTGCTTGAAGTAGTTGCTGGCCGAGCGCACCTGCCCCACCAGCGCCTGTCCGGCTGACAGCATGCCCTGGCGCGCTGCCGGATCGGCCGGGGTGTCGGCCACGGCCTGCACCGCCGCGAAGAACTTCTGCATCAGCGGCGCCAGGCCGCCCTTCTGGTCGGCGAGCAGGTTGTCGATCTGGGCGATCTGGTCAGAGTACGCCGCCAGCGATGCGCTGGCCGAGGTGGCGCCGCGCAGCTGGCCGGTCAGGAACTCGTCATAGACGCGGATCACCGTGGTGGTGTTGGAGCCGAAGCCATAGAAACCCTGGCTGGTGTACTGGCCGCCGGCCGAGGCCACGATGGTGTTCTGGCGCGAATAGCCTTCGGTCGCCGAATTGGCAAAGTTGTGGCCGGTCGTCGTCAGCGCGTTCTGCGCGGTGTTCAGGCCGGAAAGACCAATACTGAAGAGAGACATTGTGCTCTGACCCCGGATTGATGGGACTGCCGCGGCGAGGGCCGGCGGTGGTGGATGTGGAAGTTATCGGCTGGTTGGGGGCGGGACTTTAGGCTGGGAAATGGATTCAAACGCACTGCCGCCCGCTGCGCGGCGGTTTGCACCCCTCTCCCGCTTGCGGGAGAGGGGTGCCTTGTACATACGGTGGCAGCTACGCTTGAACCACCTGCTCCTCAGGCCGCCACCTTCTTCATGATCTTCACCAGCTTGTGCCCGTACGCCGGATCGGTGGCATAGCCCGCGCGCTGCAGGCCATGCGCCGCCTCTTCAGCAGACGCCGCGCTGACCACGCCCGCGTAGCGCGGGTTGTTCGTCAGCAGGCGGGCATAGTCGGCACAGGCCTCGTCATACGAGCCATAGGCACGGAACTTCGCCCGCACCTTCTGCGGCTGCCCGTCGACATATTCCGTGGTGGTGATCTCCGCCACGCGCCCCTTCCAGTTGGCGCCGGCCTTGATGCCGAAGACGTTGAAGGTGGTGGAGCCGTCGGCGTGCGTGATCTCGCGCTGGCCCCAGCCGGATTCCAGCGCCGCCTGGCCTACGATCAGCCGCGCCGGCACGCCGCTGGCGCGCGCGGCGGCTTCCGCGGGTCCGGCCATGCGGGCGACAAAGGCGCTGACGTGGGCCGGCGCGTCGTCCGGCAGCCGTCCCAGCCTGTCCTCGCCCTGGCCACGGTCCGCGTACCACTGCGGCTGGTACTGGCGCAGGCCGGCAGTGGGATTCCAGTTCTGCCCCGGCACGATGGTGCCGATCGCCGGCAGGTCGGCCTGCTCGTCGGCGTCGGCCGGGATCGCCCCGGCGCCGCGGCTGTCGAGCAGCCTTGCCATCTCGGCATCCGCCGCCTTGCCTGACTCGGCCGGGCTCATGGCGCTCATGCCGGCCGGCATCGGCGTGCCCGTGGCGCGCGCCAGCTGGCGCACCATCACATCGGCCAGGCCGATCCCGCGCGATGACATCTGCTGCGCAAGCTGCTGGTCCATCATCGACATATAGAGCTTGCTCTGCTCGTTGTCGAAGAGGCCGTCCTGCGGGGTGGCATCGCGCATGCTCTTGAGCACCATCTGCGTGAACACCGCCTCGAACTGCTTCGCGACGGCTTGCAGCGTATTGGCGTCGGCGCCGCCGCGCGCGCTGTGCTTGAGCGCCTCGAAGCCCTGCGTATCCAGCGCAAAGCGCTGAGTCAGCTCCGCCGCCTGCGGGGGTCGTGCCGTGCTCATGGTCAGATCACTTCCAGCTCGGCGCGCAGCGCCCCGGCCGCGCGCATGGCTTCCAGGATGGTCTGCAGGTCGGCGGGAGTTGCACCCAGCGCGTTCAGCCCCTTGACCACTGCGGCCAGCGATGCGCCTGCCTTGACGATCTGCAGCGAGCCGCCCTGCTGCCTCATGTCGATCTGCGACACCGGCGCCACCACGGTCTGCCCGCCGCTGAACGGCGCGGGCTGGCTGATCACCGGTTGCGTGTTGATCACCACCGACAGGTTGCCGTGCGCCACCGCGCAGTCCTCCACCGTCACCGCCTGGTTCATCACGATGGAACCGGTGCGGGCGTTCAGGATCACCTTGGCCGCGGCCTTGGCCGGGGTCACGTCGATATTCTCGATGCGGGCCAGGAAGCCCACGCGCGCGGCCGCCGAGGCCGGCGCACGCACCTGCACCACGCGGCCATCCAGCGCCGCGGCAACGCCGCCGCCCATGGAGCGGTTGATGGCCTCCACCACGCGCTCGGCGGTGCCGAAATCGGTGTCCTTCAGTTCCAGGTTGAGCACGCCCCCATCCGGCTGGAACGGCGCCACCGCGCGCTCAACGATCGCGCCGTTGGCGATGCGCCCCACCGCCAGCTGGTTGATCTGCACCTTGCTGCCGTTGGCCGACGCTCCCGCGCCGCCCACCAGCATATTGCCCTGGGCGATGGCATAGACCTGGCCGTCGGCGCCCTTGAGCGGAGTCATCAGCAGCGTGCCGCCGCGCAGGCTCTTGGCATTGCCCATGGACGACACCACGATGTCCAGCTGGCTGCCGGGCTGCGCGAACGCGGGCAGCGAGGCGGTCACCATCACCGCCGCCACATTCTTGAGCTGCATGTTCTTGCCGGCCGGCAGCGTGATCCCCAGCTGCGAGAGCATGTTGGTCAGGCTCTGCGTGGTGAACGGCGTCTGCATGGTCTGGTCGCCGGTGTTGTCCAGGCCGACCACCAGGCCGTAGCCCACCAGCGGGTTCTCGCGCACGCCCTGGAACGTGGCCAGGTTCTTCAGGCGCTCGGCCTTGGCGACGCTGGCAAAGGCGCCAAAGGCCACGCCAAGCGCCAGGCTGATCACGCTCAGGCGCAGCAGGCGGGACAGGAAACGGGCGAGCATCGGAGCAGACATGGCGCGGTCAGAACGGAGAAACATTGAGGAAGAAGCGCTGCAGCCAGCCCATGTTCTGCGCTTCGTCGATCACGCCCTTGGCGGTGTATTCGATGCGCGCATCGGCCACCTGGGTTGAGGGCACGGCGTTGTCGCCGGTGATCGTGCGCGGGTTGACCACGCCGGAGAAGCGGATGAACTCGGCACCCTGGTTGATGGCCATCTGCTTTTCGCCGGAGACCACCAGGTTGCCGTTGGTCAGCACCTCAAGCACGGTCACGGTGATGGTGCCGTTGAAGGTATTGGCCGCGCTGGCGCCGCCGCTGGCCTTCAGCGTATTGGCGCCGTTGATGTTGGCGTTCTGGCTGGTGCCGAACAGGCCGCCCAGCGCGCGCGGCACGGCATCGAATGCCAGCGCGGCGTTGCCGCTGCGGCTGGTGTTGGTGCCGGAGTTCTTGCTGGCGTTGACGTTCTCGGTAATCAGGATCGTCAGGATGTCGCCCACATTGCGCGGACGCCGGTCCTCGAACAGCGGATTGCCGGCGTAGGACGACTGGTAGATCGAGCCGGAAGCCGGCCCCATCGGCCGCGGCTCTGCGCGCGCGGTGGTGGGCAGTTGCACCAGCGGCTCGCGCGGCATCAGCGCGCAGCCGCCGCTGGCCAGCATTGCCACGCCGGCCAGGCAAACCAGCGCATGCGCGCCCAGGCGGGAAAGCAAGGTGGCCATGTTCACACCAATCAACCCAGTTGCGACAGGCGCTGCAGCATCTGGTCGGATGCCTGCACGGCCTTGCTGTTGATCTCATACGCGCGCTGCGTCTGGATCATGCTGACCAGCTCTTCCACCACGTTCACGTTGGACGCTTCCACGTAGTTCTGCTGCACCACGCCAGCGCCGTTCAGGCCCGGCACGGTGGTGTTGGGCGCGCCCGAAGCATCGGTCTGCACGTACAGGTTCTCGCCCATGCTTTCCAGGCCGGCCGGGTTCATGAAGGTGGCCAGCTGCAGCTGCCCAACCTGCACGTTGGCGCTGGAGCCCGGCTGCGTCACCGACACGGTGCCGTCGCGCGCAATGGTCATCGACAGCGTGTTGGCGGGAATGGTGATGGCGGGCTGGATCACGAAGCCGCTGGAGGTCACCAGCTGGCCGTTCTGGTCCACCTGGAACGAGCCGTCGCGCGTGTACGCGGTGGTGCCGTCGGGCAGCGCCACCTGGAAGAAGCCCTGGCCCAGGATGGCCACGTCCTTGGCATTGCCGGTCTGCTGCGGGTTGCCCTGGGTGTGGATGCGCTCGGTGGCCACGGGGCGCACGCCGGTGCCCAGCTGCATGCCGGAAGGCAGCGTGGTCTGGTCCGATGACAGCGCGCCGGGCTGGCGGATGGTCTGGTACATCAGTTCCTCGAACACCGCGCGGCCGCGCTTGAAGCCGTTGGTCGACACGTTGGCCAGGTTGTTCGAGATCACGTCCATCTGCGTCTGCTGCGCATCGAGGCCGGTCTTGGCAATCCAGAGAGAGCGGATCATGGTGGTCCTTGCGTTGGTCCTGGCACGGCGCGCCGTGCCGGTCATTCATTCAGGTCAGTTGGTCGAGAGCAGCTGGTTGGCGCGCTGCTCGTTGCCGTCGGCGCCCTGGATCATCTTCATCTGCATCTCGAAGCGGCGGGCATTGGCGATCATCTCGACCATGGCTTCGGTCGGGTTGACGTTGCTGCCTTCCAGCGCGCCCGAGATCACGCGCACGGTGGGATCGGCCTCCAGCGGCTGCGCGCCGGGGCGCAGGCGGAACAGGCCGTCATCGCCGCGTGCGATGGCGTCGTTGGGCGGGTTGACCACGCGCAGCCGGCCCACCTGCGCCAGGCCGGCAGAGGCTTCGCCGGGGCCGCGCGCGGTGATGGTGCCGTCGGTGCCGATGGTTACCTGCGAGCCCGGCGGCACCGCCAGCGGACCGCCGTCGCCCATCACCGGCAGGCCGGAGATGGTCTGCACCTGGCCGTCCTGCGCCACCTGCAGCGCGCCGGCACGGGTGTAGGCCTCAGAGCCGTCCGGTGCCTGTACCACCAGCCAGCCATTGCCCTGCAGCGCCACATCCAGCGTGCGGCCGGTGTAGGTCAGCGGGCCGGCGCGCATGTCGGCGCCGGGGGTCGAGGCCAGCGTAAAGGCGCGCGTGCCCGCCTCCGGCCCCACCACCGGCACCGCGCGGTACAGGTTGACCTGCGCGCGGAAGGCCGGCGTGGAGACGTTGGCCAGGTTGTTTGATACCGCCGCTTGCTGGTCGAGTATCTGCTTGGCGCCCGACAGGGCGGTGTAGATCATGCGGTCCATGGCGGCGGCTCAGCTCAGCGTGGCGGTCACAGGTTGACCAGGGTCTGCATGACCGTGTCCTGCGCCTTGATGGTCTGCGCATTGGCCTGGTAGTTGCGCTGCGCCACAATCAGGTTGACCAGCTGGCCGGACAGGTCCACGTTGGAAGCTTCCACCGCATTGGAGCGCAGCGTGCCCATGCTGCCGCCGGCCACGCCGACCAGCGCCTGGCCGGAGGCACCGGTGGCCGACCACACGTTGTCGCCTTCCGGCTTCAGGCCTTCGACGTTGCCGAATGCAGCCATCACGATCTGGCCGAGCGGCTTGGTCTGCTCGTTGGAATAGTTGCCGGTGATGGTGCCGTCGCCATTGACCGAGAAGCCCAGCAGGCTGCCCGAGGTGTAGCCGTTCTGGCTGAGCTGCTTGACGTCGTTGTCGGCGCCGAACTGGGTGGTGCCGGTCAGGTCCAGCTTCATCGCCATGGCCTGCGCGCCGTTGGCGGCGGGCTGGGTCAGGGTGACGGCGCCGGCAGCGGGCGACTGCAGTGCGCCCGCGTTGTCGAACGCCAGCGTGGTGGGCGCGCCGCCGACCATGTTGCCGTTGATGTCGGTCACGTACATCTGCCAGTCGGTGCCGCCGGCCACGGCCGGATGGACCGGCGCCACGGCCGAATCCGCCACCTTGGCAAAGTACGCCATCAGCTGCTGCTTGTTGCCCAGCGAGTCATAGACGTTGATCGCCGTGCTGTAGTTGAACATGTTGCTGGTCGGCGGCGTGCCGGCCGCGCTGGCGAAGGCCTGCGCCGGTACGGTGGCGCGCGAGTCAAGCTGGAACTTGGCGGTGATGTTGCTGGTAGCGCGGGGCTCCATCTGCGCGTTGCTGATCACCAGCGGCTGCGGCTGCACGCCGGCTCCGCCGGCCACGCCCGCCGGATAGCCGGTCACCTGCAGACCCTGCATATTGGTGATGCGGCCGTCTTCCTGGCGCTGGAACTGGCCGTTGCGCGAGTAGTAGACCGCGCCTTCCGGGCTGGTCAGGCGGAAGAAGCCGTTGCCGTTGGTGATGGCCACATCCAGCGAACGGCCCGAGGCCTCGATATTGCCCTGGTTGAACGACTGCACCACCGAGTTCACGCGCACGCCCAGGCCGATCTTGGTGCCGGCGTAGACATCGGCAAACTGCGCTGCCGATTGCTTGTAGCCAACCGTGTTGGCGTTGGCGATGTTGTTGCCAATCACGTCCAGATTGGACGCGGCGGCGTTCAGGCCGCTTACCCCTTGACCGAAACCCATGATTGCTTCCTTTTGACTAGCCTGTCGTTGAAGCCGGCCGGCGCCTGTGCGCTGCCGGCACCTGCGTTTTAGAGAATGCGGCGCACGTCGTCGACGTTCGCGGTCTGTCCGTCGCCCAGGTCCACCAGCACGCCGCTGGCGTCGCCGCTGATGCTCTGGACCTTGCCGTAGACCAGCGCCACCGGCTGCACCGAGGTGCCGTTGGCAGTGGCGGTCACCTTGAAGGTGTAGTCGCCGTCGGCCACGGCCGCGCCGGCGTTGTTCTTGCCGTCCCATGCGACGTTGTGCACGCCCGCGGTCTGCCCCTTCATGTCGATGGTGCGCACCACGTTGCCGTCCTTGTCGAGCACGTCGACGGTGACCGCATCCGCGGTCGACGGCAGGTCCAGGCCAAACTTGCCCGGCACGCCGCCTTCCACTGACACCTGCTTGCCCGGCACCATCACGGTATGGCCGATCAGCGCCGCGGAGTCCATGGCGCGGCTGGCGCTGACCTGCGACAGCAACTGCGACAGCGTGGCGTTCATGGTCTGCATGCCGCTGACCGTGCTGATCTGCGCCAGCTGCGAGGTCAGCTGCGCGTTGTCCATCGGGTTGAGCGGGTCCTGGTTGTTCATCTGCGTGACGAGCATGGTCAGGAAGTTGTTCTGCAGCTCGGACGCGCTGGCGCTGCCGCTCTTGAGGGCGTCGTTGATGCCCTGGGTGTTGCTGTTGCTGCCTACCGCGGAGGTGGTTGTCATGTCGGTTCGTTGTCTGCGTGCTGGTGGAGGCGTTGCCGATACAGGCCGGGGCTTGTCACTGGCCGATCGTCAGCGTCTTGAGCATCATGTTCTTGGCGGTGTTGAGCACTTCCACGTTGGCCTGGTAGGAGCGCGAGGCCGAGATCATGTTGACCATCTCTTCCACCGGGTTGACGTTGGGCATCACCACGTAGCCCTGGGCATTGGCCATGGGGTGCGTGGGGTTGTGCACCATGCGCGGCGGCGACGGGTCTTCCGACACGCCTCGCACCTGCACGCCGCCGATGTCCGTCTGCCCCGGCGTGGGCGCCATGCCGAACACGACCTGCTTGGCGCGATAGGCCTGGCCGTCGGGGCTGACCACGCTGTCGGCATTGGCCAGGTTGGAAGCGGTCACGTTCATGCGCTGCGACTGCGCGGCCATGGCCGAGCCCGCGACGTCGAAGATGTTCATTGCCGGCATGCGCTCTCTCCCTACTGCTGGATCGCGGCCAGCATGGTCTTGATCTTGGAATTCATCACCGTCAGGCCGGACTCGAAGTGCACGGCGTTGTCGGCGAAGGCCACGCGCTCGGTATCCATTTCCACGGTGTTGCCGTCGACGCTGGACTGCAGCGGGATGCGGTAGGCCAGGTCGAATTCCTCGCGCCCCGGGGCCTGCGCGGGCAGATGGCGCACCGAGGTGGTGGACAGCGACATGCCTTCATTGCGGTGGCCGCGCTCGACGCTCTGCGCCAGCGTGCTGGAGAAATCAAAATCGCGCGCCTTGTAGCCGGGCGTGTCCGCGTGCGCGATGTTGGAGGCAATCACCGACTGCCGCTGGTTGCGCAGGCTCAGCGCTTCCTGCTGGAAACGTAGTGCCGCGTCGAGTCTGTCAATCATCTGGGATCTCCCTGCTCACGTGAACGGAGCGAACGACCTTCTTCAGGGTTGCCATCTTAGGCGGCGACCTGTCACGCCAATCGGATGAATAAGGACGGGAAATCCATGCATTTCGGCCCGCCCTCGCGCGAGGGCCTGCCTACAATGGGACCCCGATGACAGATGTAAACGGGGCGCGCAGCCAGTCACGGGGCGGTGCGCCAGGCATGCCATGCATGCCGTGCCGTCCTTGCCGGGAAGTCCAGATGAAACAGAATCGCCGCAACGCACGCAGCCTGGCGCAAGCCCTGCTGGCGGCCTGCCTGCTTGGCCCGGCCGCCGCCGGTGCTGCGCCGGCGCAGGTCATGCCCGTCGCCATGCAGGCGCCGGCCGCGCACGGCCAGCAGCAGGCTGCTTATGCAGGCAACCCCGCTGCCAACCCCGCTGCCAGCCCCTTTGCCGAAGACCCCGCGCGCGTTGCCGTCGAACGCTTCCTGCTGCAGCAGACCGCCGGCCTGCCGGGCAAGGTCAGCGTGCAGGTGGCACCGCCTTCGGGTGGCCGCGCGCCGGATTGCCTTGCGCCCGACCCGTTCCTGCCCGCCGGCACGTCGCCGTGGGGTCGCGTCTCTGTCGGCGTGCGCTGCGGCGGTGAGCGGCCGTGGGTGCGCTACATGCAGGCGCGCGTGTCGGTGCTGACCGATTACTACGTCGCCGCGCGCGCGCTGGGCCCGGGCGAGCCGGTCAGCCAGGCCGATATCGAAGTCCGCCAGGGCGACCTGGCTACGCTGCCGCGCGCGGTGATCACCGACCCGGCGCAGCTTGCCGGCGCAGTCACCGCCAACCGTATTGCCGCCGGCTCGCCGATACGCGCCGACCTGCTGCGCAAGGCCATCGCCGTGCGCCAGGGCCAGACCGTCACCGTGGCCGTGGAAGGCGATGCCTTCCAGATCACCAGCGAAGGCAAGGTGCTGGCCGATGCAGCCACCGGCAACACCGTGCAGGTGCGCCTGCGCAGCGGCCAGGTGGTCAACGGGCTGGTGCGCAGCGGCGACACCGTGGTGCTGCAGTAGCCCGCCGAAAGTGCCTTAATCGTGGCCAAAAGACTGGAAACCCGTGGCAAGCGGCATGCGAAAATGCCGCCGAAACCGCCGCGCGGCGAAATCGGGGCGAGCGCCCTAAAGAATTCGCCGGCGCGACCGTAATGCCATAGGAAACCAGCAAGGAACGCCCCGTGAAGATCAACCACACCGCCTCGTCCCGGCCCGCCGACGCCCCCGCGGGCGATGCCGCCGCCCGGCCCCAGGCCGCGCCGGCCAGCGCCGCGGCGCCGTCCGCCGGCCTGAGCGTCAGCCCGCTGGCCGCCCAGGTGCGCGACATCAGCGCCCGCCTGACGCAGCCCACGGACGACGATATCGACACCGCCAAGGTCGAAGAGATCCGCCAGGCCATCGCCGAGGGCCGGATCAGGATCGACCCGGGCAAGATTGCCGACGGCCTGCTCGCGACCCTGCGCGAGCTTGGCCAGGCCGAACCTCGATAGCCGAAATGAACCAGAGCCTGATCCAGTCCCTGCAGCGCGAAACCGAAGGCATCCAGGCCTTCGGCCAACTCCTCGCCGAAGAGCGCGACGCCCTCAGGCGGGGCGACTTCCAGTCCCTGAGCGGACTGCTGACGCGCAAGGTTGAACTGGGCCAGGCCCTGTCCCGCCAGCTCAAGGCCCGCGAAGCCCAGATGGGCGCGCTTGGCCTGCGCGCCGGCCCCGAGGGCCAGCTGCTCGGCCGCCAGGTCGACCCGGCCGTGGCCGACGCCTGGCGCCAGCTGATCTTCGCCGCCCGCACCGCGCGCGACGGCAACGCCCTGAACGGCGCTGTCGTCAACGCCCACCTCGATTTCACCCGCGAAGCCATCCAGGCGCTGCGCCAGCATAGTGGCGGGGATGCGGGGTTGTATGGGAAGGATGGGAAGGCGGCGGCCGGGGCTGGTGGGGTGAGTCTGGCGGCGGGTTGAGGCGATCGCCAGATGTTCCGTTCTTTCGTCACTTATTCAGAAGTGACGAAAGAACGGAACATTCACTCCTACCTAAACCCCACCACCACCTCATTGCTGCGCCCCTGCAGCACCGGCACCAGGCTCCCCTGCCCCGGCACCCGGAACGCGAATACAAAGCCCTTGGTGGCATCATCTCCGAAGAACGCATCGGTCTTGCCTTCCGCCTGCGGCAGCAGCACGCAGCGCTGGGCATTGCAGAGGTAGGCCTGCAGTTCCAGGGGTGGGGTCTTGGCGAAGCTGTAGCGCCAGCGCACCGAGGTGATGACCCCTTCTGACTGCGGCAAGACGCCGGTGGGCAGGATCGGCGGCGACACCGCGCGCTGTCCGCGGCCGTGGAGTGCCGGCCCGTTGACCGATCCGGTCCAGGCGTGGCGGGTGCCGCCCTCGATGGCGGCCCAGGCGCAGGCCGATACGGCAGCCAGCATCCAGCAAGCGCCGCGCGCGGCGCGGCCCACCGCCCGCATCACAGCAAGCCGCGCAACTGGTTGCGTAGCCGGGTAATCGCCTGGCCGCGGATCTGGCACACGCGCGACTCGGTCACATCGAGCACCGCGCCAATCTCGCGCAGGTTCAGCTCCTGGTCATAGCACAGCGACAGCACCAGCTTCTCGCGCTCCGGCAGCCGGTCGATGGCGCGGATCAGCGCCTCGCGCATGCCGCTTTCCATCAGCACGGCCAGCGGGTTGCCGTCATCGCTGCCGCCAAGGTGCCGGTCCAGGAAGTCTTCTTCGCCGGAGCGCTCGAAATCCTCGTAGTGCAGCAGCTGGCAGCCATAGACCTCATTGAGCAGCAACTGGTATTCGTCCAGCGCCATCTCCATGGCCTCGGCCACTTCGGAGTCGACCGGCGCGCGCCCGAGCTTCTGCTCCAGCCCGCGCTGCGTGCGTTCAATGCGCCGGGTGAACTGGCGCAGGCTGCGCGACTGCCAGTCGTTGGCGCGCACCTCGTCAAGCATGGCGCCGCGGATGCGCTGGCTGGCATAGGTCTCGAAGCGCGCGCCGTGGGTGTCTTCATAACGCTTGGCGGCATCCAGCAGGCCGATCATGCCGGCCTGGATCAGGTCGTCGATCTGCACGCTGGCAGGCAGCCTGGCGGCCAGTTGCAGGGCGATGCGGCGCACCAGCTGTGCGTGCGCCTTGACCACATCGGCCTGTTCGAGCTTTCCCTGGATCGTGTACATGGTGCAATTCTCGTGAATGCTGGATTGCTGGACCGCCACACCGTGCGGCGGGGGCTGGCTCAGGGTCTGGTTCGGTTGGATGGCATGGCTGGCAGGCTCAGGCCATTGCGGCTGCGGGCGCGGGAGCGGACGTGTCCGCGCGCAGCGGCCAGGCGCCGATGCTGCCGGCGGTACGGCGCAGCGCGGTGGTGGCCGGCGCCGCCGGAAACGCCTCGACCACGCAGCGCCCCAGTTGCACGCCGCGCGCCACCAGCGGGTCGGACGGCAACCAGCCCGCGCACAACGCCTCGACGCCCAGGTACTGGCTGGCCGTGCGCGCGAGGTTGCGCAGGATCGCCTGCACCGTGGCCTCGCTCGCCGCCATGTTGACGATCAGGTGGAACTGGCGCCACGCATACAGGTGGTGCAGGCGCTTGATGCAGGCGTAGGCGGCGGTAATCGACGCCAGCTCGGGCCGCATCACGATCAGCACGTTGTGCGCGCCGCCCGCGAGCGGCGACAGCGCGCCTTCGGCATCGACGCCGGCATCCACCAGCACGCTGCGAAAACCGCTCGCGGCAGCAGCCGGCAAGGCGCTGCCCGGCACATGCCGGCCAGCCGGCAGCACCGACAGCACGCCACCGGGACCGGTGCCTGCAGCAGCTTCCAGCGACAGGCGGCCTGCATTGACATCGGCCAGGGTGCCGGCGGGCCTGGCGCCGGACAACCGCGTGGCGCGCGCCGCGGCGGCGTCTTCGTCGACCAGCAGCACCCGTTCTCCCTGCATGGCCAGCGCATGCGACAAGCCCAGGGCCACTGTGGTGGCGCCGGCACCGCGTTCGCTTGCGACTACGGCAATACGGCGCGTCGTACGCGGCGCCAGCATCCGGCGCAGGCTCTCGGCCTGGTCCATGGCGAGGGCGCTCACTGCAGGACCTCCATCGCTTCAGCGGACACGGCGGTGCCGCGGCCCGGATAGTTTTCCAGCACGTCGAGCAATGCCAGCATGCGGCCCATGCCTTCATTGAGCACCGTGCCCGGCACCGGCACGCCCTGGCGCAGCGTGCGGCCAGCCAGGCGCGCGAGGAAGGCGGGCGCGGCCGCGGTCGGCGCGTGTTCCAGGCGCAGCACCGACAGGCCCAGCTGCAGTGCGGCCAGCGCGGCGCCGGCAGCGTGGCCGGCTTCTGCGTCCTGCGCGAAGTGGTCGATAGCGTGGCGCAGCGTGCGCAGGCGCGCATCGGCTGCGTCGGTCCACAAGGCCCAGCGCGCCACCTGCGCGGCATCCTGCGCCAGCGCCGGATCGCACAACAGGTAGCGGGTATCGAGCAACTCGCCGGTGGCGCGGTCGGCCAGGCGGGCCACCACCAGGCAGGCATCGATACCGCCTTCGGGGGTGCCCTTGCCGCGCACCGGGCTGTCCGGCACGCGCACTTCGGCGCTGGCCAGCCAGCGCACGGCGTCACGCTCGCGCAAGGTGTCCTCGCCGACGGCGTGGAAGGTCAGCGTGTCGGCCAGCGCATCGAGCTTCCAGGCGGCACCGGCGCTGACCACGCGCGCGGTCTTGCGCGCACCGGCCACCCAGCGCTCGCCGGCCTGCTGCCAGCGTGCCAGCGTGCCGGCGGACGGCACGGCATCAATCAGGTTGACCACCTTGCGCGCGGCGCTCATGGCGGCGCGCAGGCTGGCGGCATCGGACTCGGCTTCGCCCAGTGGCTGGCCGGCCCGGCCGGTCGGGGTCACGGTGGCAGCCAGCGGCATGCCGTCGCGGTCGGCGAGCCACAGCGTGTGCTGCATCGGCTGCGGCGTGCGGCGGCCGGGCACGGCCACTTGCAGCGTGGCGGCGCTGGCCAGCACGTACTGCTCGCACTGGCGGGTCACGTCGCGGCAGGCCGCTTCGCGCACCTGCTGCGACATGGCGCGCAGGGCCGGGGCGCCGGCGCTGCGCTGTTGCCACAGCGAGCGGGCCAGGTCGAGGCCCAGGCCCGCGCCATTGAGTTCTGCCACGCACTGGCTCAGCGCGTCGGCGCTGTCGGTCAGCGAGCGCAGCACCTCGTCGGCACCGCCACGCGCGGGCGCCTCGTCATCGGTGCCGGCGCTGCGCCTGCGTACGGCGTCCGCATCGGCAAATACCGAACCGCGGCGCGGCGTCAGGAAGGCGCGCTCCACCAGCGCAGTGCTGTTGGCCAACTCAAGGTGCTCGGGCACCCGCTGGCCGGTGGAGGCGTAGAACACCGGCAGGCGGTGGCGGATCACCACATCCAGCACCGAGCCCAGGTGGGTGGCTTCATCCAGCTTGCTGATGATGCAGCCGTCGATGCCGCCGCCATCCGGCGCGGCGTCATGGCGGTAGGCGTGCACCACTTCATTGAGGGTATCGCCGTGGCTGGCGCCGTTGAGCAGCAGCACGCGCTGCACCGGCGCGGGCACGCCGGCCAGCATGGCGATCTGTTCCGACAGGCTGCGGTCGCGCTGGCTCATGCCGACGGTGTCGATAATCACCAGGTGCTTGTCCTTCATCGCCGCCAGCGCAAAGCGCAGGTCGGCGGCGTCCTTCACCGCATGCACCGGCACGCCCAGGATGTCGCCGTAGATGCGCAGCTGTTCATGCGCGCCGATACGGAAGCTGTCGGTGGTCAGCAGCGCCAGCTTGTCGGCGCCGTGGCGCAGCACGAAGCGCGCCGCCAGCTTGGCCGTGGTGGTGGTCTTGCCTACGCCGGTGGGGCCCACCAGCGCCAGCACGCCGCCCTGCGCGAACAGGCTGTCCTCGTCGCCCAGCACCGGCAGCTTGCTGGCCAGTTCGGTGCGAATCCAGCCCATGGCCGCGGGGCGGTCGTAGCCCAGTGGCAGCCGCGCCAGCAGCGTGCGCGCCAGTTGCCCGGAGAAGCCGGCGCCGACCATCCATTCAAACAGGGATTCGCGCAGCGGGTCGCTGGCGGCCACGCCGTGCGCTGCCGCGCTTGCAACCGCGCTAGGGACAGGGTTGATCCCGGCCAGCTGGCGCTCCAGCATCGCGCGCATTGATTGCAGCTCGCCGCGCAGGTCGCCGATGGCGGCGGGCTCGACCACTGGCGCGGGTGGCACGTAGACCTGCGCCGTGGCCTGCACGCTGCCCAGATCCGTATCGCGCATGGCGACAATCTCCACGCCGCCCTCGACGGTGCGGTTGGACAGCACCACGGCGTCCGGGCCCATCGCTTCGCGCACCTGGCGCATGGCTTCGCGGCCGTTGGCCGCGACAAACTTGGCTACGCTCATCTTTGACTCCTCACGCGCCGATCATGGCGGTGATGCGGATATTGCGGTTGTCCGGCACCTCGGCATGCGACAGCACCCTCAGCTGCGGCATGGTGCGCCGCAGGAAGCGCGCCATCAGCGGGCGCAGCTGCGACGGCACCAGCAGCACCGGGTCCATGCCCATCTGTTCCTGGCGCGTGACCGCGCCCTGGGTCTGCTGCAGCAACGCATCGGCCAGGCCCGGCTCGATCCCGCCGCCATTGGTCAGCGCCTGCGACAGCACGCGCTCCAGGCCGGCATCCAGGCCGATCACCTGCAGGTCGGCGTTGTTCGGGAACAGCTGCTGCGTGATGGCGCGGCCCAGCGCCACGCGCACCATCGCGGTCAGCTCGTTCGGGTCGCTGATCTTGGGCGCATGCTCGGCCACCACATCCAGGATGGTGCGCATGTCGCGGATGGGCACGCCTTCGTCCAGCAGGTTCTGCAGGATCTTCTGCAGCGCGGTCAGCGAAATGGCCTTCGGCACCAGGTCCTCGGTCAGCTTGGGCGAGTCCTTGGCGATGCGGTCCAGCAGCGCCTGCACTTCCTGGCGGCCCAGCAGCTCGGCGGCGTGCATGTGGATCAGGTGGTTCAGGTGCGTGGCCACCACCGTGCTGGCATCGACCACGGTATAGCCGTAGGACTGCGCCTGCTCCTTGATGCCCGCGTCGATCCACACCGCCGGCAGGCCGAAGGCGGGATCGCGCGTGGCCGCGCCCGGCAGCGTGCCGCTGACCTGGCCGGGGTTGATCGCCATCCACTGCCCCGGCATGGCTTCGCCGCGACCGATCTCCACGCCCTTGAGCGTGATGCGGTAGGCGTTGGGCTTGAGTTCCAGGTTGTCGCGGATATGCACCACCGGCACCAGGAAACCGATCTCCTGCGCCACCTTCTTGCGGATGCTCTTGATGCGGCCCAGCAGCTCGCCGTCCTGCGCGCGGTCCACCAGCGTGATCAGGCGGTAGCCCACTTCCATGCCGAGCGGGTCGACCAGCGTGACGTCGTCCCAGCTGGCTTCAGTGGATTCCTGCGCCACCGCCGGGGTACGCTCCTCGCGCTGCTTGACTTGCTCCTGCGTGGCAGCGCGGCGCGACATATAACGGCCCATCCACACCAGCACGCCCGCCAGCAGCAGGAAGGCAAAATGCGGCATGCCCGGGATGATGCCCATCAGGCCGATGATGCCCGCGGTCAGGTACAGCACGCGCGGGTTGGCAAAGAGCTGGCCCGTGAGCTGCTCGCCCACGTCCTGCTCGTTTGACACGCGCGAGACGATCACACCGGCAGCGGTGGAGATCACCAGCGCCGGGATCTGCGCCACCAGGCCGTCGCCGATGGTCAGCAGCGTGTAGTTGTGCACGGCAGTGCCGAAGTCCAGGTCATGCTGCACCATGCCCACCACCATGCCGGCGGCAACGTTGATGAACATGATCAGCAGGCCCGCCACGGCATCGCCACGCACGAACTTGCTGGCGCCGTCCATGGCGCCATAGAAATCGGACTCCTGCGCCACTTCGGCGCGGCGCTTCTTGGCAGCGGCTTCGTCGATCAGGCCGGCGTTCAGGTCGGCATCGATCGACATCTGCTTGCCGGGCATCGAATCCAGCATGAAGCGCGCGCCGACTTCGGCGATACGTCCCGCACCCTTGGTGATCACCATGAAGTTGATCACCACCAGGATCGCAAACACCACGATGCCGACCGCGAAGTTGCCGCCCACCAGGAAGTGGCCGAAGGCCTCCACCACCTTGCCGGCCGCGTCCGGGCCGGTATGGCCTTCGAGCAGCACCACGCGCGTGGACGCCACGTTCAGCGACAGGCGCAGCAGCGTGGTAAACAGCAGCACCGCCGGAAAGGCGGCAAAGTCCAGCGGCTTCTGCGTGTACATGCTGACCAGCAGCACCATGATCGCCAGCGCGATATTGAAGGTGAACAGCAGGTCCAGCACGAAGGCCGGCAGCGGCAGGATCATCATCCCCAGGATCATGATGATCAGCAGCGGCCCGGTCATGGCCTTGAGCTGGCCGGCGGCGCGCAGGCCGGGCAGGTTGAACAGGTTGCTCAGAGCGTTCATGCGCGCATTTCCGGTACGGCGAGTTCATCGGGCACCGGCAGGTCCGCGGGCGCCTGTGGCTGCGGGCCCTGCGAGTAGTGCCAGTGCTTCAGTTGATAGACCCAGGCCAGCACTTCGGCCACGGCGGTATACAGTCCGGCGGGGATTTCCTGGCCCAGCTCCACGTGGCGGTGCAGCGCACGCGCCAGCGGCGGGGCCGACATCAGCGGCACGCGGTGCTCGGCGGCCAGCTCGCGGATGCGGGCGGCAATATCGCCGGTGCCCTTGGCCACCACGCGCGGCGCGCCCATGCGCCCTTCCTCATAGCGCAGCGCCACAGCAAAGTGGGTGGGGTTGGTCACCACCACGTCGGCCTTGGGCACCTCGGTCATCATGCGGCGGCGCGCCATGGCGCGTTGCTGCTGGCGGATGCGGCCCTTGATATGCGGGTCGCCCTCGCTTTCCTTGAATTCCTGCTTGACCTCTTCCTTGGTCATGCGCAGCTTCTTGAAGAACTCCCAGTACTGCCACGGCACGTCGATGGCCGCCACCACCAGCAGCGACAGCGACACCACCAGGCAGCAATACATGACCAGGTCGACCATGTGCAGCAGCGCTTCCTGCACTGGCGCATTCATCAGCGCGATGGCCTCGGGCAGGCGCCGCCACAGCACCCAGGCACCCACGCTGCCCACCAGCAGCGACTTGGCCACGGCCTTGAGCAGCTCCACCAGCGAATGTGCGGAGAACATCCGGCCCAGCCCCGCCAGCGGCGACAGGCGCGAGAACTGCGGCGCGAAGGACTTGCCCGAGAACACCCAGCCCCCCAGCAGCAACGGCGCCGCCAGCGCAGCAACGCCGAACAGGAACAGCAGCGGCAGGAATGCCAGCAGGCTGTCCCACACCATCATGGCGAAGCGCGACAGCATGCGCGAGGTATCGAACGCCGTTGCCGGCTCGAAGCGCAGCGCCCCCTGCATCACCTGGTTCAGGCTGCGGCCCAGATGGCCGCCCAGCGTCCACAGGCCGGTCACGCCGGCGATCAGCATGATGAACGTGGCCAGCTCGCGCGAACGCACCACCTGCCCCTCCTCGCGCGCCTTTTCCAGGCGCCGGGGTGAGGCGGGTTCGGTTTTCTCGAGGTCGCTTTCTTCGGACATCCATGCTCCGTGCGAAGCGGCAAGCCGCTATTCGTCAGCAGGGATTATCGAAGCGGGACAGCCTTCCCATTCATGGGAAAAGGCGGGGGAATTGGGTGTTGTTTGGGAAATGGGTGGTGCTTGGGGGTTAACGGCGGGGGGGTTGGGAGACTTTAGGGGGGAATCTGGAGAAGCCGTCGACCGGCGAATGCCTTGAAGCAAGCCACCGCCCGTCGTGGACGCACCCCTCGGGCCAGCGCTGTGCTTGCCCATCAGGCATCGTCAGCGAACCTGCCTTGGCGAAGGTTGCGCGGCACGATGGTTTCGACAGCTCGTCCAACTTCCGGCCGGGGTCGGTCGCGGAATACGTTACGTTACACGTAACACCTCCCCGCGGCTGACAGTCGCTGCGTAAGCGCCGCGCGCCGCGTCACCCAGCCGACGGGCGTCGGCGACAAAACTCGATAAGGGGCAACCCGCATCGATACTCGCGCGATGCGCGGGGACAGATACTTTGGCGGCAACAGCCGGCCCTACCGGTTAGACTGCCTCACCGCTTCGCTTCAGTTGTATCTAGCGCGAATTCCCTGAGCAGCGTCTCGCGGCTAGCTTCCAGTATCTCTTGCCCGAACGCGGGATCGGCGCTCGCAACGGCCCGCGACAGGATGAGCGCACCGACCATTTCACAATAGAAAGCGATGGCCTCCTGTCGCGAGGTGGTGCCATCTGCACCGCTCGCGCCCTGGTCCTCCATAAGCGCCGTCAGGGTGTCGAACATCGTCCGCAGGCCGATTGCGAAGTGTTCCTGGGCTTTGTGGTCAAGACGGCGGACGTCCGCCGTCAGGCCCGCTATCGCGCAACCGTGCTCGATATCACTGCAATGCGTGCCGGACAGATAAAAGTCGACCTGTCGCCGCAGACGGTTGCCGCCCGACTTGATCGGCGCCGCGATTGCTTCCTTCAGATCGCGATTGACCTTGTCCATCGCAGCTTCCACCACCGCGGCCGCCAGCGCCCCTTTCGATGCGAAGTGGTTATAGAAGCCACCTTGGGTGAAACCTGCTGCTTTCATTAGCGCACTCAGCCCCACGCCATCGATCCCATGTGCGCGGAAAAGCTTTTCCGACGCATCGATGATCGCTCGACGGTTCTCCACCGCCTTCTGTTTTGAGACACCCATCGCTCAATGCTCCTGGCCGTTTGTTAGCGCAATTATAGCCGCTCCGCCAAATGACAATGGTGATCGA
>NZ_JBSVZB010000030.1:0-99192 GCF_054072015.1 Cupriavidus sp. CP313 | reverse complement strand
CCTCTCATCGCTGCCTCGCCCTGTGTGTGCCTTCAATGCAGAGTACAAGGAGATATCAATAATGCAATGAATTTCTGACTCAGGACACTAGGGCCTGTTCACATATAAAACGTGCGCGCGCAAGGGGGATACGCGGTGCAGTGCTAGGCGCCGGTCGCGCCGCTTGGTTATTCCAAGCAAGCGGCCGGCAACGACGCAATGCGCCGCGTATCCCCCTTGCCCTACGGGTTGGCCCGATCCGGGGCCATCTACTTTGTCGGGCGTCTTGCAAAGGGAATGACCCTTTGCGGCGACGCCCTTCGCGTAGCTGACCCCGGCTCGGGCCAACGCGCGCACGTTTTATATGTGAACAGGCCCTGGCGTCATCACGCTGATCGGCATGGCCATCAGCGTGGTGCTGCTGGCGCTGCGGCATATCCCGGTCGGGACCGGCTATGCGGTCTGGACCGGCATTGGCGCGGTCGGCACCGCGATCCTCGGCATCATACTCTTCAATGAGCCCGCCACCGCGGCGCGGCTGGCCTGCATCGGCCTGATCGTGTGCGGGATTGCCGGGCTCAAGCTGGTGGGCAGCGCCTGAGGCTCGGCATGCGGCAGTCTTAGCGCAGCAGCCGGCGGCGCAGCAGCACGAGGCACACCACCAGCGCCACCACCGCATAGGCGCCCAGCACCGCCAGGTGCAGGCCGACATCCTCCGACGGACGGCCCAGCATCAGCGGCCGGATCAGCGCCACTGCATGCGCCAGCGGCAGCAGCTTGGTGGCTGCCTGCACGCCTTCGGGCAACTGTTCCAGCGGGAAGAACACGCCGGACAGCAGCAGCATCGGCGTCATCACCAGGGTCTGGTAGAACATGAAGAAGTCGTAGCTGGGCGCCAGCGCGGTGACGATCATCGCCAGCGCGGCAAAGGCAATGCCGGCCAGCACGATCACCGGCAGCGCCAGCAGCGCGCCGGGCATCTGCGCATAGCCGAGCGCGCCCGCCACCAGCATGATGGCCAGCCCGGACAGCACCGCCTTGCTGGCGGCCCAGGCAATCTCGCCCAGCACCACGTCGCCCAGCGTCAGCGGGGCATGCATGATCGCCTCCCAGGTGCGCTGCACGTGCATGCGCGAGAAGGCCGAATACATCGACTCGAAGCTGGCCGACATCATCACGCTGGACGCGGTGGTGCCGGCGGCCAGGAAGGCGATATACGACACGCCGTTGACCTGGCCCACCATCAGCCCCAGCCCGAGGCCGAGGCCGAACAGGTAGATCATGGGGTCGGCGAGGTTGCCGATCATCGACGGGATGGCCAGCTTCTTCCACACCATGTAGTTGCGGTACCAGACCATCATCCAATTGCGCAGGTTGCGCGGCAGCAGCGGCTGCGGATAGCGCTGGCGCGGTGCCGCGGCGGCGTGGCCGCCACTGGCCGCGGGGGCGGTATCGGTGGTATCCGGGCGGGGATCCTGTTCGCTCATGTCAGTCCCTCGGTTCAGTCCCGCATCTCGCGGCCGGTCAGCTTGAGGAACACGTCCTCCAGGTTGGCCGGGCGGTGCAGGTAGCGCACGCCGTTCCTGCCGTGCAGCGCCGCCAGCAGCGGGGCGGGCTCGCGCACATAGCAGAACAGCGTCTCGCCGCTCATTTCAGTACGTTGCGCCAGCGGCGTCAGGCTGCCGCGCAGCGTGTCCAGTTCATCGCCATAGACCTCGACCACGTCGCAGCCGATCTGGCTGTCGATCAGCTCGTGCGGCTTGCCTTCGGCAATCTTGCGCCCGCCGTCGATCACGCACAGGTAGTTGCACAGCCGTTCGGCCTCTTCCATGAAGTGCGTGGTCAGCAGGATGGTCTTGCCGCTGGCCATCAGCGACTTGAGCCGCTCCCAGATCAGGTGGCGCGCCTGCGGGTCCAGGCCGGTGGTGGGCTCGTCCATCACCAGCAGGTCAGGGTCGTTGATCAGCGCGCGCGCCACGGTCAGGCGCCGGCGCATGCCGCCGGAGAGGTCGCGCACCTGGGCATCGGCGCGGTTTTCCAGCCGGGCGAATTCCAGCAGCATCGGCACGCGCCGCTCGAT
This sequence comes from Cupriavidus sp. CP313, assembly GCF_054072015.1. Classification (NCBI taxonomy): domain Bacteria; kingdom Pseudomonadati; phylum Pseudomonadota; class Betaproteobacteria; order Burkholderiales; family Burkholderiaceae; genus Cupriavidus; species Cupriavidus sp. CP313. The sequence goes on along the minus strand of NZ_JBSVZB010000030.1, from coordinate 97,133 downwards.
CTCGGTCGACGACAGCCCGAAGTAGCGCCCGAAGATGCGCAGGTTCTCGATCACCGAGAAATCCGGGTCGAGGTTGTCGAACTGCGGCACCACGCCCACGCGCATGCGCGCCTGCGGGGCGCGCTCGGGGATGGGCTCGCCGCACAGCGTGAGCGTGCCGGCCATGGGCGTGGTCAGGCCCAGCAGCAGGCGCAGCGTGGTGGTCTTGCCGGCGCCGTTGGGGCCCAGCAGGCCGAAGCACTGGCCGCGAAATACCTGGAGATCGAGGTCGTCGACCACGACCGTGTCGCCGTATTGCTTGCGCACCTTGCGCAACTCTAGGATGGCAGTCAAGGCAGGGTCCGGTGTGGCGCCGCACGGGCGCAATATCCGCCATTATGCCGGTCATCGGCGCAACGCTCAGGTGGCGCAGTGCAGCAAAGGCCGCGGCCGCAACGGGCAGCGGGGCTGGCCTGGCGCGCGGGCATAAAAAAACCGCCAGCGAACTGGCGGTTTTTTATGCCCGGCGGTGCCAGGCGGCGAAGCGTACTGGATCAGTACATCTTCTTCGGCAGCATCTGCATGCGCAGGCGCTTGCGCAGACGTGCTTCGGCGGCCTTCTTCTTGCGCTTGCGCTCGGTCGTCGGCTTCTCGTAAGCGGTGCGGCTCTTGAGTTCAACGATCAGGCCAGTCTGCAGAATGGCGCGACGGAAACGCCGCATCGCGACTTCAACGGGCTCACCGGGTTTCAAGACGATCTTAGTCAATTCAGTCCTTTAGGGGATTGCCGCAAGGAGCGGCTGGTTCACACGGGGGGAAACTGCGGTCGCCGGAGCGACTGGTATTGCACGCCGGGCTAATGCCCTGGTGCGCCCCCGCGAACCTGAAAGATGTGGACGTTTCAGTCCGTGCAACCAGTGTCAGGGGTGATAGCGCCAGGTCCTATACAACTGGAGCCTGACAGTACCGGTTTCCATGAATGCTATACGCCCGTAACTATGGCATGTATACGACGGCACTGTCAAGAATGCAGTGCAATGCGCGCGCGGGCGCAGCGTCGGAAATCGCCGTTAGTCTACTTTGGCGCACTTTATGCCGCCGCCTGCGTGGCACAATCTGGCTGCGCTCCGCCGCTGCGAGGCAAGAGCGCCCATCATGCCTGAGCCGCGCCAACCCGACCATCTCCGCCCTGACCCCGACTACCTGCTGCAGCGCATGCAGGCCGCCGGCGAACGCGCCGCGCGCGGGCGCCTGCGCATCTATTTCGGCGCTTCGGCCGGTGTCGGCAAGACCTTCGCCATGCTGGCCGCGGCGAGCGCGCAGCGCGGGCAGGGGGGCGACGTGGTGGTGGGCGTGGTCGAAACCCATGGCCGCGCCGAGACCGAGGCGCTGGCCGAAGGCATCGAGCGTGTGCCGCTGCGCCGCGTCGACTACCGCGGCCGCACGCTGCAGGAATTCGATCTCGACGCAGCCCTGGCACGCCGGCCCGCGCTGATCCTGGTGGATGAGCTGGCGCACAGCAACGCGCCCGGCAGCCGCCATCCCAAGCGCTGGCAGGACATCGCCGAGCTGCTGTCGGCCGGCATCGATGTCTGGACCACGGTCAACGTCCAGCACCTGGACAGCCTGAACGAGGCGGTGGCCGGCATCACCGGCATCCGCGTGCGCGAGACCGTGCCCGACGCGGTCTTCGACGATGCCGGCGAGGTGGTGCTGGTCGACCTGCCCGCCGACGAACTGCTGCGCCGCCTGCGCGAAGGGCGCGTGTACGTGCCCGAGCAGGCCCGCCATGCCGTCCAGCATTTCTTCCGCAAGGGCAACCTGATTGCGCTGCGCGAGCTGGCGCTGCGCCGCACCGCCGACCGTGTCGACGACGACGTGCGCGCCTACCGGCAGGAAGCCTCGATCGAGCCGGTCTGGCGCACGCGTGAAGCGGTGCTGGCCTGCATCGGCCATGGCAGCGATGCCGCGCAGGTGGTGCGCAGCGCTCGCCGGCTGGCCGGGCAGCTCGATTGCGACTGCCATGTGGTGACAGTGTCAGTACCGCGCCTGGCACCCGTGCCCGACGCCCAGCGCGAGCAGCTCGACGAAGCCATGCGGCTGGCCGAGGCGCTGGGCGCGCGTACCGAAACGCTGGCCGGCAGCGACATGGTGGCGGCGGTGGCCGGCTATGTGCGGCGGCATAACCTGACCAAGGTCTTGATCGGCCGCACGCCGGCGCGCTGGGCCGACGGCGGGACGTCGTTGCCCGGCCGCGTGCACGCGCTGCTGGCGCGCGCGCTGGCGCCATGGCTGGGCGCGCGCGCGTGGCTGTTCGGGCGCACCAGTTTTGCCGATGCGCTGGCTGCGGCGTGTCCCGAGATCGACGTGATCCGCGTGGCGGCCGACAGCGTCCGGCAGGACACCCCCGGTGATGCGCCCATGCTGCCCGGCACCGAGCCGCCGCAGGCAGAAGCCCGGCCTGCGCAGTGGCCGGGCCTGCTGTGGGCGGTGGCCTGGTGCGCCGGTGCCACCGCGCTGTCGGCGCTGGCGCGGCCGTGGTTCGACCTGGTCAATATCGCCATGCTGTTCCTGCTGGCGGTGGCCGGCGTGGCGCTGCGCCACGGACGCACCGCGGGGGCGTTCGCCTCGCTGGTGGCGGTGGGGGCGTTTGATTTCTTCTTCGTGCCGCCGCAGCTGTCGTTTGCGGTCAGCGACGTGCAATACCTGGTGACCTTCCTGGTGATGCTGGCAGTCGGGCTGGTGATCGGCCAGCTGACGGCCGGCCTGCGCGAGCAGGCCCAGGTGTCGGTGCAGCGCGAGACCGATGCGCGCACGCTGTACGAGCTGGCGCGCGAGCTGTCGGCGGCGCTGACCGACGCGCAGATCGTCGGCATCGGCAGCCGCTTCCTGCGCGCGGCGTTCGATGCGCGTGCCGCTTTTTTCCTGGTCGGCGCGGACGGCCGGCTGCTGCCCGCAGCCACGGACCCCGACGCCGGCGGCGCGGCACAGAGCGATGCCGTCGACCACGTGCTGGCGCAATGGGTCTTCAACCACGGCCAGCCGGCCGGCACCGGCACCGACACGCTGCCTTCCGGCACGGTGCTGTACCTGCCGCTGAAGGCGCCGATGCAGGTGCGCGGCGTGCTGGCGGTGGAGCCGCGCACCTGGCGCGCGTTTGCGCAGCCCGCGCTGCGGCGCCAGGTCGATGTCTTTGCCACGCTGATCGCGATTGCGATCGAGCGGCTGCACTATGTCGAGGTGGCGCAGCAGGCGCTGCTGACGATGGAGTCCGAGCGCCTGCGCAGCTCGCTGCTGGCCGCGGTGTCGCACGACCTGCGCACGCCGCTGACCAGCCTGATCGGCATGGCCGAGACCCTGCAGCGCGGCACGCCGCCGCTGGCGCCGGAGGTGGCCGAGACCGTCGGCGCCATGCGCGACCAAGCGCGCCGCATGCACGCGATGGTGGCCAACCTGCTCGACATGGCACGGCTGCAAAGCCGCAGTGTGGCGCTGCGCAAGGAATGGCAGTCGTTCGAAGAGTTGGCCGGCGCGGCGCTGGCGTCGCTGCGCGATGCGCTGGCGCGGCACCGCGTGGTGGTGGCCGACCTGTCGGCGCTGCCGCTGGTGGAATGCGATGGCGTGCTGATGGAGCGCGTGCTGTGCAACCTGCTGGAGAATGCGGCCAAGTACTCTGCGCCGGGCACCGAGATTCGCGTGCGCGGCGAGGTCTCCGATGACGCCGTGCACCTGGTCGTCGAGGACGACGGCCCCGGCGTGCCGGCGGCAATGGCGCGGCAGGTGTTCGAGAAATTCACCCGCGGCGAGCGCGAGTCCGCCACCACCGGGGTGGGCCTGGGGCTGGCCGTGTGCGAGGCCATCGTGCAGGCGCATGGCGGCAGCATCCGCGTCGAGCCGGTGCATGCGCAGGCGCAGGGCGAAGGCACCGGCGCGCGCTTCGTGGTCACGCTGCCGCGCGGCAACCCTCCGGTGCTGGAACCGGAAGCGGCCGGCTTGCCGGCCTGAACCCGACAACCTTTCAAGGATCCGACGCGTCATGCCATTCGAGTTTTCGCCCACAGTGCTGCTGGTGGAAGACGAGCCCCATATCCGCCGCTTCGTGCGCGCGGCGCTGCAGGACAAGGGCTGCACCGTGCACGAGGCCGAATCGCTGCAGCGCGGACTGATCGAGGCGGGCACGCGCCAGCCGGACCTGGTGATCCTGGATCTGGGGCTGCCCGATGGCGACGGCGTATCGATGATCGGCGACCTGCGCACCTGGACTGAAGTGCCGGTGCTGGTGCTGTCGGCGCGGACCGACGAGGCCGAGAAGATCCGCGCGCTCGACGCCGGCGCCGATGACTACCTGACCAAGCCCTTCGGCGTGGGCGAACTGGTGGCGCGCCTGCGCGTGCTGCTGCGCCGCCATGTGCGTGCCGGCGCGCAGGGGCGGGCGCAGGTTGCCTTCGGCGAGATCGCCGTGGACCTGGCCAACCGCCAGGTCACGCGTGCGGGGGAGCCGGTGCACCTGACGCCGATCGAGTTCCGGCTGCTGGCGGTGCTGCTGGCGCATCGCGGCAAGGTCATGACCCATCGCGAACTGCTGCGCGAGGTGTGGGGGCCGTCGCATGCCGACAGCAGCCAGTACCTGCGCGTCTACATGGGGCACCTGCGGCACAAGCTGGAAGCCGACCCGGCCCAGCCTGCCTACCTGCTGACCGAGATCGGGGTGGGTTACCGCTTCGCCGGCTGATCGCCGGGTCACTCAAAAAAGCACTTTTTTGCCGATCACGCCCCGCGTGAGGCTGGCGCTCGCCCCCTCGCGTCCACTCCCGGTAAACCCGCAACGACGTCGAAATCGTTTGACGCGCAAATTCAACAGGATAAACTGTTATTCATAAATATGAATTAATGCAGGAGCGCCGCATGCAGGACCAACCCGTCTATTTCATCTCGACCGACTACGTCAAGGGTTACCACCCCGCCAACCATGTCGGCACCCTCAACCGCCGGCTGATCGGGCCCGAGACCGTCGGGTCGCGGCACCTGGAAGTGATCCACGGCACCATCGAGAAGGGCAAGGGCGCGCTGCCGCATGCGCATCCCGGCATCGAGCAGGTCTGCTACGTGCTGGAAGGCCGCGCCGTGGCCGAGGTCGGCGGCCAGCGCAAGGAACTGGGCCCGGGCGACTGCTGCTTCTTCCCGCCGGACCAGATGCATGTGTTCACCGTGGTCAGCGAGGAGCCGGCCAAAATTCTGGTCATCTATTCCCCGCCATACGAGGAATCCCCCGAGCGCGTGATACGGCCCACATAAGACGCGGCTGGTCACGGCAAGGGATTTAACAACGACAGGAGACAACCACCGTGAAGTCCTTCAAGAACGCCTTTGCCAGCGTGGTGCTCGGGTGCACCGCGGCGCTGGCCGCCACCCCGGCGCTATCGGCCGATGAATTCCCGTCCAGGCCGCTGCGCCTGGTGGTGCCGTTCGCTGCCGGCAGCGGCACCGATGCCGTGGCCCGCCTGACCGCCAAGTACCTGGGCGAGGCGCTGCAGCAGCCGGTGGTGGTGGACAACAAGCCGGGCGCCAACGGCACCATTGCCGCCGAGTTCGTGGCCAAGGCCCCGGCCGATGGCTACACGCTGTTCATGACCACCAACACCACGCATTCGGCCAACCCGTCGCTGATGAAGCAGCTGCGCTATGACCCGGTCAAGGATTTCACGCCGGTCTCGCGCATGGGCAACCTGCCGTTCATGCTGGTGGTCAACCCGGCGCTGCCGGTGAAGACGCTGCGAGAGTTCATCGATTACGCCCGCGCGCATCCGGGCCTGAGCTATGCCAGCGGCAACAGCACCGGCATCGTGTCGGGCGCCACGCTGTCGAAGATGGCCGGGTTGAAGATGCTGCACGTGCCATACAAGAGCACGCCGCCGGCGATGACCGATGTGATGGGTGGCCAGGTGCAGGCGATGTTCGTCGACTTTGCCGCGGGCATCGCCAACGTGCGCGCCGGCAAGCTGCGTGCGCTGGCGGTGACCACCGCGCAGCGCAGCGCGCTGCTGCCCGACCTGCCGCCGCTGGCGAGCGTGCCGGAGCTGAAGGGTTTCGACGTGACCTCATGGAACGGCGTGTTCGCGCCGGCCGGGGTGCCCGCGCCGGTGGTGCAGCGGCTCAATCGTGAACTGGTTGCCATCGCCATCAGCAAGCAGCATGCGCCGCAGTTCCACGCGCTGGGCTTCGAGCCGTTCGGCAGCACCCCGGCCGAGCTCGGCCAGTTTGTCGTGGCCGAGCTGCAGAAGTGGTCGCGGCTGGTGCAGGACGCAGGCATCCAGCCGGAATAGGCGACGAACAGGCAACGAACAAGACAACGACATCAGGCAGGTAACGCTATGAATTTCGATCTCTCCGAAGAACAGGCATCCATCGTCGAGGCCGTGCAGCAGGTCTGCACGCAGTTCGACATGGAGTACTGGGACCGCCTGGACAAGTCCGGCACCTATCCGCACGAGTTCTACAAGACGCTGTGCGAAGGCGGCTGGCTGGGCGTGGCGATGCCCGAGGCCTTCGGCGGCGCGGGCCTGGGCATCCTGGAAGCGGCGCTGGTGATGCAGACCATCTCGCAGTCGGGCGCGGGCATGACCGGCGCCTCGGCGGTGCATATGAATGTGTTCGGCCTGAACCCGGTGGTGGTGTTCGGCACCGACGCGCAGAAGGGCCGCTTCCTGCCGCCGCTGATCGCCGGCCAGGAGAAGGCCTGCTTCGGCGTGACCGAGCCCGACGCGGGCCTGGACACCACCAAGCTCAAGACTTTTGCGCGCAAGGTGCCGGGCGGCTATTCGGTGAGCGGGCGCAAGATCTGGATCTCGACCGCGCAGGTAGCCGACCGCATGCTGCTGCTGGCGCGCACCACGCCGCTGGAGGCGGTGAAGAAGTCGACCGAAGGGCTGTCGCTGTTCTACACCAAAGTCGACCGCAGCAAGATCGAGATCCGCGAGATCGACAAGATGGGCCGCGCTGCCGTCGATACCAACATGCTGTTTATCGACGACCTGTTCATCCCGGAGGAAGACCGCATCGGCGAAGAGGGCAGGGGCTTTGAATACATCCTGCACGGCCTGAACCCGGAGCGCATCCTGATCGCCGCCGAGGCCATCGGCCTGGGCCGCGCGGCGCTGGCCATCGCCACGCAGTACGCCAAGGAGCGCGTGGTGTTCGGCCGCCCCATCGGTATGAACCAGGGCGTGCAGCATCCGCTGGCGCAGGCCTGGATGCAGCTGGAATCGGCCAACCTGATGATGCTCAAGGCCGCCGCGCGCTATGACGCAGGCCAGTCCTGCGGCGCCGAGGCCAACACGGCGAAGTACCTCGCCGCCGAGGCCGGCCATAACGCCTGCCAGACCGCGATCCTGACGCTGGGCGGCATGGGCTACTCGCGCGAGTACCGCGTGGAGCGGCTGCTGCGCGAGTCCTATATCCCGCGCATCGCGCCGGTCAGCCCGCAGCTCATCATGTGCTTTATCGCCGAGCGCGTGCTGGGTTTGCCCAAGTCGTACTGAGCGGGAGCGACGATGCAAGCAGAGCAAGCGCAGGCGAGCGCGGCCACCGGGCCGCTGGCCGGCATCCGCGTGATCGACATGACCTCGGTCGCGATGGGGCCGTATGCCACGCAGATCCTCGGCGACATGGGGGCCGAAGTCATCAAGGTCGAGCCGCCCGCCGGCGACGTGTTCCGCCACGCCGAGCCGGCGCGGCACGCGGCCATGGGCGCCAGCTTCCTGAACCTGAACCGCAACAAGCAGTTCGTGGTGCTGGACGTGAAGCAGCCCGACGACCTCGCCGCGCTGAAAGCCCTGATCGCCACGGCCGATGTCTTTGTCTCCAACGTGCGGCCGCAGTCGCTGCGCAAGCTTGGGCTGGACTATGCGTCGCTGCGCGCGGACCATCCGCGGCTGATCTACTGCGGCGCCTACGGCTATTCGGAAGAAGGGCCCTACGCAGGGGCGCCGGCCTTCGACGACATCATCCAGGCGCGCAGCGGCATGGCGCAGTTCCAGGGTGCGAACTCGAACGAAGGCCCGCAGTACGTCAACACCATCCTGGCCGACAAGGTGGCCGGGCTGACCGTGGCCTATGCGATCCCGATGGCGCTGTACGAGCGCGAGCGCTCCGGCCAGGGCCAGGCCATCGAGGTGCCGATGTTCGAGACGCTGGTGTCCTTCCTCGCCACCGAGCAATTGGCCGGGCAGACCTTCGTCCCGCCGCTCGGGCCGGCCGGTTATCCGCGCGTGATGTCGGCGCACCGCAAGCCCTATCGCACGCGCGACGGCCATATTGCGCTGCTGCCCTATACCAGCGCCCAATGGCTGCGTTTTTTCGATGTGTCAGGCCATGCGGAACTGGCGCACGATCGGCGCTATGCCACCCCGGCCGCGCGCAGTGCCAATATCGACGCGCTCTACGCCACGCTGGCCGAGATCGTCGCGCAGCGCACCACGGCCGAATGGCTGGACCTGCTGCGCGACGCTGATATCCCGCACAGCGAAGTGCCGCATTTCGACAGCCTGGCCGACGACCCGCACTTGCGCGCCACCGGCATGATGTTCGAATACGACCATCCCAGCGAAGGCCGCCTGCGCGGGGTCGGCATCCCGACGCGCTTCTCGCGCACGCCCGGCAATATCCGCAGCTGGCCGCAGGCGTTGCCCGGGTCAGGCGGCGCGGAGGGCGGCTGACGCGCCTTGCCGGCCGACTCCGCCGCGTACAATCCCGGCCAACAGATACTGAAGTCGAGGAAGCCTACGATGGCAGAAAACGAAGCAGCGGAGAAATCCGGTTACGCCAGCGTCAAGACGGCGCTGCGCGTGATCGAGATCATGGAGATCTATGCGCGCGAAGGGCGCTCGCTGACGCTGACCGAGCTGGCCAGGCTGCTGGGCGCGCCGATGTCGAGCTGCCTGGGGCTGATCCGCACGCTGGCCTCGCTGGGCTACCTGTACGAGACCGGACGCCGCCAGGGCTACTACCCGACGCGCCGGCTGCTCGATATCGCCCAGCGCATCGCGCGCAACGACCCGCTGCTGGAGCGCGTGCAGCCGGTGCTGGAATCGCTGCGCGACACCACCGGCGAGACCGTGATCTTCGGCAAGCTGCAGGACGACGGGCGCGTGCTGTACCTGGAGGCGCGCGAATCCGCCAATCCGGTGCGCTATATCGCCGCGCCGGGCGAGCTGCGCGATGCGCATGTCAATTCGATCGGCCGCGCCATCCTGGGCGCAATGACGGCCAGCGCGCGCGGCGAACTGCTCTCAGGCCTGTCATTCGCCGCGCGCACGCCGCGCACCATCGGTTCGGCGCAGGAGCTGGAAGCGATGATGCAGGCCTGGCAGAAGCAGGGTTGGTATCCGAATTTCGGTGAGTCGTTCCCGGACCTGGGGGCCATCGCCATGCCGGTAACGATGGGTGGCGTGACCTATGGCCTGTCGGTGGCGGGACCGCTGCATCGGGTCGAGGTCAATGCGGAGGGCATCGTCGCGGCACTGAAGGTTGCCAGCGCTTCGCTGCAGGGATGATGTAGAAGAGAGGAGGGCGTTGCGGCAGTCGGTCTGCCGTGACGCATTGTGCCGAAGCCCAAAACGAAAAAGCCCGGTGCGTTTGCACCGGGCTTCCGTATCGGTTGGCTCCCCGACCTGGGCTCGAACCAGGGACCTGCGGATTAACAGTCCGTCGCTCTACCGACTGAGCTATCGGGGAACAGCTGAGAAAGAAATTATAGCCAGTTTCTCTTTTCTTCGTCAACACCCTTTCGACATTTTGTTCTTGTCAGAAGGTGTCTGGAAGCTTCCGGCTTGCTGCCTGCCGTACGGTGCGAAGGGCATCTCTGCTGGCTTCGTGCCGTTGCGTTGAACAGCGAGGCCGCATTATAGCTACGGTTTTGGATTTGTGCCAGAAAAAAACCGCCTTGTGGCGGTTTTTTCTGCGGCACTCATACTGGTCAGTCGAATACCGGCGAATCCACGCCGAGGATCTTGTGCAGCTTCGGCGAGGTGGTGGTGTACTGCATGTGGATTTTCTTCTCGGGGAAGATATACGGCGCAGCACCGAACGCGGCCAGCGCGGCCTCGTGGAAGCCCGACAGGATCAGCTTCTTCTTGCCGGGGTAGGTGTTGATGTCGCCCACCGCGAAGATGCCCGGGATATTGGTCTCGAACTTCTCGGTGTCCACCTTGATCTGCTTGCGCTCCAGGTCCAGGCCCCACTCGGCGATCGGGCCGAGCTTGGGCGACAGGCCGAAGAACACCAGCAGGTCATCCACCGGCAGGCGGCGGGTCACGCCGTCGGCGCCGGTCACCTTGATCTCGGTGAGCACGCCGTCCTTCTCTTCATAGCCGCCGATCTGGCCGACCACGAACTGCATTTCCATCTGTTCGCACAGTTCCTTCATCTTGGCGACCGAGGCGGGCGCGGCGCGGAAGCCGTCGCGGCGGTGGATCATCACCACCGACTCGGCCTTGCCGGCCAGGTCCAGCGTCCAGTCCAGCGCCGAATCACCGCCGCCGACGATCACCAGGTTGCGGCCATGGAAGCGGCTCGGGTCCTTGACGCGGTAGAACAGCTGCTTGCCGTCGAACTTGTCGAGGCCCTCGACCTTCAGCGTGCGCGGCTGGAACGAGCCCACGCCGGCAGCGATAAAGATGGTCTTGGTGATAAAGCGGGTTCCGAGCGAGGTCTCGACGAAGAAGCGGCCGTCTTCGCGGCGCTCCACGACGGCGACTTCCTGGCCCAGGTGGAAGGTGGGCTCGAACGGCTCGATCTGCTTGAGCAGGTTGTCGGTCAGTTCCTGGCCGGTGCAGATGGGCACCGCCGGGATGTCGTAGATGGGCTTGTCCGGATAGAGCTCCACGCACTGGCCGCCGACCACCTTCAGGGAATCGATGACATGTGCCTTGATTTCGAGCAGGCCCAGTTCAAAGACCTGGAACAGGCCCACCGGGCCGGCACCGACGATCAGCGCATCGATTTCCTGCGGCTGGCCGCCTGCAGGGCTGCCGCCGTCGACCTGCTTGGTCGTGTCGGCGACGGGATTTGGAATGCTCAAGTCCATATTCGTCCTGATACGTTTGCGTGGGCCGCTTGTGCCCGGTGTTGCGGAAAGCGCGTGGGGACGGCCTTCTTGTTCTGTCAGCGCTGCAGGTACTGCAGCTTGTCAGTGGCGTCCTTCCATTCCTCGGCCTCGGCCAGCGGGGCCTTGGTCTTGGTGATGGAGGGCCAGTTGCGGGCCAGCTCGGCGTTCAGGTCGATGAACTGCTGCTGGTCGCCCGGCACGTCTTCCTCGGCGTAAATGGCGTTCACCGGGCATTCGGCCACGCACACGGCGCAGTCAATGCACTCATCCGGGTCGATGGCCAGGAAGTTGGGGCCTTCGCGGAAACAATCGACCGGACACACGTCAACGCAGTCTGTGTAGCGGCAACGGATGCAGGATTCGGTGACAACGTGAGTCATTTCGGTTCCAGGAAAACAGGTCGGCTTTTAATGGGAAACTGTGGGGCCGCTTCTTGCCGGCGGACGCGCCGCATCTACCGCATGGTGCCGCATGGCAGCATGGGCTGGACGAACGCCGGCCGAGGCCTTTCGGAAACCGATATTGTAGCCGAGCCTTCTGGCAAGAATAGCGGGTCTATATAGCCGGATCAGATAGTTTTCTTATTTCTTTATGCGCTTTTGATTTAACGCATGGCGGCCTGCTGGCATGCCGGCCCGCCAGCGGGCATGATGAAGGCCGACAGCAGTCACTTGCATCCGTGCCGGGAGACCCGTATGCCACGCCAGCCTTGCCTTGCCAGCCATGCCAGCCTGCCGCGCCATGCCGCGATGTGCCGGACCCTCGCGCCTATTGCTGTGCTGCTGACGGCATTTCTGGTGCCGATCGGGTCCGTTGCCGCCCAGGCCCTGGTCCAGTCGCCGGGCATGGCCGACAGCGTGGTATCGCGCCTGGTGGCGTGGCGCGCGCGCACTGACGCGCCGGTCGCGTTGCCGGCGCTGACCGCGTTCGACTGGGATCACTTCAGCGTGACCGATTCGCCCGCGGGCGATGCCATCGCCCATTGCAGCCGGGCCGGCCTGATGCCGTGCGGGCCGCAGCTGCAGCCGCAGCCGGGCGACCGGGTGCAGGTGCTGCGCTTCGAGCGCGCCGGGGCGCAGGTCTACACCGAGCGCATCATGGCTGGCGATGGCGCCTTTGCCGAGCCGCTGCCGCAGCGGGTGCCGCGCGCCGCCGCCACGCTGGTGTCGTGCCCCGGGACAGACGGCCGCCAGCTGTGGTGCCTGCAGGGCAAGGCAAAGGGCAGGGAGGCGCCGCGGCAGCCACAGCCCTTCCTCGATGGTGGTTGAGCGGCGCCTGCGGCCAGACTTCGGTTAGCATGACGTACTGACCCGGCATCGCCGTCTGCCTCGCTATGATCATCCCGTCTCTGCTCGACACCGACCTGTACAAATTCACGATGATGCAGGTGGTGCTGCATCAGTTCCCGCAGGCGCAAGTGGAATACCGCTTCAAGTGCCGCAATGCGGGCGTCGACCTGGCGCCCTATATCGATGAGATCCGCGCCGAGGTGGCACACCTGTGCCAGCTGCGCTTCACCGACGACGAGCTCGCCTACCTGCGCGGCCTGCGCTTTATCAAGAGCGATTTCGTCGACTTCCTCGGCCTGTTCCACCTGAACGAGAAATATGTCTCGGTGCGGCCGTCCCCGCAGGGCAACGGCGAGATCGAGATCTCGATCATCGGCCCGTGGCTGCATACCATCATGTTCGAAGTGCCGGTCCTGGCGATCGTCAACGAGGTCTATTTCCGCCGCACCCAGCCCAGGCCCGACCTGGCCGAAGGCCGCCGCCGGCTGGACCACAAGCTGGCCTTGCTGAAGACGCCCGAGCTGGCGGATTGCGTGATCGCCGACTACGGCACGCGCCGGCGCTTTGCGCGCGACTGGCAGGAAGAGGTGCTGCTGACCATGCGGCGCCAGCTGGGGCCGCAACTGGCCGGCACCAGCAACGTCCACTTTGCCCGCCTGCACAATATGGTGCCGCTGGGCACGATGGCGCATGAATACCTGCAGGCCTGCCAGGCACTGGGCCCGCGGCTGCGCGATTCGCAGGTGTACGCGCTGGAGCGCTGGGCGCGCGAGTACCGCGGCGACCTGGGTATCGCGCTGTCGGATACCTATGGCTTCGATGCCTTCCTGCGCGACTTCGACCTGTATTTCTGCAAGCTCTTCGACGGCGTGCGCCATGATTCCGGCGACCCGATGCAGTGGGGCGAGCGCATGGTCGCCCACTATGCCGCCAACCGCGTCGACCCGCGCACCAAGACGCTGATCTTCAGCGACAGCCTCGACATCCCGCGCGTGATCGAGCTGTATGAACGCTTCCATGGCCGCTGCCGGTTGGCCTTTGGCGTCGGCACCAACCTGACCAACGACCTTGGCTATACCCCGCTGCAGATCGTGATCAAGATGGTGCGCTGCAACGGGCAGCCGGTGGCCAAGCTGTCGGACACGCCGGAAAAGACCATGTGCGACGATGTCGGCTACCTGTCCTACCTGCGCCAGGTGTACTCGGTTCAGCCCGGGGCGTAGCAAAATTCAACACATCGCGCCCGCCGCGCCATGCTTTGCGCGCGGCGCTCGCCACTATAATCGGCGCATCGCGCCCTTGCCGCGCTCCGCGACCCCCCACCAGGCCTTATGGAAACCAACGACGCCCGCGACCGCATCTTTGCCCGCATCCGTGCTGCCCAAGGCAGGCCGACCCGGCCGAGCGCGGGCGAGCGCGAGGCCGTGGCCGACTACCTGTCGCGCCACCCGCAGGGTCCGCGCCCGGCGGTGGCGGCCGACCTGGCCGAGGCCTTCCTGGCGCAGGCGCAGCGCATGGCCTCGACCGTGGACCGCGTGGCGACGATGGGCGAGGTGCCCGCCGCCACCGTGCGCTTCCTCGACAGCCTGAACCTGGTCCACCGTGCCGTGGCGTGGGACGCGCTGGGCCCGCTGCCGTGGCAGGCCGCGGGGCTGGCGGTGGAATGCCGCCCGCCGGTGCGCGAGGTCGAGGCCGACCGCGAGCATGGCGACCTGGTCGGCATCACCGGCTGCTTCTGCGCGATTGCCGAGACCGGCTCGCTGATGCTGCTGTCGGGTCCGGCCACCTTTGCCTCGGCCGCACTGCTGCCCGAGACCCATGTGGCGGTGGTGCCGCGCTCGCGCATCGTCGCCGGTCTGGAAGACGCCTTTGCGCTGGTGCGCAGCGAGCGCGGCGAACTGCCGCGCGCCACCAATATCATCAGCGGGCCTTCTCGCACGGGCGATATCGAGCAGACCATCGTGCTCGGCGCCCATGGCCCGTACCGCGTGCATGTGATCCTGGTCGACGAGGCCTGAACCCGCGGCTTCCGCCGCACGGAATGCGATGCACCGCTGTTGCAGCAGGCCCGGCGCAAGAGGTGCTTGAATTACACTTGCAGGCTTGCCTGCGTGCCGCGGCTTCGTGCCGGCGGTGCGTCAATGAATGCTGCATTCCCGAGGAGATCCTGCCTGATGCGACGTGCCTCCGTGCTGTTGCCGCTGCTGGCCGTGCTGGCCGCCTTTCCCGCCGTCGGCCATGCCGCGGACCTTGACGGGGCGTCGCTGTCCTCGCTGTGGGGGCTGCCGTTCGCCGGCATCCTGCTGTCGATCGCGGTGTGGCCGCTGGTTGCGCCCAAGTTCTGGCACCACCACTACGGCAAGATCGCCGCGGGCTGGGGGCTGCTGTTCCTGCTGCCGTTCGCGGCAGCGTTCGGCACGCATGCGGCCGCCGCCAGCGCGGTGCACGCGCTGCTTGCCGAGTACATCCCGTTCATCGTTCTGATCGCCTCGCTGTATATCGTCGCCGGCGGCATCTGCGTGCGCGGCAACCTGCACGGCACGCCCAGGCTCAATACCGGCATCCTGGCGCTGGGCACGCTGCTGGCCAGCTTCATGGGCACCACCGGCGCGGCCATGCTGCTGATCCGGCCGCTGCTGCGCGCCAATGACAACCGCCGCCACGTGGCGCACGTGGTGGTGTTCTTTATCTTCCTGGTGGCCAATGCCGGCGGCTCGCTGACGCCGCTGGGCGATCCGCCGCTGTTCCTGGGCTTCCTGAAGGGCGTGGACTTCTTCTGGACCATGCGCAACATCTTCCCGGAGACGGTCTTTATCTGCGTGGTGCTGCTGGTGCTGTTCTACCTGGTCGACCGTCACTACTACCACAACAAGGAAGAGGAACTGCCGCCGCGCAGCGACCCCACGCCGGACTCGGGCGGCATCGCCATCGAGGGCAAATTCAACTTCGCGCTGCTGCTGGCCGTGATCGGCCTGGTGCTGATGAGCGGGCTGTGGAAGCCGGGCATTTCGTTCGACATCCTGGGCACCGAGGTGCCGCTGCAGGCCGCGGTGCGCGATGCGCTGCTGGTGGTGGTGGCGGTGGTGTCGCTGCTGGTGACGCCGCAGACGGCGCGCGCCGGCAATGAATTCAACTGGGAGCCGATCCTGGAAGTCGGCAAGCTCTTCGCCGGCATCTTCCTGACCATCATCCCGGTCATCGCCATGCTCAAGGCCGGCACGGACGGCGCTTTCTCCGGCGTGATCCGCGCGGTCAGCGACAGCAACGGCCAGCCGGTCGACGGCATGTACTTCTGGGCCACCGGCCTGCTGTCCTCGTTCCTGGACAACGCGCCGACCTACCTGGTGTTCTTCAACACCGCCGGTGGCGACGCGGCCACGCTGATGACGCGCGACGCCTCGACGCTGGCCGCGATCTCGGCCGGGGCCGTGTTCATGGGCGCCAACACCTATATCGGCAATGCCCCCAACCTGATGGTCAAGGCCATTGCCGAGAACCGCGGCGTGCGCATGCCGAGCTTCTTCGGCTACATGCTGTACTCGGGCATCTTCCTGATGCCGCTGTTCGTCATCATGACCTTCCTTTTCTTCCGAGTGTGATGCCATGAAGCCGTCTGTCCTGGTCACCCGCGCCATCTATCCCGAAGTCATTGCGCACCTGGCGCAGTATTTCGATGTCGACGACAACCAGCAGGACGCGGTGCTGGACGCCGCCGCGCTGAAGGCGCGCCTGGCGGGCAAGGCCGGCGTGCTGGCCAATGCCGCCGACCGCATCGACGGCGATGTGGTCGCCGGGCTGCCGGCGCTGCGCGCCGTGTGCAATATGGCGGTCGGCTACAACAACCTGGACGTGCCGGCGCTGACGGCCGCCGGCATCGTCGCCACCAATACGCCGGACGTGCTGACCGAGACCACCGCCGACTTCGGCTGGGCCCTGCTGATGGCGACCGCGCGCCGCGTGACCGAGGCCGAGCACTACCTGCGCGCCGGCAAGTGGCAGCGCTGGAGCTACGACATGCTGGTCGGCATGGACCTGTACGGCAGCACGCTCGGCATCCTCGGCATGGGCCGCATCGGCCAGGCCCTGGCGCGCCGCGCGAGCGGGTTTGGCATGAGCGTGCTGTACCACAACCGCAGCCAGCTGCCGGCGGACACCGAGCGCGCGCTCAACGCGCGCTATGTCAGCAAGGAAGACCTGCTGCGCCAGTCCGACCACCTGCTGCTGGTGCTGCCCTATGGCCCGCAGAGCCACCACGCCATCGGCGCGGCCGAGCTGGCGCTGATGAAGCCGACCGCGACGCTGGTCAACCTGGCGCGCGGCGGCATCGTCGACGATGCCGCGCTGGCGCAGGCGCTGCGCGACAAGCGCATCTTCGGCGCCGGCCTGGATGTGTTCGAGGGCGAGCCCAGCGTCCATCCGGACCTGCTCACGGTGCCCAACGTCGTGCTCACGCCGCATATCGCCAGCGCGTCCGAGAAGACTCGCCGTGCGATGGCGATGCTGGCCGCCGACAACCTGATCGCCGCGCTCGACCAGGGCCCGCAGGCCGGCCATCCGCCCACCGTGATCAACCCCGATGTCATGTCGCGGCGCCGCTAAGCCTGCCATCCACCTGTTTCCTGCTGCATGACCCTGATTCCGTTCCTGACGCTGGCCGTGGCGCTGCTCGCGGTCGTCCTGCTGGTAATCGTACTGCTGCGCCAGCAGGCTGCCTCGCCGGGGGCCGAGCTTGGCCGGCAACTGGCCGACATGCGCGCGGAAAGCGCGCGCGGCATGGAGCGGCTGGAGCGAGAGGTGCGCACCGAAGTGGCCGAGGCCGCGCGCGGCAACCGCGACGAGTCGGCGCAGCAGATGCTGCGCTTCCAGCAGGCGCTGTCGTCGCAGCTGACGGGCATCGCCACGCTGCAGAACAACCAGATCGACACCTTCGCGCAGCAACTGGCCAAGCTGACCGAGACCAACACCCAGCAGCTCGAGCAGGTGCGCCAGCACATGATGCTGCAGGGCCAGCAGGCGCGCGACGAGCAGGCCGGCACGCTGCGCCGCTTCGGCGACGGGCTGCAGCAGCAGCTGGCGCAGATGTCCGAAGCCAACGAGCGGCGCCTGGCCGAAGTGCGCGCCACGCTGGAGAAGAAGCTGCAGGACATCGAGGCCAACAACGCCGCCAAGCTGGAGGAAATGCGCCGCACCGTCGACGAGAAGCTGCACGCCACGCTGGAGCAGCGCCTGGGCGAATCCTTCCGGCTGGTGTCGGACCGGCTCGAGCAGGTGCACCGCGGCCTGGGCGAGATGCAGGTGCTGGCGCAGGGCGTGGGCGACCTGAAGAAGGTGCTGACCAATGTGAAGTCGCGCGGCACCTGGGGCGAAGTCCAGCTGGAAATGCTGCTGGAGCAGATGCTGACGCCGGAGCAGTACGGCAAGAATGTCGAGACCGTGCGCAACTCGGGCGCGCGGGTGGAGTTTGCGATCCGGCTGCCGGGCAAGGCCGCGGGTGGCGACAATGCGCCGGTCTGGCTGCCGGTCGACGCCAAGTTTCCCAAGGAACAGTACGAGCGCCTGGTGGACGCGCAGGAGCGGGGCGATCCGGATGGTGTCATCGCCTTCGGCCGCGAACTGGAAGTGGCGCTGCGGCGCGAGGCCCAGACCATCGCCGAGAAATACCTGTCGCCGCCCCAGACCACGGATTTCGCCATCCTGTTCCTGCCGACCGAGGGTTTGTACGCCGAGGTGCTGCGGCGCCCGGGCCTGACCGACCTGATGCAGCGCGACCACCGCGTGACCGTGGCCGGGCCGACCACGCTGACCGCGCTGCTGAACAGCCTGCAGATGGGCTTTCGCACGCTGGCGCTGGAAAAGCGCTCAAGCGAGGTGTGGGAGGTGCTGGGCGCGGTCAAGACCGAGTTCGGCAAGTTCGGCGACGTGCTGGCCAAAACGCGCGATACGCTGGAGCGCGCCGCGCGCAATATCGAGCAGGCCGAAGTGCGCACGCGCCAGATGGCGCGCAAGCTGCGCACGGTGGAAGCGCTGCCGGGCGAGGCCGCGCAGCAGGTGCTTGGCCTCAATGCAGCAGAAGCGGCGGACGCCGCCGAAGACAACGGCGGCTGAACCAGCGACAGGGGAGGGGCAGGGCAAGCCCCCGCAGGGGGCTGCCGGATTGCTGCCGGCCTGGGCGCCGGCGCGCTGCTCAGCGCTCGTCTTCGGGCGCCAGTTCGCGCACGTGGACTTCAATGCCGCCGAAGCGGGCGGCCACCCAGTTGTAGGCCTTGCAGGCCAGCCACAGCAGGCCGAAGCCGATCAGCGCATTCAGGATGATTGCGCTGAAGACCGTGATGGCGGGCAGGTCACCATAGCGGACGAAGGTGACAAACAGGCCCAGCGACACGATCGGCAGCGAGAAGCACAGGTAGACCAGCACCAGCGCGCGGGCGGTCTTGACGGGGTGGAGGTAGGCGATCTCCTGATTCATGACGGGGGATACTCGAATGGTTCTGAATCGTGCGCCAAGTGTAGCGATTGGCCGATGCCAAGCATAGCCCGCCGTCGGCGGGGGCAGGCGAAAGCCAGGTGCCGGCTGTGCTACGGCCGCAAATGTGCGGCACAAAAACGACACATTGCTACCGGCGTGTGGCAAGCGCTTGCGTGTAGCGCCTGCCGGTCCGGCTAGACCAGTCCGTCGAACAGCATCACCTCGACCGCATCGCCGGCCTTGACCGAGTCCTGTTCGTGGCCGAGCACGATAAAGCAGTTGGCCTCGCTCATCGAGCGCAGCACGCCCGAGCCCTGCTGGCCGGTGATGCGCACTTCCCACTGGCCGTCGTCGGCGCGCGCCAGGATGCCGCGCTGGTACTCGGTGCGGCCGGGCTTCTTGCGGATGGCTTGCGCGCTGCGCACGCGCAGCAGCGGCAGCGGCGACACGCTGGCGCCCATCAGCCGCTGCAGCGCGGCGCGCACGAAGTGGTAGAAGGTGACCATCACCGCCACCGGGTTGCCCGGCAGCCCGAACAGCAGCGCGTCGCGGCCATTGGAATTGATCCGGCCGAAGGCCATCGGCCGGCCCGGGCGCATCGCAATCTTCCAGAACGTGACATCGCCCAGGCGCGCCATGATCTGCTTGGTGTAGTCGGCCTCGCCGACCGAGACCCCGCCGGAGGTGATGACCGCGTCGGCGGTCTCGCAGGCGGTGCGGAAGGCGGCTTCGAGTGCGTCGGGGTCGTCGCGCACCACGCCCATGTCGAGCAGGTCGACGTTCATCCGGCGCAGCATGCCGTGCAGCGTGTAGCGGTTGGAGTCGTAGACGCAGCCGGGATCGAGCGGCTCGCCGATCGAGCGCAGCTCGTCGCCGGTGGAGAAAAACGCCACGCGCAGGCGCCGGCGTACGCGCACCTCGGCCACGCCCAGCGAGGCCAGCAGGCCCAGGTCGGCCGGCTGGAGGATGCGCCCGGCCTGCAGCGCGGCCTGGCCGCGCGCCAGGTCTTCGCCGCGCAGGCGCCGGTTGTCGCCGGTGCGCACGCAGTCGGCGGCAAAGCGGATGCGCGCGCCGTTGTCCATGGCTTCCACGAATTCCTGCGGCACCACGGTGTCGCAGCCGGCCGGCATCACCGCGCCGGTCATGATGCGCACCGCCTGCGCCGCCGTGGGCGCCAGCGCGCCTGCAGCGCCGGCGAAGGCGCTGCCGATGACTTCCAGCTCGACCGTGGCGGTCTGCGCGGCAGCCAGCGCGGCGCCCTGGAAGGCATAGCCGTCCATCGCCGAGTTGTCATGCGCCGGCACGTCGATGGACGAGACGATGTCCTCGGCCAGCACGCGGTCCAAGGCGCTGCGGATCGGCAACTGCTCGACGCCGTGCACCGGCTCGACCACCTCGCCGATGATGCGGTTGGCCTGGTCCACCGGCAGGGCGGCGGGGTCGTAGTCGGAAAGGCAGGAGATGACGGATTGCAGGGTGGGCATGGTGGCTCAGCGCGTTTCGTGCGTGCGCAGTTCGTCCAGGGTGTTGATATTGGCAAAGGCCGCGGCGTCGTCGAACAGCACTTCGGCCAGGCGGTGCGAGGCGGCCCAGGTCTCGATCTTGCGGCCGCCGCCGGAAAGATAAGCCACCAGGCTGTCGAGCGCACTGACCGGCATCAGGCAGAACACAGGTTGGGTCTGGCGCCGGCCGTCCTGGTCCAGCGTGACGGGGATCGCCAGGTCCGCGCCTTCGGCCTCGATCGCCTGCGCCAGGCGTGCCACCAGGTCGGTCGGCAGGAAGGGCGAATCGCAGGGCGCGGTCACCATCCACGGCGTGGCGCATTGCTCCAGGCCGGCCAGCATCCCCGCCAGCGGGCCGGCGAAGTCGGGCACGGAGTCGGTGTAGACCGGCACGCCGAAGGACTCATAGGCGGCCAGGTTGCGGTTGGCATTGATCATCAGTCCGCCCACCTGGGGGGTAAGGCGCATCATCGTGTGCATGGCCATCGGCGTGCCGTGCAGCGGCTGCAGGCCCTTGTCGGTGCCGCCCATGCGGCTGCCCCTGCCGCCTGCGAGGATCAGGCCGGTGATGTCGTCGCGTGCAATCATGGATTGTGTGTGCGGCGGGGTCAGCCGCCGATATAGGACATCTCGATCTTGCGCTCGGCACGCTTCGCGCGCACCGTCGGGTCGCTGCGCTGCTCGGAATAATTGTCGGTGCGGCCCTGCCACACCTGCGCAATCGCATTGGAGATTTCCAGGTCGCTGTAGCCGCCGCGCAGCAGCGCGCGCAGGTCGAAGCCCTCGGTGGCGAACAGGCACAGGTAGAGCCGGCCTTCGGTGGACAGCCGGATGCGGCTGCAGTCGCCGCAGAAGGCGTGGGTGACGCTGGAGATCACGCCGATCTCGCCGCTGCCGTCGCGGTAGCGCCAGCGTTCGGCGGTCTCGCCGGAGTAGTTGGCCTGCACCGGTTCGAGCGGGAATTCCGCATCGATGCGCTTCACCACCTCGGCGGACGGCAGCACTTCATTCATCTGCCAGTGGTTGCTGGCGCCCACGTCCATGAACTCGATAAAGCGCAGGATGATGCCGCTGTGGCGGAAGTGGCGCGCCATCGGCACGATTTCCTGGTCATTGGTGCCGCGCTTGACCACCATGTTGACCTTGAGCGGCGCCAGCCCCACGGCCTGCGCGGTCTCGATGCCGTGCAGCACGTCGGCGACCGCGAAGTCCACGTCGTTCATGCGGCGGAAGGTGGCGTCGTCGATCGCGTCCAGGCTGACGCTGACGCGCGTCAGTCCCGCATCGCGCAACGCGCGCGCCTTGCGCGCCAGCAGCGAGGCGTTGGTGGTGAGCGTCAGATCCAGCGGCTTGCCCGAGACGGTCTCGATCCTGGCCAGCATCTCCACCAGGTGCTCGATGTTCTTGCGCAGCAGCGGCTCGCCGCCGGTCAGGCGGATCTTCTCGACGCCGTGGGCGACGAACAGGCGCGCGGTGCGCTCGATCTCCTCGAAGCTCAGCAGCTCGGAATGCGGCAGGAAGGTGTAGTCCTTGTCGAACACTTCCTTCGGCATGCAGTAGACGCAGCGGAAGTTGCAGCGGTCCGTCACCGAGATGCGCAGGTCATGCAGCGGCCGGCCGCGGGTGTCGGCCACCAGGCCGGTGGGGGCAGCCAGCTTGCCGGGAATGCTGGGCGTCATCGAGCGGTAGCGATGGTCGCGCAGGTCGAAAATCGGAATGACGGATTCGGTCATGGCCTGTGGGTGGGCACGGCGTCCGGGGAGCGGCCTGGCGGCGTGGCCAAATCAGGGGCGCTCGAGGGCCGGATGCATTCTGTTGCCATTCTAGCCGAGGCGGGGGCGGGGCACCCGCATCCCCCGGTGATGGCGGGGATTCATCTGGCCGGCTGCCCATAAAAAAAGGGGACGGCCAGGCCGTCCCCTTCTTGCTTTTGCTGCGGAGCAGCGGCAACGCTTACTGCTGCGATGCCATCTCCACTTCGCGGCCACCGGTTTCCACCAGGATCATCGGACCGTGGGGCAGCGGCGGCAGCGCCTTGCGCTCGCGCCGCACGCGCGGGGCGGGCGCAAGGCGGGCGGCGGCTTCCTGGGCCGAACGCAGCTTGTCGCTGTCGGTATGGACCCATTGCAGGCCGGCGGTGGCGAGCATCGGTTCCAGGTTCTCCAGTGCTGCCGGGGTGACCGACGCTGCCGGTGCGGCCGGCGCTGCAGCAACCACCGGGGCTGCCGGCGCGAACACCTCGGCCGGTGCGGCTTCGGCCACAGGGGCGGTGACCGGTGCAGCGGCAGGTGCCGGCACGACCGGAGCCGCTTCGACGGCCACGCTTGCGGTGGACTCGACGATCGCTTCGACGGCAACGGCTTCCGTGACGGCGGCGGCTACCGGGGCAGCTTGCTGGGGCACGGGCTCGGCAACCGGCGCGGTCACCGGGGCTGCCTCGGCGACCGGCGCGGGCGTCACGTCTTCCGGCACGGCGATGCGGATTGCTTCGACGGCCTCGGCTGCGGCGGCCACGGCCACGGCAGCTTGCGGTGCGGGCTCGGCGGGCACGGCGGCTTCAGCGCTCACCGGGGCAACGCCTTCGGCAGCGGCGGTTTCGTCGTCGCCTTCGCCTTCACCCTGCGCACCTTGCGCCGACTCGTCGCGCTCACGGCGATAGCGGTTGCGGCCACGGCGGTTGCGGCGGCGGCGCTCTTCGCCCTCAGCGGTCTCGGCGGCGCTCTCGACACCTTCCGGCAGCTCGGCGCGGACGGCTTGCGTCTCTTCGGTCACTGGCTGTGGCAGCACGCCCAGTGCCTGGGCGGCGGCGATGGCTTCCGGCTGCGGTGCTTCACCGGCTTCGGCTTCGCGCAGTTCGCTGCGTTCGCGCTGGCGTTCACGCTGGCGCTCGCGGCGTTCCTGGTTGCGGTCGCGGCGGCCTTCCTGACGGCCCTCCACGCGCTCGCCCTGGGCGCGCTCGGCTTGCACAGCCTCGCCCTGGCGGGCCAGGGCCGGGGTGGCCTGGCCTTCACCTTGCTGGCGCGGCTGGCGGCCCTGGCGTTCGCCACGGCCCTCGCGTTGCTCGCCGCGCTCGGCACCCTGGCGTTCGCCACGTTCCGCGCGCTCGGCACGGTCGCCGCGCTGGCCACGGCCCTGGCGCTCGCCACGCTCACCACGCTCACCACGCTCACCACGCTCCGTGCGCTCACCACGCTCGGCGCGGTCGCCACGCTCACCACGCTGGCCGCGGCCTTCGCCGCGCTGGCCGCGCTCGCGCCGGCCTTCGGCGCTACGGGCCTCAGTTGCAGTTGCCGGCTTGGCCGGCTCCACCACCGGCGGGGTTGCCGGGCGGGCACCGAACAGGCCCTTCAGCCAGGCGATGAAACCGCCGCTGACCACCGGCTGGGTAGCCGGCACGGGCGGGGCGATCGGGGCTTCCGGCTTGGGCGCGCGCTCGGGGCGCGGCACCGAGACCGGGGCCGGCTGTTCCGGGGTGATGCCCTTGACCGCCGCTTCCTGGCGCGGCTTGGCTTCTTCCTTGCGGCGGCTGCTGTAGCTGGTGTCGGCTTCCAGTTCCTTGGCGGCAGCCTCGGCCATGCGGTAGCTGGCGGTGCTCTCTTCCAGGCGCGGGTCGTCGTGGCGCAGGCGCTCCAGCTTGTAGTGCGGCGTTTCCAGGTGCTTGTTGGGGATCAGCAGCACGTTGACCTTGAAGCGCAGCTCGATCAGGTTGATTTCCTGGCGCTTCTCGTTCAGCAGGAAGGCGGCCACCTCCACCGGCACCTGGCAGTGGATGGCGGCGGTGTTTTCCTTCATCGCCTCTTCCTGGATGATGCGCAGCACCTGCAGGGCGGACGATTCGGTATCGCGGATATGGCCGGTGCCGTTGCAGCGCGGGCAAGTGATGTGCGAGCCCTCCGACAGCGACGGACGCAGGCGCTGGCGCGACAGCTCCATCAGGCCGAAGCGGCTGATCTTGCCCATCTGCACGCGCGCGCGGTCGTGGCGCAGCGCGTCCTTCAGGCGCGTTTCCACGTCCTTCTGGGCCTTGCCCGACTCCATGTCGATAAAGTCGATCACGATCAGGCCGCCCAGGTCGCGCAGGCGCAGCTGGCGGGCGATTTCGTCGGCGGCCTCGAGGTTGGTGCGCAGCGCGGTTTCCTCGATGTCGGCGCCCTTGGTGGCGCGGGCCGAGTTCACGTCCACCGAGACCAGGGCCTCGGTGTGGTCGATCACGATGGCGCCGCCCGAGGGCAGCATCACCATGCGCGAATAGGCCGACTCGATCTGGTGCTCGATCTGGAAGCGCGAGAAGAGCGGCACGTCGTCCCGGTACTTCTTCACGCGGCTCATGTTGTCAGGCATCACCACGCTCATGAAGGCGCGGGCCTGTTCGTAGATCTCGTCGGTATCGATCAGGATCTCGCCGATATCCGGCTGGAAGTAATCGCGGATGGCGCGGATCACCAGGCTCGATTCCAGGTAGATCAGCAGCGGGGCCTTGTTGTCGCCGGCGGCGCCGTCGATGGCCTTCCACAGTTGCAGCAGGTAGTTCAGGTCCCACTGCAGTTCCTCGGCCGAGCGGCCGATGCCGGCGGTACGGGCGATGATGCTCATGCCTTCCGGCACGGCCAGCTGCGCCATGGTTTCGCGCAGTTCCTGGCGGTCCTCGCCCTCGATGCGGCGCGACACGCCGCCGCCGCGCGGGTTGTTGGGCATCAGCACCAGGTAGCGGCCGGCCAGCGAGATAAAGGTGGTCAGGGCCGCGCCCTTGTTGCCGCGCTCTTCTTTCTCGACCTGGACGATCAGTTCCTGGCCTTCATGCAGGGCATCCTGGATGCGCGCGTTGCGCACGTCGATGCCTTCCTTGAAGAAGGCGCGGGCGACTTCCTTGAACGGCAGGAAGCCGTGGCGCTCTTCGCCGTAGTTGACGAAGCAGGCTTCCAGCGAGGGCTCGATGCGGGTGATGACGCCCTTGTAGATGTTGCCCTTGCGCTGTTCGCGCCCGGCAGTCTCGATGTCGATATCGATCAGTTTCTGACCGTCGACGATGGCGACGCGCAATTCTTCCTGTTGCGTCGCGTTGAACAGCATGCGTTTCATCGCAATACCTCACTCCAGTGTCGCGGGTGGCACCGTCTGGGCGGTGTCCGCGGCGATCTATGGAGCACGCGAGGGAGCGAGCGAGGCGCGAGAATTGCCGGAAAGCGCCGCTGCGCGGGATAGGCGAGCGGCTGGGCGCGGGTGAAAGAGAGCGATGACGTCGGGGTAACGTCCGCGGGGCAGGAGAGAACACCGGAGGCTGCTCTTGCGCAGACATCCGGCGCGTTCCCGTGCCGGAGGCGATGCTGAACGCCGGCGCAACCGGCGCCGGCGGCATCGCGGCCGGCCGCGGAAGGCCTAGACGCGTCAAAGAGCAAATTTTTCGGACACGGCATGGTTGCCGTTGCTGCCTGACTACTCCTGGCGGGCGCACCTACTACTTCTTGGAATTCTGCGACCGGGCGCCGGTATTTCCAGTCAGGCGGCAGGCTAACCTGCCGGCCGGCACCGTTTCCCGGTGCGGGCAGGACTTCTCTCACCGAAGCGGATGCCGGCAGTGGCATCCGCCTTTAAATTCTGTTTTACCTGAACACTCAGTTCCCACGTCACCGCCTGCCTCGCCGAAGCCTCCTTTGGGCGACTTCCTGCATGCCGGCGGCACCGTGCGTGCTGCTTTTTACTGCCATTTGCCCG
The DNA here is from genome assembly GCF_054072015.1 of Cupriavidus sp. CP313. Classification (NCBI taxonomy): domain Bacteria; kingdom Pseudomonadati; phylum Pseudomonadota; class Betaproteobacteria; order Burkholderiales; family Burkholderiaceae; genus Cupriavidus; species Cupriavidus sp. CP313. Next base: position 71,081 of record NZ_JBSVZB010000030.1, on the reverse strand, counting down.
TCTGGCGCTTGGCGGAACGCAAAGTTGCGGGAGACGGGCGGGGTTGGCGGCAACCCCAAGTGTAGAATGCGAAAAATCCAAGAAAACTCGAAGATCAATCGCTTACACAGGTCTTGCGCTGCCGGCCACAAGCCGGGACAGCGAGGAAATTATATTGAAAATGAATGAGTTACGCCATCAAATTGAAAAGGCTGCCGAAGCTGCGCCGGCCAGCCCACAGGTGGCGTATGTCACGATTGACGAAGGCTCGGAAGGTCAGCGCATTGACAACTTCCTGCTGAAGGTGGCCAAGGGCGTGCCCAAGAGCCATATCTACCGGGTGCTGCGTTCGGGGGAAGTTCGCGTCAATAAGGGCCGGATCGATGCCACTTATCGCCTGCAGTCGGGTGATGTCGTGCGCATTCCGCCAATGCGGGTGGCGAATTCGGCGCAATCCGCCAATGCCCAGCATGTGCCGGCGGGCGAGTTCCCGGTGCTGTTTGAGGACGCCCAACTGCTGGTGATCAACAAGCCGGCCGGCGTGGCCGTGCACGGCGGCTCGGGCGTGGCCTTCGGCGTGATCGAGCAATTGCGCCGGTCCCGGCCCCAGGCCAAGTTCCTGGAGCTGGTGCACCGGCTCGATCGCGAGACCTCCGGCATCCTGATGCTGGCCAAGAAGCGCTCGGCGCTGGTCCACCTGCACGAGCAGATTCGCGGCAACGCGATGGACAAGCGCTATTTCGCCTGCGTGGCCGGCGAATTCCCGAATGCGCGCCAGCATGTGAAGCTGCCTCTATATAAGTACAGCACACCGGACGGCGAGCGCCGGGTGCGAGTGCAGGCCGACGGACTGGCCTCGCACACCGTGTTCAACCGGGTCGAGGCCTTCCAGGGCTTCACCCTGCTGGAGGCCGAACTGATGACCGGCCGTACCCACCAGATCCGCGTCCACCTGGCCCACTCAGGTTTCCCGATCGTCGGTGACGAAAAATATGGCGACTTCTCGCTGAACAAGGCGCTGGCGCGTTCCGGCGCCAAGCCGGGCCTCAAGCGCATGTTCCTGCACGCCCACCGGCTGGTGTTTATCCACCCGGCCACGGGCGAGCCACTGGCGGTGGAAGCGCCGCTGCCCGACGAATGCGTCGGATTCCTGCAACAATTGCGTGAACTGCGTGCCCCGGAGTAGGGTAGTGCATCAAACGCCACAAGGACTTCCATGGCCAGGCAACAATTTGACCTGATCGTTTTCGACTGGGACGGGACGCTGATGGACTCGACTCCGACCATCGCCAAGTGCATCCAGCTCGCCAGCCGCGACCTGGGCCTGCCGGTGCCGGATGACCGCGCCGCCAGCCACGTGATCGGGCTGGGCCTGAAGGATGCGCTGTCTTACGCGGTGCCGACGCTGGACCCCGTCGACTACCCGCGCCTGGCCGAACGCTACCGCTACCACTTCCTCGCTCGCGACGCCGACCTGGTGCTGTTCGACGGCGTGCGCGAAATGCTGGAGACCCTGCGCGGCGAACACTATTTTCTTGGCGTGGCCACCGGCAAGACCCGCGTCGGCCTGCAGCGCGCGCTGGCTGCGAGCGGCCTGACCCGCCTGTTCGACGCCACGCGCTGTGCCGACGAGACCTTCTCCAAGCCGCACCCGGCCATGCTGCACGAACTGACCCGCGAACTGGGCCAGGACGTGGAGCGCACGGTGATGGTCGGCGACACCACCCATGACCTGCAGATGGCGGCCAATGCCGGCGCCAAGGGGATTGGCGTGTGCTATGGCGCACATCCCGCGGATTCGCTGCGCGCGATGGCGCCGGTGCATTGCGCTACCTCCATCCCCGACCTGACCGACTGGCTGCTGGCCCATGCCTGAGGCAGCGGCCGGCCAGGCGCCGGTGCGGCTGTGCGCTGCCGCGGACCTGGAGGAAGGCGGCCTGGGCGTGCGCTTCTCGGTGGCGCTGGACCAGCGCGAGATCGGCGCCTTCGTGGTGCGTTTCGACGGCGCCGCGCACGGTTACCTGAACCAGTGTGCCCATGTGCCGATGGAGCTGGACTGGCAGGAAGGCCGGTTCTTCGATGCCTCAGGCCTATACTTGATGTGCGCCACACATGGCGCGGTTTATGCGCCGGACAGCGGCGAGTGCGTCGGCGGTCCCTGCCGCGGTGCATCGCTGGCCAAGCTGTGCATCGAGGAGCGCGACGGCCAGGTCTACTGGCTGCCGGAAGCGCCATACCGGATCGCTGCGCGCATGGGCGGTGCCTGAATGACGGGCAGGGCCGGCGGTCAGGCCGGCCGTTGTATTTCCAGGCCTGGGTTGCCAGGCGTTTCCACGAGCGATTTGCATGACAGAACAACAGAAGCCGCCATCGGGTGAATCGGGTCAGCCGGACGAGCACAAGCCAGCCGGCGAGGGTGCGCCGGGCGAAGGGGCGCCCCAGGCGGAGTCGGAGCGCCTGGTCACCGCACCGCACGCCGACTACCCGCTGGAAGACGAATTGCGCGCCGGCGACGACGCGGCAAGGCGTGAAGCGCGCGAGCGCAAGGCGCGCATGGCCGGTGCCACCGCGGGGCCCCCGGTTGGCGGCGGCGCCGGCTGGGAGCGCGATCTGCTGGAAAAAGTGCTCACCGCATCGCTGCGCGAGCAGCGCGCGGCACGGCGCTGGCGCATCTTCTTCCGCTTTGTCGGGCTGGCGTTGCTGGCGCTGGTCCTGGTCGCGCTGTTCGACTTCAAGGGCGATGGCGCCATCAGCACCTCGGGCCGCCATACGGCCATGGTCACGCTGGAGGGCGAGATCGCCGCGGGCACCCCGGCCAGCGCGGAATCGATCAATGCCTCGCTGCAGGCGGCGTTCGCTGACAGCAATGCCGCTGGCGTGATCCTGAAGATCAACTCGCCGGGCGGCTCGCCGGTGCAGGCGGGCATCATCAACGATGAGATCCAGCGGCTGCGCACGCTTTATCCGTCCAAGCCGTTCTATGTGGTGGTGGAAGAGATCTGCGCCTCGGGCGGCTATTACGTGGCCGCGGCGGCCGACAAGATCTATGTCGACAAGGCCAGTATCGTGGGTTCGATCGGCGTGCTGATGGACGGTTTTGGCTTTACCGGGCTGATGGACAAGCTCGGCGTGGAGCGCCGGCTGTACACCTCGGGCGCCAACAAGGGCATGCTGGACCCGTTCTCGCCGCAGGTGCCCAAGCAGAAGGCCTTTGCCGAGGCCATGCTCAAGCAGATCCACCAGCAGTTCATCGACGTGGTCAAGGAAGGGCGCGGCGACCGGCTCAAGGATGATCCGGAGCTGTTCTCCGGCCTGTTCTGGTCGGGCGAGCGCGCCGTGGAGCTGGGCCTGGCCGACGGGCTGGGCAGTGCCGACTATGTCGCGCGCGATGTGCTCAAGGCCGAGGACATCGTCGACTACACCGTCAAGGAGAACATTGCCGAGCGCGTGGCCAAGCGCTTTGGCGCGGCGGTGGGTTCAGCGGCGATGAAGACCATGTTGTGGAGCAACCGCATGCAGGGCATGCACTGAGCCTGGATGGCGCGGCGGCAATGACAAAAGGGGCGTTCACGCCCCCTTTGTCGTTTCTTACATGGCCAGCAGCGAGAAGATCGCCGGGCGCTTGTGCAGGTCGATCCGCTCGGGACGCCAGTCTGACAGCGGCAGCGTGACGATGGTCTCGCCCGGCAGGGTCAGGTCCACGGCCACGGACAGCAGCGTGGTGCCGGCACAGTGCTGGCGCATGGCTTCCAGCAGCGCCGCATTGCGGTAGGGCGTTTCGATGAACACCTGGGTTTGGCTGGACTTGCGCGAGCGCTGCTCCAGCTCACGCAGGCGCTGCGCGCGCTCGCCGGCATCGACCGGCAGGTAGCCGTTGAAGGCAAAGCTCTGGCCGTTCAGGCCCGAGCCCATCACCGCCAGCAGGATCGAGCTGGGCCCGACCAGCGGCCGCACGCGGATGCGGCGCGCATGGGCCAGGCGCACCAGGTCGGCGCCCGGGTCGGCCACCGCCGGCACGCCGGCCTCGGACAGCAGGCCGCCGTCGCGGCCGGCTTCGAGCGGGGCCAGCAGCGCGGCCAGGGCGTCGGCGCGCGTGTTGACGTTCAGCTCGCGGATCTCGATCTGCTGGATCGGGCGTGCCAGCGGCGTGGTCTCGCCCAGCTTCTTCAGGAAGGCGCGCGCGGTCTTGGCGTTCTCGGCGACGAGGTAATCGAGGTTGGCCGCGACCTGCTGCACGCCGGCCGGGATCACGTCGGCCAGCGGGTCGGCTTCGTCGCGCTTGCCGAGGGTGTTGGGGATCAGGTAAAGAGTGCCGCTCATCGTAGGCTCGTGCGGGTCATGTGGAAAGAAGAGGGTAGCCGGCCTGGCGCAGCATGCCGGTCAGCGCGATCAGCGGCAGGCCGACCAGTGCGGTCGGGTCGTCCGACTCGACGCGTTCCAGCAGCGTGATGCCCAGGCCTTCGGACTTGGCGCTGCCGGCTACGTCGTAGGGGCGCTCCAGCTGCAGGTAGGCCTCGATATCAGCGTCGGTCAGGTCGCGCATGGTCACGCAGGTCTGCACGTCGGCCAGCTGCACGATGCCGGTGCGTGCGTCCAGCAGGCACAGCGCCGAGTGGAAGGTGGCGGTGCGCCCGCGCATGCGGCGCAGTTGCGCCACGGCCTTCTCGTGCGTGCCGGGCTTGCCCATCTGTTCGCCGTCCAGGGTCAGCACCTGGTCCGAGCCGATCACCAGCACGCCCGGATGGCGCGCGGCAATGGCTTCGGCCTTGCGCTGTGACAGGCGCAGCGCGGTGGCTTCGGGCGCTTCGCCGGCAAGCGGGGTTTCGTCGATGTCGGGCACGGCCACCTCGAACGGGATGCGCAGGCGCTCCAGCAGTTCGCGGCGGTAGGGCGAGCCGGAGCCAAGGATCAGCCTGGGGCGGGGGTCTGGGGACATAAGTAATTGAATCGGAACAGGAAGCGAAACAGTAAAAGGTGCGGCCCGCGTTGCAAGACCTTTGACCTCGACACGGTTTACGTCGTACAATCGCGCGTTTAGCCGCATCCGCACCCGGGCGCAGTGCCGCCAATGTGCGCGGCCCGTAGTCCGACAGGCGTGGAATGTGGCGAACCAGTCATTGAATTGCGACCGGAGCCACGCACATGACCCAGCCGATTGACCTGCGCGCGCTTGATCTCTTCGCCTTGTGCCGGAAGGGTGAAAGCCTGGCCGGCGACGTGGCGGTGCGGGATTTGCCGCGCATCTTAGCCGAGACCGCCGCGCAAGCGCCAGCCTCGGCACCCGATGAGACGTTTGCCTATACGGCCACTGGCTTCATGCGTGAAGATGCGGCCGAGCCGGGCGCCGCGGCGGCGCGGCGGCTGTTTCTCGACGTGACCGTGCAGGGCCGGATATGGCTGGATTGCCAGCGCTGCCTGGCCCCCTATGCCGAGCCGATCGATACGGCAACGCGTTTCGAGGTGGTGGAAAGCGAGGAAGCGGCCGACGCCGCGCCGATGGACGACGACGAAGTCGACGTGATCGCCGGCTCGAAGCGTTTCCCGCTGCTGGAACTGATTGAAGATGAAGTGCTGCTGGCGTTGCCGGTGGCCCCCAAGCATGACGTCTGCCCGACGGTGCACGAAAGCCTCGTGACCGGTTCGGACGGCGAGGCGCAGCCAGAGGCTGAGCCTGAGGAAGAAAAGCGGCCTTCGCCCTTTGCGGCGCTGGCCGGCCTGAAGACCAAGCATTGATGCCGCCAACAGGCGGACAGCAAGGTCTTGCAGGTGAATCTGAAGCATCCGGCCGGGCCCCGGCTACGCCTTGGGCGGGATGCGTGTGTTAATATTGAAAAATTCTCGAAGGAGTCATCATGGCTGTTCAACAGAACAAGAAGTCGCCGTCCAAGCGCGGCATGCACCGTTCGCACGATCACCTGTCGGCCGCGCCGCTGGCAGTTGAGCCGACCACCGGCGAAACCCACCTGCGTCACCACGTCAGCCCGAACGGCTACTACCGTGGCCGCAAGGTCATCAAGACCAAGAACGACTGATAGCTTCGTTCGGCGTGACGTTGCGTCTCGCTCGCGCATGCCTGTAGGTCGGACACTAAAAGGTCAGAGACAAAAAAGCGGCAAGATCGTTGCCGCTTTTTTGTTGGGCGCTCGGGATTCTCGCCGGGCGTGGCGTGCGCCGCCGCGCTATCCGTACCAGGAACAATGACGATCAAAATCGCTATCGACTGCATGGGCGGCGATCACGGAGTCTCCGTGACGGTGCCTGCGGCGATCAGTTTTCTTTCCCGCCACGACGACGCCGAGATGGTGCTGGTCGGCTTGCCCGACGCCATCCGCACGCAGCTGAAAAAGCTGCACGCGCTGGACCATCCGCGCGTGACTATCGTCGAGGCCACCGAGGTCATCACCATGGATGACCCGGTCGAGGTGGCGCTGCGCAAGAAGAGGGACTCCTCGATGCGCGTCGCCGTCACGCAGGTCAAGGAAGGCCTGGCCGGTGCCTGCATCTCCGCCGGCAATACTGGCGCGCTGATGGCGGTGTCGCGCTATGTGCTCAAGACGCTCGAAGGCATCGAGCGGCCGGCCATCGCCACCACCATCCCGAACGAGCAAGGCTGGGGCACCACCGTGCTGGACCTGGGCGCCAATGCCGACTGCGAGCCCGAGCACCTGCTGCAGTTCGCGCGCATGGCCGAAGCCATGGTGGCCGTGGTCGACCACAAGGAACACCCCACGGTGGGCCTGCTGAACATCGGCGAGGAAGTCATCAAGGGCAATGAGGTGGTCAAGCGTGCGGGTGAACTGCTGCGCGCCTCGGAGCTGAACTTCTACGGCAACGTGGAAGGCAACGACATCTTCAAGGGCACTACCGACATCGTGGTCTGCGACGGCTTTGTCGGCAACGTGGCACTCAAGAGCACCGAGGGCCTGGCCAAGATGATCGGCAGTATGATCAAGGAAGAATTCACCCGCTCGTGGTTCACCAAGCTGCTCGCCGCGGTCGCAATGCCGGTGCTGTCGCGCCTGGCCAGGCGGCTCGACCCGGCGCGCTACAACGGCGCCTCGCTGCTTGGGTTGCGCGGGCTGGTGATCAAGAGCCACGGCTCGGCCGATGCCCATTCTTTTGAGTGGGCCATCAAACGCGGGTATGATGCCGCCAAGAATGGCGTGATCGCCCGCATCACCCGGGCTTTTGCCGATAAATCCAGCGCCGCAGGCGCTGCACAGCCCGCCCCGGAGACAGAGGTGCCTGGCACGCATCCCAGCCCCCACGTCGCCTGAGCGCCACGCGCGCCGGTCGAGGGTGCCTGCGGGCCATACGATCCGACAATACATGACCAAGTACGCAAAAATCATCGGTACCGGGAGCTACCTGCCTCCGCGGCGCGTGACCAACCATGACCTGGCCGCGCAGCTTGCCGAAAAGGGCATCGAGACCAGCGACGACTGGATCGTCTCGCGCAGCGGCATTTCGGCACGCCACTGGGCCGAGCCGGATGTGACCAGCAGCGATCTCGCGGTCAAGGCTGCCGAGCAGGCCATCGAAGCCGCCGGCATCGACCGCCAGAGCATCGACCTGATCATCGTCGCCACCTCGACGCCGGACTTTGTGTTCCCCAGCACGGCCTGCATCGTGCAGGAAAAGCTGGGGATCACCAACCAATGCCCGGCGTTCGACCTGCAGGCGGTGTGCTCGGGCTTCGTGTACGCACTGGCCACGGCCGACAAGTTCATCCGCAGCGGCTCGCACCGCAACGTGCTGGTGATCGGCACCGAGGTGTTCTCGCGCATCCTGGACTTCAACGACCGCACCACCTGCGTGCTGTTCGGCGACGGTGCCGGCGCCGTGGTGCTGTCGGCGTCCGAGGAGCCGGGGATCCTGTCCACCGCGATGCACTCGGACGGCAAGCATGTCGATATCCTGTGCGTGCCGGGCAACGTCGCCGGCGGCAACATCACCGGCAACCCGTTCCTGCACATGGACGGCCAGGCTGTGTTCAAGCTGGCCGTGAATGTGCTGGACAAGGTCGCGCGCGAAGCCATGGAGGCTGCCTGCGTGACGCCGGGCCAGGTCGACTGGCTGATCCCGCACCAGGCCAATATCCGCATCATGCAGGGCACGGCGAAGAAGCTGGGCCTGCCGGCGGAGCGCATGGTCGCCACCGTGCATGAGCACGGCAACACCTCGGCCGCGTCGATCCCGCTGGCGCTGGACGTCGCGGTGCGCGACGGCCGCATCCGCCCGGGCCAGACCGTGCTGATGGAAGGCGTGGGCGGCGGCTTCACCTGGGGCGCGGTGCTGTTGCGCATGTGATTCGCGGCCGGCACCATGGCATGCCGCGCATGCAGGACATGCCGCGGTGCCGGCCACCCGTTTCTTGTTAGGGTTCCATTCCGATGAAATTCGCTTTCGTATTTCCCGGCCAGGGTTCGCAGTCGGTCGGCATGCTCAATGCTTTCGCGGATAACGCCGTGGTGCGCGCCACCGTGGAAGAAGCCTCGGCCGCGCTCGGCCAGGACCTCGGCCGCCTGATCGCCGAAGGCCCCGCCGAAGAGCTGAACCTGACCACCAACACGCAGCCTGTGATGCTGACCGCCGCCGTGGCGGTCTACCGTGCCTGGCTCGACGCCGGTGGCCCGGCGCCGGCGCTGGTTGCCGGCCACAGCCTGGGCGAGTACTCGGCGCTGGTGGCTGCGGGCGTGATCCCGTTTGCCGATGCGGTGCCGCTGGTGCGCTTCCGCGCGCAAGCCATGCAGGAAGCCGTTCCGGTGGGCGAGGGCGCCATGGCCGCGATCCTGGGCCTGTCCGATGACGACGTGCGCGCCGCTTGCGCCGAGGCATCGACCGCCGGCGTGGTCGAGGCCGTGAACTTCAACGCGCCGTCGCAGGTGGTGATCGCCGGCCACAAGGCCGCGGTCGAGAGGGCCTGCGAAATCGCCAAGGGCAAGGGCGCCAAGCGCGCGCTGCCGCTGCCGGTGTCGGCGCCGTTCCACTCGTCGCTGCTCAAGCCCGCTTCGGACCGCCTGCGCGAGCGCATGGCCGGCCTGGCTTTCTCGGCGCCGTCGATTCCGCTGGTGAACAACGTCGACGTCGCCATCGTCAATGATCCGGACGCGATCAAGGACGCCCTGGTGCGCCAGGCCGCCGCGCCGGTGCGCTGGGTCGAGTGCGTGCAGAAGATGGCCGCCGAAGGCATCACGCACGTGATCGAGTGCGGCCCGGGCAAGGTGCTGGCCGGCATGACCAAGCGCATCGACGGCAACCTGACCGGCGGTGCGATCTTCGATCCGGCCTCGCTGCAAGACACGCTGGCACTGCTGAAGTAAGCAAGAGGACATCCGCATGACCAAACTTCTCGACAACCAGGTTGCGCTGGTCACCGGCGCCTCGCGCGGCATCGGCCGCGCCATCGCGCTGGAACTGGCCCGCCAGGGCGCCACCGTGATCGGCACCGCCACCAGCGAAGCCGGCGCGGCCGGCATCACCGACTACCTCGGCGCCGATGGCCTGAAGGGCAAGGGCGCCGTGCTCAACGTCAATGACGCGGCCGCTTGCGACGCGCTCATCGACGAGATCGTCAAGACCCACGGCGGCATCGGCGTGCTGGTCAACAATGCCGGCATCACGCAGGACCAGCTGGCGATGCGCATGAAGGACGAGGACTGGCTGGCCGTGATCCAGACCAACCTGACTTCGGTGTTCCGCCTGTCGCGCGCGGTGCTGCGCCCGATGATGAAGGCCCGCCAGGGCCGCATCATCAATATCACTTCGGTGGTGGGCTCGGTCGGCAATCCCGGCCAGATGAACTACTCTGCTGCCAAGGCGGGCGTGGCGGGCATGACCCGCTCGCTGGCCGCGGAAATCGGCAGCCGCAACGTGACCGTGAACTGTGTCGCACCGGGCTTTATCGACACCGACATGACCAAGGCGCTGTCCGAAGAGCAGCATGCTTCGCTCAAGACGCAGATTCCGCTGGGTCGCCTTGGCCAGCCGGAGGATATCGCCAACGCGGTGGCCTTCCTGGCTGGTCCGCAAGCCGCTTACATTACCGGCACTACGCTGCATGTGAACGGCGGGATGTACATGAATTAATGAGTTTTTGGATGGCTGGTTTCGGGGGAGAAGCCCGAAGAAGCTGCCTGAAGTAGTAGTTTTCCGAACCAAACGGGCGCGATTCTTGCAAAGCTTGGCAGGCGGCATTTCTGTCGCCTCAAACCTGCTAAAATGCGCCCACTTTTTGTCGAACTTCCCTGGAGGGTTACATGGACAATATCGAACAACGCGTCAAGAAAATCGTGGCAGAACAGCTTGGCGTGGCCGAGGCAGACATCAAGAACGAATCGTCGTTCGTGAACGATCTCGGTGCGGACTCGCTGGACACGGTTGAACTCGTGATGGCGTTGGAAGATGAATTCGGCATGGAAATTCCTGATGAGGAAGCCGAAAAGATCACGACCGTGCAACAGGCTATCGACTACGCCACCGCGCACGTCAAGGCCTAAGCCCGTCGTCTCTGCATTCCGAGCCACAGAAGGCAGGTGGGCGGGCCGTTGCGGCCGCGCCTTGCTGTTTTCTGTGGCTTTCGTCTGTTTGAAGAAGCAGAATGGAATGTGCTGCGCCGCGCGGCCCGCAAGGCCGGCGGCGGGCTGATCTCCGTTCCGTTCCCGTTTCACGCACCCGTAGGAAAACATAGTGAGCCGTCGTCGCGTCGTCGTCACTGGGCTTGGCCTTGTGTCTCCGGTCGGAAACACGGTTGCCGAAGGCTGGGCCAACCTGGTTGCCGGCAAGTCCGGCATCGCCACCATCACCAAATTCGATCACTCCGCGCTTTCCGTGCACTTTGCCGGTGAAGTGAAGGGTTTCAATGCCGAGGACTACATCCCCGCCAAGGAAGCCCGCGCGATGGATACCTTTATCCATTTCGGCATCGCAGCCGGCACGCAGGCCCTGAAGGACAGCGGCCTGGAAGTGACCGAAGCCAATGCCGAGCGCATCGGCGTATTGGTCGGTTCGGGCATCGGCGGCCTGCCGTTGATCGAAGAGACCCACGCCGTGCTGACCGAGCGTGGTCCGCGCCGGATTTCGCCGTTCTTCGTGCCGGGCTCGATCATCAACATGATCGCGGGCCATCTGTCGATCATCCACGGCATCAAGGGCCCGAACCTGGCTGCCGTGACGGCTTGCACGACCGGCCTGCACAGCATTGGCCTGGCCGCCCGCCTGATCCAGGCCGGCGATGCCGACGCCATGCTGGCGGGCGGTGCCGAGTCGACCGTGTCGCCGCTGGGCATCGGCGGTTTCGCCGCTGCGCGTGCGCTGTCGACGCGCAATGACGATCCGGCGGCCGCTTCGCGTCCGTGGGACAAGGACCGCGACGGCTTCGTGCTGGGCGAAGGCGCGGGGGTGATGATGCTGGAGGAGTACGAGTCGGCCAAGGCGCGCGGCGCGCGCATCTATGCCGAGCTGATCGGCTTTGGCATGAGCGGCGACGCCTACCACATGACCGCGCCGAACATGGACGGCCCGCGCCGTTGCATGGTCAATGCGCTCAAGGACGCCGGCATCAATACGGACCAGGTGCACTACCTGAACGCCCATGGCACGTCCACGCCGCTGGGCGACAAGAACGAATCCGATGCGATCAAGGCCGCATTCGGCGAGCAGGCCTACAAGATGGTGGTGAACTCGACCAAGTCGATGACCGGCCATCTGCTGGGCGGTGCCGGCGGCCTGGAATCGGTCTTCACCGTGCTGGCGCTGCACAACCAGGTGTCGCCGCCGACGATCAACCTCGACAACCAGGATCCCGAGTGCGACCTGGACTACGTGGCCAACACGGCACGCGAGATGAAGATCGACGTTGCGGTGAAGAACAACTTCGGTTTCGGCGGCACCAACGGCACGCTTGTTTTCCGCCGCGCCTGATCCGTGGTTGAGGCGGGCCCTTCGCGGGCTGCGCCAGGGCAGGGTCCACCCGTTGCGGTGGGCCCTGTTCGTGTTTTGTGCCGGCGAAACGCTGGCGCTCGCGCTGCTGGCGCGGACGCTGGCCGATGTGGTAGCCGGTAGTCAGGCTGGGTTCCATTGGGGGCATGCCGCCATGGCGCTGGGACTCGCGCTTGCCGCCACGGCGACGGTGCGTGCCTGGCCGGCGTGGTGGCGCGGCCTGCATTGGCGCTGCACGGCAGTGCTGCACGCGCCCGACGACAAGGGGCCATTGCGGATCCGCCTGCAAGGGCCGGGCGGTGCCCGGCACGAGGCTGTGGTCCGACAATGCTGGCAGGCCGGCGGCGCCGCGGTCGTGCGCCTGGTCCCCGAAGCGCCCGGGATGCCGGGCGCCATCTTTCTTCCCTGGCAGGCGGGTTCGCCCGAGATGGCGCGGCGGTTGCAACGCGCCGCCAGAGTTGCACTGCGGGTGCAACCTGATATGCCGGCAGGGGAACGATTTTGTTAGCTTACGGTCACAGGATGCGCGTTGCTTCACCGGGCGGGCTTAGAATCGTAGGTAAAATACAACGTTTGTCGTGACGACCAAACCAAGAGATACACTGCAGGTGAGCCATACGTGAGCGAACGCGAAGCCGATCAGCTCCTAGTTGAACGCGTCCAGCAGGGCGACAAGCGGGCCTTTGAACTTCTGGTGACCAAATACCATCGGAAGATCATTCGCCTGATTTCGCGCCTGGTCAGGGACCCCGCTGAGGTGGAGGATGTGGCGCAGGATGCCTTTATCAAGGCATATCGCGCCTTGCCCCAGTTCCGCGGGGAGTCGGCCTTCTATACGTGGCTGTACCGGATCGCCGTCAACACGGCCAAGAACTACCTGGCCACCCAGAGCCGCCGCCCGGAAGCGTCCAGCGATATCGATGCAGAAGAGGCTGAAACTTTTGCGGACGGTGAGCAACTAAGGGATATCAATACGCCGGAGTCGATGCTCCACACGCGCCAGGTCGCCGAGACGGTGAACCGCGCAATGGAGGCCCTTCCGGAGGAATTGCGGACTGCCATCACGCTGCGCGAGATCGAGGGCCTCAGCTATGAGGAGATCGCCGAAGCGATGGGATGTCCGATCGGCACGGTGCGTTCGCGGATATTCCGGGCGCGCGAGGCGATTGCCGAGAAATTGCGTCCGCTGCTGGGAACGGCAGAGGGCAAGCGGTGGTAGTAGTCGGGTAGTAAAGAAGAATGTCGTGCAGCCAGCGTTGCAGCGTATTCCTGCATCGATAAGCGACAGAAGTGACGGGATTATCGGTGTTCAATGGAATGTCTTGGGGTGGGAAATGGGTCAGGCTCATAAGCAGTCGGTTCATGTAGTGGAAGCAGCGGAGCAGATCTCCGTATTGATGGATGGCGAACTGGCGGCGCACGAAGTCGATGCCGTGCTGGGTCTCGCGAAAGGCGATGCCGGCATGTCCGACTGGGCCACTTACCAGTTGATCGGCGACACGCTGCGTTCAGAAGACCTGACGCACGCGGGTTCCACCACTGCTTTCCTCTCTCGTTTCTCCGCGCGCCTGGAAGCCGAGCCGCACGTACTGGTGCCGGCAGTGGCGCAGGCCAGCGCCCGCCACCGCCTGCTGGTCAGGCCGTCGTGGGTGCGCCGCGTGATGCCGGGCACCGCGATTGCTGCCGCCGTGGCAGCGGTCAGCTGGGTGGTCGTGCCGCAGATGCGCGGCCCCGCCACGCTGGCCACGCCCGATGCCGTGGTGGCGCGCGCCGACCAGCCCGCGGCCGGCCCGGCCTCTGGCATCGTTACCGTGGCGGCGGAAAGTCCCCAGATGATCCGCGACCCGCGCCTGGACGAATACCTGCGTGCCCATCGCACGTCAGTGGCAACGGATGCGTTCGTGCCCACCATGCGCACGGTTGCCAACGGTGCAAACTTCACTCAGGAAAATACGCAGGAATAATGCCGGACATGCATAAAGGAGGGTCGCCCGCCTATGTAGTGGGCGCACAGAAAATCAGGGCCCTGCGTAGGTCCTTTTTTCTGGCCTTGTGTCTGAGCGCTGCCGCGGCCACCGCGCAGCCTTCAGATAGTACGCTGAACCGACGCGACGCCACCGCCTGGCTCAACAAGATCCACAAAGCCGCACAGCGCGAGAACTATGTCGGCACGCTGATCTATCAGCGCGGCAGCGTCATGCACGCCTCGCGTATCCAGCATTACAGCGATCTCGTCCATAACGAGTACGAACGCCTGGAAACGCTCGACGGCAAGCCGCGCGAGGTGCTGCGGCAGAATGACGTGGTGCACAGCCTGATCCCCGAAGCCAAGCTGGTGGTGGTGGAGAAGCAGGAAGCCAAGGACCGCTTCCCGGCGCTGCTCGCCACCAACAAGAACGACGTGCTGGACCTGTACGACATGCGCAAGATGCCCGCCGAGCGGGTGGCGGGCATGGAGTGCGAGGTCTTTGCCCTGGAGCCGCACGATGCCGCGCGCTATGCGGTGCGCCTGTGGGCGGAGAAAAACTCCGGCCTGCTGATGCGCGCGCAGACCATCGGCGACGGCGGCAAGGTGCTGGAGCAGGTCGCGTTCTCGCAGGTGCAGATCGGGGTGCCGTCCGAGAAGCAGCGTATCCTCAGTGCGATCAAGAATTCCAGCAGCTGGAATCGCTATGAGGTGACCTACCAGCCGACCAATATCGCCGACGAGGGCTGGTCGATTGCCGTGCCGCTCAAGGGCTTCCAGAAAATCCGCGAAGTGCGCCGTCCGCTCGGCGAGCTGCGCGCGCCCACGCCAGGCAACGCGCGCGGCCAGGTCTTCGAAGTGCTGCAGGTCGTCTACAGCGACGGGCTGACCGGCCTGTCGGTCTTCATTGAACCGGTTTCCGAGCAACGTGTGCGCCGCGAGGGCGTGGCCGCGCTCGGCGCGACCCAGGTCGTGGTGCGCCGGATTGCCGATTTCTGGATTACCGTGGTGGGCGAGGTGCCGGCGAGCACCGTCCGGCAGTTTGCGACGGCCGTGGAGTATCGCCCGCCCAAGGCGGTACACTGAGCTTGACGCAGGTGCAGCCGACGCCGCCGGACTCTGTCCCGGCGCCGGCTCCATGAAACCTGCGCAGGGGTCCCCGCCACGGGATCACATCCAGATGGTTTCTCTTCTATTCGCTGAATCCCGGGAGTTGTCGATGATGTTCAGATCTCCAGCCCTGGCGCGGGCCGTGGTCATGGTTGCCATGATGCTGCTCGGCCCGACTGTTGCCGAAGTCAGCCATGCCCAGGCTGCCGCCTCCAACTACAACCTGCCCGATTTCACCGACCTGGTGGAAAAGGCCAGCCCGGCCGTCGTCAATATCCGCACCACGGAACTCGTGCGCCAGCGCGGTGCGCCCGGCGGCGATGACGAGATGGCGGAATTCTTCCGGCGCTTCTTCGGCGTGCCGATGCCCGGTGCCCCGGCGCCCGGCGCCCCCCGCCGCGGCCAGCCGCCGCAGCAGGAAGAGCAGAGCCGCGGCGTGGGTTCGGGCTTCATCATCAGCCAGGACGGCTACGTGATGACCAACGCGCACGTGGTGGCCGACGCCGAAACCATCTATGTGACGCTGCCCGACAAGCGCGAATTCAAGGCCAAGCTGATCGGCTCGGACAAGCGCACCGACGTGGCGCTGCTCAAGGTCGAGGCCAGCGGCCTGCCGCGCCTGCCGCTGGGCGATTCCAACAAGGTCCGCGCCGGCGAGTGGGTGCTGGCCATCGGCTCGCCGTTCGGGCTGGACAACAGCGTGACCGCCGGCATCGTCTCGGCCAAGGGCCGCGACACGGGCGACTACCTGCCGTTCATCCAGACCGACGTGGCGGTCAACCCCGGCAATTCCGGCGGCCCGCTGATCAACCTGCGCGGCGAGGTGATCGGCATCAACTCGCAGATCTACAGCCGCAGCGGCGGCTACATGGGCATCTCGTTCGCGATCCCGATCGACGAGGCAATGCGCGTGTCGGAGCAGCTCAAGACCTCAGGGCGCGTGACGCGCGGGCGCATCGCCGTGGCGATCGGCGACGTCACCAAGGAGGTGGCCGATTCGCTGGGCCTGGGCCGTGCACGCGGCGCGCTGGTCGGCAGCGTCGAGCCAGGCGGTCCTGCCGAGAAGGCGGGCATCGAGGCCGGCGACATCATCCTCAAGTTCAACGGCCGCGATATCGAGCGGGCCTCGGACCTGCCGCGCATGGTGGGCGAGACCAAGCCGGGCACGCGCGTGCCGCTGCAGCTGTGGCGCAAGGGCGCGACCCGCGAGGTCACGATCACCGTCACCGAGCTGGAGCCGGACGGCAAGGCGAAGGCCCGCAGCGGCGCAACGCCCAAGGACGACAGCGCGGCACAGGCCGGCAAGCCCAACGCGCTTGGCCTGGTGGTCAACGACCTGCCCGAGGCGCGCCTGAAGGAGCTCAAGCTCAAGTCGGGCGTTGAGGTGGAAGTGGCCGACGGCCCGGCGCTGCGTGCCGGCATCCGTCCGGGCGACATCATCCTGCGCCTGGGCGATACGGACGTGACCAACGCCCGCCAGTTCAACGAGCTGGTGCGTAGCCTGGACAAGAACCGGATTGCCGCGGTGTTCGTGCGGCGCGGCGACGCCACCCAGGTGCTGACGCTGCGTCCGGGCGCCACGTCCAGCCGCTGATCCGCCGTGATCGCGCCGTGACTGGTATGCCCGCGCTGACGCTGTACGGCCGGGCATACTGCCACCTTTGCGAAGACATGAGGGTCGCGCTGGAGCCGCTCCGGCGCGATTTTTCTTTCACCCTGCATGAGGTGGATGTCGATGCCGATGCGGGGCTGGAAGACCGCTTTGGCGAGCTGGTGCCGGTACTGATGCCGGGCACGCCAGCAGCCTTGCAAGGCAGCGCCGTGGAGCTTTGCCACTATTTCCTCGACGAAGCGGCCGCAAGGGTGTGGCTTGCCGCACATGGTGGCGCGCACACCACCCGCTGATCCCCGCCGGTAACCGCCGCCAACCGCGCCACGCCGCCATTTGACGACCCGGAAGTCATTGAAAATCCGGTAAAATTACGGGATTGGCGCAAAAATTGCACCCCCCGAACCTGCGGTACGCCCGCGCACGCCTTGCGGCGCGCGGCGCCGGGCCGCTCAACCGCTTGTTGCCGCCCGGGCCCTCACGCCGGCGCTCCCCTGAACACTAGATGGACCATATCCGTAATTTTTCGATCATTGCCCATATCGACCATGGGAAGTCCACCCTGGCCGACCGGATCATTCAGCTTTGTGGAGGGCTGTCGGATCGGGAGATGGAAGCGCAGGTCCTCGATTCGATGGATATCGAAAAGGAGCGCGGCATCACCATCAAGGCGCAGACCGCTGCGCTCAGCTACAAGGCGCGCGACGGCCAGGTCTACAACCTGAACCTGATCGACACCCCGGGACACGTCGACTTCAGCTATGAAGTGAGCCGCTCGCTGTCCGCCTGCGAAGGCGCGCTGCTGGTGGTAGACGCCTCGCAGGGCGTTGAGGCGCAGACCGTGGCCAACTGCTACACCGCGATCGAGCTGGGCGTGGAAGTGGTGCCGGTGCTCAACAAGATCGACCTGCCGCAGGCCGACCCCGATAACGCGATCCAGGAGATCGAGGACGTGATCGGCATCGACGCGCAGGACGCCACGCCGTGCTCGGCCAAAACCGGGCAGGGCGTGCAGGACGTGATCGAGGCGCTGATCGCCAAGGTGCCGCCGCCCAAGGGCAACGCCGACGCGCCGCTGCAGGCGCTGATCATCGACTCGTGGTTCGACAACTACGTTGGCGTGGTGATGCTGGTGCGCGTGGTCAACGGCACGCTGCGTCCCAAGGACAAGGTACTGCTGATGGCCAACGGCTCACAGCACCTGGTCGAGCAGGTGGGCGTGTTCACGCCGAAGTCGATCCCCCGCGATGCGCTGACGGCGGGCGAGGTCGGCTTCGTCATCGCCGGCATCAAGGAGCTGAAGGCGGCCAAGGTCGGCGACACCATTACCACCGTGCAACGCAAGGCCGAGGCGCCGCTGCCGGGCTTCAAGGAAGTCAAGCCGCAGGTGTTCGCCGGCCTGTACCCGGTGGAGGCCAACCAGTACGAGGCGCTGCGCGAGTCCCTGGAAAAGCTGCGGCTCAACGATGCCTCGCTGATGTTCGAGCCGGAAGTGTCGCAGGCGCTGGGCTTCGGCTTCCGCTGCGGCTTCCTCGGCCTGCTGCACATGGAAATCGTGCAGGAGCGCCTGGAGCGCGAGTTCGACATGGACCTGATCACGACCGCGCCGACGGTGGTGTACCAGGTCGAGATGCGCGACGGCACCATGGTCACCGTGGAAAATCCGGCGAAGATGCCGGACCCGAGCAAGATCGAGGCGATCCTGGAACCGATCGTCACCGTGAACCTGTATATGCCGCAGGAATATGTCGGCTCGGTGATTACGCTGTGCACGCAGAAGCGCGGCTCGCAAATCAACATGAGCTACCACGGCAAGCAGGTGCAGCTGACCTACGAAATCCCGATGGCGGAAATCGTGATGGACTTCTTCGACCGCCTGAAGTCGGTGTCGCGCGGCTATGCGTCGATGGACTACGAGTTCAAGGAATATCGCCCGTCGGACGTGGTCAAGGTCGACATCCTGATCAACAGCGACAAGGTCGATGCGCTGTCGGTGATCGTGCACCGTTCGAACTCGCAATACCGCGGCCGCGAGGTCGCGGCCAAGATGCGCGAGATCATTCCGCGCCAGATGTACGACGTGGCGATCCAGGCCGCCATCGGCGCGAATATCATTGCGCGCGAAAACGTCAAGGCGCTGCGCAAGAACGTGCTGGCCAAGTGCTACGGCGGCGACATCACGCGCAAGAAGAAGCTGCTGGAAAAGCAGAAGGCCGGCAAGAAGCGGATGAAGCAGGTCGGTACGGTCGAGATCCCGCAGGAGGCTTTCCTGGCCATCCTGCAGGTGGACGACAAATAAACTGGCAAATCGCGCGCTTGCGCGCGTTGGCGTGGGCAGCGCTTGCACAGCGTGATGCCCTGGCAATAACAAAGGCTGTACCAGGATTTCCAAGAACCAGAAGCCGTCATGAATTTTGCACTGATCCTTTTTGTGCTGGTGGTGATTACGGGCGTCGCGTGGGTTGCGGACAAGCTCGTGTTCGAGCGGCAGCGCCGCTCTTCGGCGCGGCTGGCGCTGGCGGAGTTCGATTCGCGCCAGGCCGACCTGCAGGGCCGCTTCGGCGCGGCGGAAGCTGACGCCACGCGCAAGCGCCTGGCCGAGGAAAAGCTGCGCCAGCCGTGGTGGCTGGAGTATTCGGCCAGTTTCTTCCCGGTGATCCTGGCCGTGTTCGTGCTGCGCTCGTTCGTGGTCGAGCCGTTCAAGATCCCGTCCGGCTCGATGATCCCGACGCTGCTGATCGGCGACTTCATCCTGGTCAACAAGTACGAGTACGGCATTCGCCTGCCGGTGGTGAACAAGAAGGTCGTGGACATGGGCGAGCCGCAGCGCGGCGACGTAATGGTGTTCCGCTACCCGAAGGACCCGTCGCTCGACTACATCAAGCGCGTGATCGGCGTGCCGGGCGACGTGGTGCAGTATGCCAACAAGCGCCTGACCATCAACGGCAAGCCGGCCGCGTACACCGCGCTGCCGGAATTCCTGGACGAGGAGCGCCTGGCGTATTCCAAGCATTTCCGCGAAAAGCTGCCGGGCAGCGTCGATCATGGCATCCTGAACGACGCCGACCGCCCGGCGTTTATCGCGGGGGCGGACCCGGATTTCCCGTACCGGGAAAACTGCACTTACAATCAGCAGGGTGTGACCTGCAAGGTACCTGCAGGTCACTATTTCGTCATGGGTGACAACCGGGACAACAGCCTGGATTCCCGTTACTGGGGGTTCGTGCCGGACGAGAATATCGTCGGCAAGGCCTTTGTGATCTGGATGAACCTGGGCAATTTCGGACGCGTGGGAACGTTTAAATAAGAATCCCCGCGGCGCAAGAACACTCAACGCAAAACGAGGACAAGCGCATCATGGGTCAATTTGGGAAGGTGGGGGGCAGGAATCCGGCACGACGCCGGGCGGGCATGGGCGGGTTTTCCGTCTGGACGCTGCTGGTGATCGTGGTGTTCGTGATCGGAGTGGCCTTGCCGGCCCTGCGCGCGATCCCGAGCCTGGTGGAGTATTTTTCGGTCAAGCGCGCCGCCAGCTATGCCAAGCAGCGCGCCGCCAACAAGCGCGAAGTGGTCGACTTTTTTGAAAAACAGGCAGTCATCGACCGGATTACCGCAGTCAAGGGCGAGGACCTCCTGATCCGGGAAGACGAGAACGGCACCATCCAGTCGGTCGATTTCTCGTACCGGACCGAGGTGCCCGTCTACGGACCCCTGAGCCTACTGATTACCTATTCAGGAACGCAGCACTGATATGAACCTCGACGCCTTGCAGCAACGACTCGGCTACCGATTCAGCAAGCCCGAATTGCTGCAACAGGCGCTGACGCACCGCAGCCACAGCGCCCAGCACAACGAACGCCTTGAATTCCTGGGCGATTCGGTGCTCAACTGCGCCGTGGCGGACATGCTCTATGGCATGTTCGGCAAGCTCGACGAGGGCGACCTGTCGCGCGTGCGGGCCAACCTGGTCAAGCAGCAGGCGCTGTATGAGATCGCCCAGATGCTGCAGCTGTCCGATACCCTGCGCCTGGGCGAGGGCGAGCTCAAGAGCGGGGGCTTTCGCCGCCCGTCGATCCTGGCCGATGCGCTGGAAGCCATCGTCGGCGCGGTGTTCCTGGATGCCGGTTTCGATGCCGCCCGGGCGCTGATCCGCAAGCTCTATATCCCGATCCTGGAGCAGGTTGATCCGCGCACGCTGGGCAAGGACGCCAAGACCCTGCTGCAGGAATACCTGCAGGGCCACAAGATTGCCCTGCCGCAATATAACGTAATCGCCACACACGGGGCCGCGCACAGCCAGCAGTTTGAAGTCGAGTGCACGGTGCCTAAACTGGAAGTCCGGGTGTTCGGCACCGGCGCCTCGCGGCGCGCCGCCGAGCAGGCCGCCGCCAAGCTGGCGCTGGATGAAGTCCAGAAGCTGGTGCCGCAGCTGCTCAAGCGCAGCCGCGCCGAGCGCACCGGCAAGACCCGCAAGCAACCCGTGCCGCAAGACCCACAGCTGTCTCTCAGGTTGAAGGAATGACCGAATCTACCCATCCGCAGCAAGACGCGGCGGATACCCCGGCCGCGGCTTTCCGCTGCGGCACCGTGGCCATCGTCGGCCGCCCCAACGTGGGCAAGTCCACGCTGATGAACGCGCTGGTCGGCCAGAAGATCAGCATCACCTCGCGCAAGGCGCAGACCACGCGGCACCGCATCGTCGGCATCCAGACCACGGATGACGCGCAGTATGTGTTCGTCGACACGCCGGGATTCCAGACCCGCCACGCCAGCGCGCTGAACCGTTCGCTGAACCGCGCGGTCACGTCCACGCTGTCGTCGGTGGACCTGGTCCTGTTCGTGGTCGAGGCCGGCTACTACGGCGCCGACGACGAGAGGGTGCTGTCGCTGCTGCCGAAGAACACGCCGGTGCTGCTGATCGCCAACAAGCTGGACCGCGTCAACGGCGAGAACCGCTCGGAAGTGATGATGCCCTTCCTGGAAAAGATGGGGCAGCAGTTCCAGTTCCGCGAAGTGGTGCCGATGACGGCCAAGACCCACGACCATATCGCGCGCCTGTTCGAGATCCTCCGGCCCTACCTGCCGGAAGGCGAGCCGATGTACGACGCCGACGCCATGACCGACCGCAGCGAGCGCTTCCTGGCCTCGGAGATTATCCGCGAGAAGGTGTTCCGCTGGACCGGCGACGAGCTACCGTACACCAGCACCGTGATCATCGACAAGTTCGAGACCGAAGGCCGCCTGCGCCGCGTCTTTGCCACCATCCTGGTCGAGCGCGACGCGCACAAGGCCATGATCATCGGCAACAAGGGCGCCAAGCTCAAGACGATCTCCACCGAGGCGCGCCTGGACATGGAAAAGCTGTTCGATGGCAAGGTCTACCTGGAAATGTGGATCAAGGTGAAGAGCGGCTGGGCCGACAACGAAGCAGGGCTGCGCGCGTACGGCTACGAGTGAGCACAACCGCGAGCGACCAGTGAGCAAGACGGCTGACATCGCGCGCGCGCCGGCGCCGGCGCCACGGCCCCGCCGCGCCGACCCCGTGGTCGACGAGGCCGCCGAACTGCTCGACAGCAAGGCGCTGCCCGGCATGGCCGACGCGGCCGCGCGCGCGATGATGGACCGCGCCATGCGCATCGTGCCGGCTCGGCCCGAGTCGCGCGTGGCCGAGCAGCCCGGCTTTGTGCTGCACGCCTGGCCGTATCGCGAGACCAGCCTGATCCTGGACCTGTTCACGCGCGACTACGGCCGCATCTCGATGGTCGCCAAGGGCGCCAAGCGCCCGCACTCCGCGCTGCGCGCGGTGTTGCAGCATTTCCACCCGGTCTCGGTGTCATGGAGCGGCCGCGGCGAGGTCAAGACCCTGACCAAGGCCGAGTGGGTCGGCGGCATGCCGCCGCTGGCCGGCGACGCGCTGCTGTCGGCGTTCTACCTGAACGAGCTGCTGATGCGCTTCTGCCCGCGCGAGGACGCGCATCCGGCCTTGTTCCGCCATTACCTGATGACGCTGACGCGGCTGGCGCACGGCGAGCAAGCCGGGCTGGTGCTGCGCAGCTTTGAACGCGTGCTGCTGCAGGAAACCGGCTTCGCGGTTGCCTTCGACCAGTGCCTGAGCACCGGCGAGCGGGTCCAGCCGGGCCTGGACTATGTCTACCAGCCAGAGCGCGGCGTGCGCCGCGCGCAGCCGAGCGACCCGTCGTCGTGGCCGGTGGTAACTGGCCAGACGCTGCTGGACATGGCGCAGGACGATTACAGCCGCGCGCAGACCGCCGCGCAAAGCCGCGCGCTGATGCGGTTCCTGCTGCATTATTATCTGCAAGGCGCGCCACTGAAGACGCGCCAGATTCTGATCGACCTGCAGTATCTCTGACCGACTCAAGAACCATCCGACTTACTCCTGCACCTGCTCGCATGATCTTCCACGCAAATCCGGGCGTCATCGACCTTGGCGTCAATATCGACCACGTGGCCACGCTGCGCAACGCGCGCGGCACCGTGTACCCTGATCCCATCCGTGCCGCGCTGCTGGCGGAACAGGCCGGCGCCGACCTGATCACGCTGCACCTGCGCGAAGACCGCCGCCATATCCGCGATGCCGACGTGCGCGCACTGCGCCCGCAACTGGCCACGCGCATGAACCTGGAATGCGCGATCACGCAGGAGATGCTCGACATCGCCTGCGAGATCCGTCCGCAGGACGTGTGCCTGGTGCCGGAGCGCCGCGAGGAAGTGACCACCGAGGGCGGGCTGGATGTGGCCGGGCGCTTCGAGCAGGTCAAGGCGGCGTGCGCGCAGCTGGCCGGTGCCGGCATCCGCGTGTCGCTGTTCATCGATCCCGACGTCGACCAGATCGCCGCGGCGGCCGCGTGCGGCGCGCCGGTGATCGAACTGCATACCGGCAGCTATGCCGATGCGCATACGCCCGATGAGCAGGCGCTCGAGTTCCGCCGCATCGCCGATGGCGTCGATGCCGGCCAGAAGCACGGCCTGGTGGTCAACGCCGGCCATGGCCTGCACTACACCAATGTGCAGCCGATCGCCGCGCTGCCCGGCATCAAGGAGCTGAACATCGGCCACGCGATCGTGGCGCATGCGGTGTTCGCGGGCTGGGAGAACGCGGTGCGCGAGATGAAGGCCATCATGGTCGCCGCGCGCCTGGGCACGCGCTATCCTGCCGCGGGCGCCCCGGCGTGATCTACGGCGTCGGCACCGACATCATCCAGATCGCCCGCGTGCAGGGCGTGATGGAACGCACCAACGGCCGTTTCGCCGAGAAGGTGCTGGGCCCGGATGAGCTGGCCAAGTACCACGCCCGCAAGGCGCGTTCCGAAAAGCGCGGGCTGGCCTTCCTGTCCACGCGCTTCGCTGCCAAGGAGGCGTTCTCCAAGGCCATCGGCCTGGGCATGCGCTGGCCGATGACGTGGCGCGCGATGGAGCTGATGAACCTGCCGTCCGGCGAGCCCACGCCGGTGTGCCATGGCGAGCTGGCCGCATGGCTGGCGGAACGCGGGCTCACCGTACGGGTCAGTGTCAGTGACGAGCATGACTTTGCCGTCGCCTTCGCCATTGCCGAGCGTGCGGGCGGGGCGGCTTCCTAACCTACAGCCTTGTGAATCCAACAACTTCCATGTCCAAGAAGAACTCCGGCAAGCGGCCGGGCCCGGTGGTCCTCGACGTCGTCGGCAAGCAGCTCGACGCGGAGGATGCGCGCCGCATCGCGCATCCGCTGACCGGCGGCGTGATCCTGTTCGCGCGCAATTTCGAGTCGCGCGCGCAGCTGCAGGCGCTGACGCGCGCCATCCGCGCGGTGCGCGACGACGTGCTGATCTGCATCGACCATGAAGGCGGGCGCGTGCAGCGCTGCAAGACCGACGGCTTCACCCACCTGCCGGCGATGCACCGCCTGGGCGAACTGTGGGAGCGCGACGTGCTGGCCGCGACCAAGGCGGCAGTCGCCTGCGGCTACGTGCTGGCCGCCGAGCTGCGCGCCTGCGACATCGACCTGAGCTTCACCCCGGTGCTGGACCTGGACTACGGCCGCAGCGCCGTGATCGGCGACCGCGCTTTCCACGCCGATCCGCGCGTGGTGTCGATGCTGGCCGGCCACCTGAACCACGGCCTGCTGCTGGCCGGCATGAGCAACTGCGGCAAGCACTTCCCCGGCCACGGCTACGTCGAGGCCGATTCGCATGTGGCGATCCCGGTCGACGAGCGCTCGCTGGACGAGATCCTGGCGCAGGATGCGCGCCCATACGAGTGGATGGGCCTGTCGCTGTCGTCGGTGATGCCGGCGCACGTGATCTACCCCAAGGTCGACCCGAACCCGGCCGGCTTCTCGCGCTACTGGCTGCAGGATGTGCTGCGCGCCCAGCTGGGCTTCGAGGGCGTGATCTTCAGTGACGACCTCAGCATGGAAGGCGCCAGCGTCGCCGGCAATGTCACCGAGGCCGCGCGCGCCGCGCTGACCGCGGGCTGCGACATGGTGCTGATCTGCAACCATCCGGAGCGCGCCGACCAGTTGCTGACCGAGCTGGACGTGGGCATCGACAAGACCTCGCAGCGCCGCATCCGCAAGCTGTTCGCGCGCAGGAAGCCGCTGGACTGGAACAAGCTGCACCAGGAGGGCGAGTACCGCGCCGCGCTGCGCACGCTGAAAGAGCACGACCTGATCGCCTGAACGGGGTCTCGTGCAGAAACAAAAATGGCAGCCGAGGCTGCCATTTTTGTTGACCGGCCCCGCGCTGAAGCGGGGCGAAGCAAGCGCCTTAGTTGGCGCGGCTGCGGTATTCGCCGGTGCGGGTGTCGATTTCGATCTTGTCGCCGATGTTGCAGAACAGCGGCACTTGCAGCTCGAAGCCGGTGTTGATCTTGGCGCCCTTGAGCACCTTGCCCGACGAGGTGTCGCCCTTGACGGCCGGCTCGGTGTAGACGATTTCACGGACCAGCGTGGTCGGCATTTCAACCGAGATGGCCTTGTCGTTGTAGAACACCACTTCGACGTTCATGCCGTCTTCGAGGTAGTTCAGCGAGTCGCCCATGCTGTCCTGCTCGACTTCGTACTGGTTGAAGTCGGTGTCCATGAACACGTACATCGGGTCAGCGAAGTACGAGTAGGTGCATTCGCGGCGCTCCAGCATGACCACTTCGAACTTGTCGTCGGCCTTGAACACCGATTCGCCCGGGGCTTCGGTCAGCAGGTTCTTGTACTTCATCTTGACCACGGCGGCATTGCGGCCCGACTTGTTGTAGTCGGCCTTCTGCACGACCATCGGATCGGTGCCGATCATGAATACGTTGCCGACGCGGAGTTCCTGTGCGGTTTTCATCTGAACTGATTTCCTGAAATAGAAAGTAGGAATTTGGAATGGCGAAGGCGCGCTGCCGGCATCACCTGCGGTGAGCCTGTGAGCCCCAATGAGAGGCGTTCACGCGCTCGCGACCCCGTGCTCAGCTTGCATTCAGGTCTTCGCCCAGCGTCGGTCTGACGCCTGGGAAAGGCTCTGGTTTTCCGGCCCGGTCGCCATTTGAATCAACCGATTATTTTACCTGATTTTCGCAAAACGCCACCAGGTTGGCAGCAAGATCGCCGGGATGCTGCATGCGCCGCTCCCATCGCGGTGCGATCGCAGCAAGTGCCGGCAGGTGCGCACGCAGACGCGGCCAGTCGAGGGGAACGCCAAAACCGTTCCAGGCGTGCCAGAACTCCGTCAGCGCGCTGGCCGCATCCAGCGCCACGCCGCTCTGGCGAAACAGGTCGAGCCAGGCATCGAGCTTCGCCCGGTGTGCGGCATCGTCCTGTGGGTAGATGTGCCAGACCAGCGGCCGCGCCGCCCACTGCGCGCGCACGAAGGAATCCTCGCCGCGCACGAAGTTCAGGTCGCAGGCCCACAGCAGTTCGTCAAAGTGCTCCTGGCGTACGAAAGGGATCAGCTGCACGCACAGGCTGCCGCGTTCCACCGGGTCGCCAATCCGCAGCGGGGCGCCCAGCCATTCGGCGACCTGGTCCGCGGCCAAGCCTGCGGGCACCAGGCAATGGACCGCCTCGGCGGCATCGCGCCATTGCTCCAGCAGCGCGGGCAGAGCCGGGTTGCGGTAGGCAAACAGGCTCACGCGCAGCGCATCGGGCCGGGGTGTCACGCTCAGCCGGTGCCACAAGGCCGCCTGGGCGGCCGTGCCGCCGAGGAAGGCTGCGCGCTGCGCGCCCAGCATCGATTCCCGCAGCAGGCCGCCGGTGCCCGGCTCGAAGCCGGGGAAGAAGAAATGCTTCACCAGCGGCAGCCGCGGATGGGGCGAGGGCATCGCATGGTGCTCCCGTACCCACGGCTCGGCGCTCAGGTATTCCAGATTGATCCAGGCGGGTTTGGGGTCACGCGCGGCCATGCGGGCCAGGAAGGCTTGCGGCACCTCACAGGCGAAGGCTTCGATGACGGCATCGTGTGGCTCGACCCCGGCGGTGTCATCCACGTCGCTATCGCCACCCGGCCGCCACGGACGAATCTCCACGCCCGCCATGCGCTGCACGGTGGCGCCGGTATCGAGTTCCGGCGCCAGCCGCGCAAAGCTGGCCAGGTCATCGACCCACAGCCGCACCGCGTGCCCGTGCTCCTGCGCCAGCTGGCGGGCCAGCCGCCAGCAGACGCCGATGTCGCCGAAGTTGTCGATCACGGTGCAGAAGATATCCCAGGAGCGGATAGGCATGAGAGGTAAGGGCGTGTGGGCAGGGCACGCGGGCAGGGCGCCCGCTGAATTGCTCTAAACTTGCGATTTTAGAGGCCATGCCGTTTTCCTGCGCGCAGGCCGTGTAGCGGTCACCGTCCCCAATGTCCGACCAGCAACCCGATTCCCCGAAACCCGCCGACGAAGTTCCGGCCAAAATGCCGGCCGAAGCGCCGGCCGCCCGGCCAGCCGAGGTGACTGCCGAGGCGACTACTGAAGCGCCGCCGGAGCCGTTCGACCCGCGCCCGGTCATTTCCCGCCTGCCCGGCTTGCCGGGTGTGTACCGCTATTTCGATGCGGCCGGCAATGTACTGTACGTCGGCAAGGCGCGCGACCTGAAGAAGCGGGTATCGAGCTATTTCAACAAGACCCAGTTATCGCCGCGCATTGCGATGATGGTGGCGCGCATTGCCCGTATCGACACCACCGTGGTGCGCACCGAGGCCGAGGCGCTGCTGCTCGAGAACAACCTGATCAAGGCGCTGGCGCCGCGCTACAACATCCTGTTCCGCGACGACAAGTCGTACCCGTTCCTGAAGCTGACCGGTCACCGCTTCCCGCGCATGGCGTACTACCGCGGCGCCACCGACCGCAAGCACCAGTACTTCGGGCCGTTCCCGAGCGCCTATGCGGTGCGCGAGAGCATGCAGATCCTGCAGAAGGTGTTCCAGCTGCGCACCTGCGAGGACACCGTCTTCAACAACCGCACGCGGCCGTGCCTGCTGCACCAGATCCATCGCTGCACCGGGCCGTGCGTCAACGCCATCAGCGAAGAGGATTACGCGCGCGATGTCGCCAACGCGGCGCGCTTCCTGCAAGGCCGCCAGACCGAGGTGCTGGAAGGCCTGCAGGGCAAGATGGAGCAGCACGCCGAGCGGCTGGAGTTCGAGCAGGCCGCGGCCGTGCGCGACCAGATCGCGGCGCTGTCGACCGTGCTCAAGCGCCAGGCGGTGGAAGAGGTGGGCGGGCAGGCGCGCGACATCGACGTGCTGGCCGTCGCCGTGGAGGGTGGGCGTGCTTGCGTCAACCTGGCCATGGTGCGCGGCAGCCGCCATCTGGGCGACAAGGCCTACTTCCCGGCCCATGCTGACGAAGCGGCGATGATCGTCGAGGATGCCGATGAGCGCGCCGAGGAGCGCGAGGAGGGGGCGGACAGCACCGCAGCCGCGCTGCCGCTGACCGTCGACCGCATCGCCACGCGGGTGCTGTCGGCCTTCATGGTGCAGCACTACCTGGAGCAGCCGGCGCCGCCTATCATCGTCGTCAGCCATGCGCCGGACGATGCCACGGTGCTCGAGGCGCTGACGCTGCACGCCGGGCGCAAGGTCACGCTGGTGCGCCAGCCGCAGGGCCAGCGCAAGGTCTGGCTGGAGATGGCGCAGCAGGGCGCGGCGCTGGCGCTGTCGCGCCGGCTGGCCGAGCAGGGCAGCCAGGAGGCGCGCACGCGCGCGCTGGCCGAGACCATCGGGCTGGACCTGGAAGACCTGGCGCTGCTGCGCGCGGAGTGCTTCGACATCAGCCATACTGCCGGAGAGGCCACCCAGGCGTCGTGCGTGGTGTACCACCACCACGACATGCAGAACAGCGAATACCGCCGCTACAACATCCAGGACATCATTCCTGGCGATGATTACGCGGCCATGCGCCAGGTGCTGACGCGGCGCTACCAGAAGCTGGTTGAGCAGATCCAGGAAGACGGCGGCATGGAGGCCGGCAGCGAAGCCGCGGCGCAGGTGCCGCAGATCGTGCTGATCGACGGCGGCAAGGGCCAGGTCGAGGTGGCGCGGCAGGTGTTCGAAGAGCTTGGGCTGGATATCGGGCTGCTGGTCGGCGTGGCCAAGGGCGAGGGCCGCAAGGTTGGCCTGGAGACGCTGGTGTTCGCCGATGGCCGCCCCTCGCTGGAACTGGGGCAGGGCAGCGCCGCGCTGATGCTGGTTGCGCAGATCCGCGACGAGGCGCACCGCTTTGCCATCACCGGCATGCGCGCGCGCCGCGCCAAGACGCGCACCACCTCGCGCCTGGAAGAGATCGAGGGCATTGGCGCGCGCCGGCGCCAGAAGCTGCTGACCCGCTTTGGCGGGCTGCGCGGCGTGATGGCCGCCAGCATCGATGAGCTGGCCAGCGTCGAGGGCATTTCACGCGGCCTGGCCGAAGAGATCTACCGGCAGTTGCACTGAGCGCGTGGGGCCGCGGGGGCGTGCGGGGTGGGAAATTGGCCAATGATGGTCGATTGGTCCGGAAATCGGCGACAATCGCAAGATTGGTTACCGTCCCCCGCCGCCCGATTTCCATGCCCTTCAATTTCCCGATCCTGCTGACCTGGCTTCGCGTCGCCATGATTCCCCTGGTGGTAGGCGTGTTCTACCTGCCCGACGCGTGGCTGCCGATGCACGTCAAGAACCTGACGGCGGCGGCGTTCTTCATCATTGCCGCGGTCACGGACTGGCTGGACGGGTTCCTTGCGCGGCGCTGGAACCAGACCTCGTCGTTCGGCGCCTTCCTGGACCCGGTCGCCGACAAGCTGATGGTGACGGCGGCGCTGCTTTCGCTGCTGGCGCTGGGCCGGGTCACGGACCTGATCGCGCTGGTGATCATCGGGCGCGAGATCACCATTTCGGCGCTGCGTGAATGGATGGCGCAGATCGGCGCCTCCAAGAGCGTCGCGGTGAACTTCCTCGGCAAGCTCAAGACCACGGTGCAGATGGTGGCGATCCCGCTGCTGCTGTACAGCGACCGCCTGCTCGGCTTCGATGCCCACCTGCTCGGCACGTGGATGATCTACGTGGCGGCGGTGCTGACGCTGTGGTCGATGTTCTATTACATGAAGCTTGCCTGGCCGCAGATCCGCGAGCGCAGCGGGATGGTGGCGCGCGCCGGCGCGCAGAAGTGAAAAGAATTTTTGAAAAGGTGTTGACGACGAGAGCAGTTCTTTGCATAATCTCATTCTCGTTGCTGACGACGCAAACGAAAGCAGCGAGATAAGGTTGGTTTAGCGCAAGATGTTGTGAGATAACAGCGTGTTGTGGCATAAAACACCTTAGTTGGATTTCGGTAGTGCCCCTGCGGGAGTAGCTCAGTTGGTAGAGCGCAACCTTGCCAAGGTTGAGGTCGCGAGTTCGAGACTCGTCTCCCGCTCCAGGTTAAAGAAGGTCCGGCAGCGTGCTCGCACGATGCGGGGCTGGCAGTAAAAAGTTGTATGCGGGAGTAGCTCAGTTGGTAGAGCGCAACCTTGCCAAGGTTGAGGTCGCGAGTTCGAGACTCGTCTCCCGCTCCAATCCCCAAAGGGAAGCACCGCTTCCCTTTTTGTTTGGGTTGAATCGCCGCAAGACATTGCCGAAAGCTGCGCTCCGGCAGCATCGGCTGAATGCGGATACAATCCAGCAGCACGTCACCTGGCGGGGTGGCAGAGTGGTTATGCAGCGGCCTGCAAAGCCGTGTACGCCGGTTCGATTCCGACCTCCGCCTCCAGTTGCATGCAGAACGGCGCCCTCGCGGCGCCGTTTTTGTTTTCCGGGCCAGTTCCTTACCTCGCGTTCAGGCAAGCAGGCACCGGATCGTCCGCCATCTCCGCGCCTCGGGCACGTGGCGGGCATGTTACATTACTCCTGTCGTACGCTTTTCGGGGGGCTCCGCGTGATGGATAGCGGGGCCGCATGTCAATCGCCATCCCCGATCCGTGACGCGCCGCCGGCGTGTCCGGGGCCGCTGCGGCACTTCCCGTTCTTCCCCGTTCCGATGCTGCTGCCGATTGTTGCGGCGACTTTCCCGCGCTGACCGCTGGTGCGCGCCGGATGCGCTGTTGCGGTTGCCTGGGCAGGGAGCGGGTTAGCCGTTCAGCCCCTGACACGAGGAATCCCGCACGCATGCATCACGCCACCCCGCTTATCAGTACCATCGTCGGCGGTATCGTCCTGGCCTTTATCCTTGGCGCCATCGCCAGCCGGCTGCGCCTGCCGCCGTTGATCGGCTACCTGTGCGCGGGCATCGTGGTCGGTCCGCATACACCCGGCTATACCGCCGACCAGGCCCTGGCGCCGGAGTTGGCTGAGCTTGGCGTGATCCTGCTGATGTTCGGCGTGGGGCTGCACTTTTCGATCAAGGACCTGATGGCGGTCAAGCGCATCGCCATTCCGGGGGCGGTGGTGCAGATTGGCATCGCCACGCTGATGGGCATGCTGGTGGCCTGGGGCTTCGGCTGGTCATGGGGGCAGGGGCTGGTGTACGGGCTGGCGCTGTCGGTGGCCAGCACCGTGGTGCTGCTCAAGGCCCTGCAGGAGCGCGACCTAGTGGAATCGCCGCAGGGCCGCATCGCGGTCGGCTGGCTGATCGTGGAAGACCTGGCGATGGTGCTGGCCCTGGTGCTGCTGCCGGCCATGGCAGGTCTGCTGGCGGGCGCCGGCGAAACATCGGGCGAGGCCGCGCCGGCTACCGGTGGCGTGGTGTTCGCGATCTTCGCGACGCTGGGCAAGGTGGCCGCCTTCGTCGCGGTGATGCTGGTGATCGGCCGGCGCTTTATCCCGTGGATGCTGGAGCGCATCGTCTGGACCGGCAACCGCGAGATGTTCCGCCTGGGCGTCCTGGCAACGGCGCTGGGCGTGGCCTACGGCGCCTATGCGCTCTTTGGCGTGTCGTTCGCGCTGGGCGCGTTCTTTGCCGGCATGGTGCTGGCGGAGTCCGAGTTCAGCCATCGTGCGGCCGAAGAGTCGCTGCCGCTGCGCGATGCCTTCGCCGTGCTTTTCTTCGTTTCCGTGGGCATGCTGTTCGACCCGATGGTGCTGGTCAACGACCCGTGGGGCGTGCTGGCGACGGTGTTTATCATCGTGGTGGGCAAGTCGCTGGCGGCGCTGGGCATCGTGCGTGCCTTCGGGCATTCCGGGCAGACCGCCATGACCATTGCCGTGAGCCTGGCGCAGATCGGCGAGTTCTCGTTCATTCTCGCCAGCCTCGGCGTCTACCTGAAGATCCTGCCCGAGCGCGGCCAGGCGCTGATCCTGGCCGGGGCGCTGCTGTCGATCATGCTCAATCCGGTGCTGTTCCACCTGCTCGACCTGTACACGGCGCGGCGCAATCGCAGCGCGGATCCGCAGCCGGCCTGACCGGAGCCTGGGTGCGGCTCAGCCGCCGATCCGCGGCGCCATGGTGCGCAGGTATTCGGTAAAGGCCAGCAGCCCCTGGGTCGGGAACTTGTCCTGGTGCACCACCAGCTGCAGCGGCCGCACGATGCGTGGCAGGCCGTCGCGGATCGCCACCAGCGTGCCGCGTTCCAGTTCATCGCGCACCACATGCAGCGACAAGCAGCTGACGCCGAAGCCGCTCATCACGGCGCGCTTGATGGCTTCGGCGTTGCCCAGCTCCAGCGCGAAGCGCAACTCGCCCAGCAGCGGCACCAGCCGTTCCTCGATGACCTCGCGCGTGCCCGAGCCGGGCTCGCGCACGATCCACTCGGCATCGCGCAGCGCCACCAGGTCATGCGGCACGGCCGCAAGCGGATGCGAGGGGCCGACCACCACCACCATCTCGTCGTCGCACCAGCGCACGCTGCGCAGGTCGCGCTCATGGCTGGCGCCTTCGACCAGGCCGATATCGGCGTCGAACTGCAGCAACGATTGCAGCACCTCGCGGGTATTGCCGATGCGCAGG
This sequence comes from Cupriavidus sp. CP313, assembly GCF_054072015.1. Lineage (NCBI taxonomy): Bacteria > Pseudomonadati > Pseudomonadota > Betaproteobacteria > Burkholderiales > Burkholderiaceae > Cupriavidus > Cupriavidus sp. CP313. Next base: position 38,121 of record NZ_JBSVZB010000030.1, on the reverse strand, counting down.
TCCAGCGTGCATGGGCCGCTGCGCGAATGGCGGAAGCCCGCCAGCAGCGGCGGCAGGATGTAGCTGCCAATGGTATTGCTGGCCGCGATGCGCAGCTGCACGCCGGTCTGGGTGGCAAAGCGCTCCAGTTCCTGGGCCTGGTCCAGCAGCGACAGCGCGCGCGGGAAAAACTGGCGTCCGGTCTCGTTGATGCTCAGCCGGCGGGCCACGCGGTCGAACAGCGGGCTGTCGAGCGCGCGCTCCAGCTCGGCCAGCGAGGCGCTGACGGCCGACTGCGACATCGCAAGTGCCTGCGCCGCCGCCATGGTGCTGCCATGCTGGGCCACGGCAACGAAGACGGACAGCTGGCGCAGCGTCAGGCGCAGGGGGCGGTGTTCAGGACGGGGGTCGGGGCGATGGTCCATATCGATATAATCAATAACGCATAACGATATTACCCGTTTTACGGGTTAGATGGGCGCCAGTACGCTTGAGTCACTAAAGAACACGACCCGAGCCTGCCATGTCCTCCGTCTCCGCCCCCCGCACCCCCCCGGCCGCTGCGCCGGCCTTGCCGCCGCCGTGGTCGCAGCGCCTGCTGACGCTGGTCCCGCTGGGCGGCATTGCCTGGCTGGCGATTGCGCTGGCCGAGCATCCGGCCGTGGCGCGCTATGGGCTCAGCGCGCTGACGCTGGCCATGTGTGCCGGCATGGTCGCGGCCAATACACTGCCGCGCCACTGGCTGGCGCCGCTGGCGCCCGGCATGCAGGTCGCACGCCACTACCTGTTGCGCCTGGGCGTGGCGCTGTATGGGCTGCGGCTGACCTTTGCCTCGATCGTCGCGCTGGGCCTGCCGGGCATCGTGGTGCCGCTGACCATGCTGGTGGCCACGCTGCTGTTCGGCACCTGGGTGGGTACGAAGTTCTTCGGCCTGAGCCGCCGCGAAGCGATCCTGGTCAGCTCCGGCAGCGCCATCTGCGGTGCCGCCGCGGCCATCGCCGTATCGTCGGTGGTGCGCACCGACGACAAGCAGACCGCCGTGGCGGTGGCGACGGTGGTGCTGTTCGGCACCGTCGGCATGCTGCTTTATCCCTATCTGTACGAACTGGCGACTGGCCACTGGCACTGGGCCGTCAGCGAGCGCATGTTCGGCATCTTTACCGGCGCGACGCTGCACGAGGTGGCCCAGGTGATCGCCGCCGGCAAGATGATCAGCGAGCCGACCGCCGACGCTGCCGTGGTGGCCAAGATGGTGCGCGTGCTGGCGTTGGGTCCGCTGCTGCTGGTGATGGCGCTGTGGCCGCAGGGCGGCGAGCAAGCGGAGCAAGGCACTGCAGGCGGCAGCCGCCTGCAAGGCATCCTGAAGTCGGTGCCGTGGTTCGCGGTAGGGTTTGTCGCGGTGATGGCGGTCAACTCGGCCGGCGCCGTGCCCATGGCCTGGAAGGCGCCGCTGATCGCGCTGGACAACTGGCTGCTGGCCTGCGCGATGCTGGCGATCGGCCTGCACACCCGCATCGGCGACCTGGTGCGCGCCGGACGCAAGCCGCTGGCGCTGGCCGGTGTGCTGTTCGTGTTCCTGATGGGTGTGGGTGCGCTGATGTGCTACGCGATGGCCTGACGCGCTCGCGGACCTGAAGGCATCAGAAGAGGGGGGGCGATGGCCCCCTTCTTTTGTTTTGGGGCGGGAGCGGAAGGGGGCGGCTGTGCGCTCTGGTGCGGCCGACGGGACTCGAACCCGTAAGCCTGGAAAGGCGGCAGATTTTAAGTCTGCTGAGTCTACCAATTTCTCCACGGCCGCACGGCAAGCCCGGTATTGTGGTGGCTCCGCATCCCGGATGCAAGCGCGTTGCTGCTGCGGGCGCCGGCGGTGGCCGAAAGCGCGCCGGGCGCGCGAAAAAGTGACGTCATTGTTACGGCTGGTAACAATGTCGACCTCGCCGTTGCACCTGGAAAATTCCGAACCTCTACAATACCAATTAAGAGAAATCTCACATTGAGAGGCGGATATGAAACGTTGGTGGCTCGCAGCATTCGGTGTCGCAGCCGGGCTTGCGTCTGGGGCAGCAATGGCCCATGTGAGCGTCGGCGTGGCAATCGGCGTGCCGGGCGTAGTGGTTGGCGCGCCCGCCTACTATCCGCCAGCCCCGGTTTACTATGCACCGCCGCCTGTCGTGGTGGCGCCTGCGCCGGTCTACTACGGCCCGCCCCCGGTGGTGGTACGCCCGCGTCCGGTCTACTACGGTCCTGGCTACTACGGCCCGCCGCGTTATTACGGCGGCCACCGCGGCTACTATGGCCCGCCGGGATACCATCGTGGCCGTGGTCATGGCCACGGACACGGCCACGGCCGTTGGCACGACGACTGATCGTCGTTCGACCTGCGCAAGCTTTTTGAAAGAGAAGGGGCCCTCCGGGGCCCTTTCCTTTTTCCTGCCGCACTGCGACATGAGGCGCTGAAGCCAGTTCCCGGAAATTCGCCCCCTTGCTGAGCGTAGTCAAATTATTTGAACAGACTGCTCAAAGCGTCACCTCTATCGGCATAAGGGTTTTCCCCTAAACTACTGTTGTGACATCGTGATGACGGCACCGCAAAGTGCTGCACGGTGCCTCGACCAACCAAGAATAGCAAGGGGAATATCCATGAAGATCACACAAGCCGTTGCTGCCGTCGCAGCGCTGGCCGCGCTGGGCGCGCTTTCCACCTCCGCATTTGCCGCCGTCGGCAAGGTCGATCCGTACCTGGACGGCGCCAGGGTCGGCAAGGCGGACCCGTACACCGATGGTGCCAAGATGGGCAAGGTTGATCCGTTCACCGACGGTGCCCGCCTCGGCAAGCCCGATCCGTTCACCGATGGCGCGCGCATGGGCAAGCCCGATCCGTTTACCGACGGCGCACGCACGGGCAAGCCGGATCCGTTCTCGGACGGCGCCTGAATCGCTGTTGTCCGTCCATGATGAATGGCCCGCTAAACGCGGGCCATTTTTGTTTTCGCCCGTGCTCCGGCGTACCGCAACGGGGCTCCTGTCATGACGATGGCCGGGGTGCGGCGCTATACTTCGGCCTCAACCAAATGAGTGACCAGGAGAGTGGCATGCAGCAAAAAACGGTTCTGACGGCAGACGACGTGAAGAAGATCATGGCCGCAGCGGAAACCGAGGCGAAGAATCATCAATGGGCCGTGTCGATCGTCGTGGTGGACGATGGCGGCCATATGCTGGCGATGCAGCGCCTGGATGGTGCCGCGCCGATCTCGTCCTATATTGCCGGCGAAAAGGCCCGTACCTCGGCGCTGGGCCGTCGTGAGTCGAAGGTCTACGAAGACATGATCAACAACGGCCGCTACTCGTTCATGACGGCGCCGGTGCTGCAAGGCATGCTGGAGGGCGGCGTGCCCATCGTCTGCAACGATCAGGTGGTCGGTGCCGTGGGCGTGTCGGGCGTGAAGTCGACCGAAGACGCGCAGATCGCGCGTGCCGGCATCGCTGCGCTGGGCCTGTAAAGCCTTTGCGCCGGCCACTGTGCCGGCGCATGAAAATGCCCCGCAGGCATGGCCTGCGGGGCGGCATAAAAGAGGGCATGGCTGGGTACGGTCGGCCCGGCGTGGGGTCTGAATCCCGCCCGCGACACCAGTACCTGGCTACTGCCCAACACCTCGTTCCGAGGTGGTCCCCACAAAAGTCTTTACTGCCACGTACGTGGCACCCGCGCCCAACGCGGGTCTCGATCGCTTCCCTCTGGCTTCAACCTTGCGGTATCGCCGCAGGGCCGCGTCATTTCGTCAGGATCAGCTTGCCGTAGCGCGTGACGCGCAGCGTGTAGACATCGCCGTTGTGCAGGATCGGCAGGGTGCTGGCGCCGTGCATGATGGCGTCCAGGGCCACCGGCTCGCCGACAGGCGCCGGCGACAGGCTGTCGCGCACCAGTGCCTCCAGCCGGGCGGGCAGGGCCGCCACCGCGGACTTCACGGATGCGATGGTCGACGGTGCAGCCTTCGCGCTGGCCTCGCGGCGCGGTTGCGCGGCGACCTCGACGCGGCGCAGCGACAGCCGGCGGCGGGTGACTTCACGCGGTTGCGACAGCGGCAGGGAAAGTGTGCTCATCTTCTGGCTCCGTTCTGCAATAAGGGCGCGCCGGTCATGGCGCAGTCGATGGAAGAATATTAAATGAGAATTGTTATCATTACAATAGACTCCGACCAAGATTCGCGGAACGACCATGAGCGGCTGGGAAGGGGCGCAGGGACGACGCAGCGCAGGCTGGTGGCATGAATCGGCGGCATCAACGACAAAGGGCACCCTGAGGTGCCCTTTGTCGTTCCGGAGCGCCTGGCGGCACCCGCTTAGTGCTTGGGTTCGGTGATAAAGCCGATCTTGCCCAGGCCGCCGTGCTGCGCGGCGGCCATGACCTCGGCCACGCGCTCGTAGCGCACCTCGCGGTCCGCGCGCAGGTGCAGCTCAGGCTGCGGCTGCTGCTGCGCGGCCAGCGCGATATTGCTTTCCAGCGTGGTCTGGTCCACTTCCACCTGGTTCCAGAAGACCTTGCCGCTGGCGTCGATCGAGACGTTGATGTTCTGCGGCTTGGGGTCGTTCGGGGTGTTGGAGGCGCGCGGCAGGTCGATCTTCACCGCGTGGTTGATCACGGGGATGGTGATGATGAAGATGATCAGCAGCACCAGCATGACGTCGACCAGCGGCGTCATGTTGATCTCGCTCATCACCTCGTCGTCGTCGCCGTCGATAGTACCGAATGCCATGATGACTTCCTTGCTAGCGGTTTAGCGCTGTGCCGCGGCCAGGCGCACGGTGCCGTCTTCGGTGCGGGCGCCGGTGGGACGCACGCGCGCGCCGGTGACGAAGTAGGCGTGCAGGTCGTGGGCAAAGCGGTTGAGCTTCGAGATCACCGACTTGTTGCCGCGGGTGAGGGCGTTATAGCCCAGCACGGCGGGAATTGCCACGGCCAGGCCGAAGGCGGTCATGATCAGCGCCTCGCCCACGGGGCCGGCAACCTTGTCGATGGTCGGCACGCCCGAGGCGCCGATGCCGATCAGCGCGTGGTAGATGCCCCACACGGTGCCGAACAGGCCGACGAACGGTGCGGTCGAGCCCACCGAGGCCAGCACTGCCAGGCCCGATTGCATGTGCGCCACCGACTCGTCGATGGAGCTTTTGAGCGAGCGGGTCAGCCAGTCGGAGATGTCCATCACGTCGTGCAGCTGCGGCTGGCTGGCGCGGTGGTGCTGGGCGGCTTCCTTGCCGGCGATGGCCAGCGTGCGGAACGGGTTGGCATCGCCGGCGCCCAGGGTTTCGAGTGCGTGGTCGAAGTCGTCCGAGTGCCAGAAGCGCTTTTCCGCGCCGTGCGCCATCTTCTTCAGGCGCACCAGATCCCACGCCTTGGTAAGGATCACGATCCATGAGGCGAGCGACATGATCAGCAGAATGATCGCGGTCGCACGCATGACGAAGTCGCCTTGCGTCCAGAGGTGGGAGAGTCCGAGGTCCTGCATGTGTTGGTTCCTGGTGAGTTCGCTTGGTTTAGGTCAGATCAGAGATCGGAAATCTGGGGCGGTCAGTTCAGTTCGAAGCCGATCGGCTGCTGCGCCGTGACGGCGACGGCGCGGCCGTTGTCCATGTAAGGCTTGCAGCGCATGGTCTGCACGGCCTCTACCGCGGCCTGGTCCAGGCGCGACGAACCGCTCGAGGATACGACGGAAGTCTTCACGACCTTGCCGCTTTCGTCGGTGGTCAGGCGCACCACGGCCTTGCCGGTCTCGCCCATGCGGCGTGACTGGGAAGGATACTTCGGTTGCGGCGGCGTGCACTGGATTTCGCCGATGCCGACTGCGCGCGGCGCGGCGGATACCGGCGCCGGGGCGGGCTCAGCGGCCGGTGCCGGGGGTGCCGGCGGCGCGGGAGGGGCCTCGGGCGCGTTCGGTGTCGGCGGCAGGCTGGCTACCGGCTGCGGGGTTGGCTTGGGCTGCGGCGGGGTCGGCTTGGGCGTGGTCACCTTCACCTGCTTGGGCGGGGTTTCCTGCTTGGGCTTGGGTTTGGGCGGCTCCGGCGGGGCTTCCTGCTTGGGAAGCTCCAGCGGGATGATGCGCGCGACGATTTCCGGCGAGATCACCGCCTCGGTCAGCTTGCGGCCCAGGCCGCTTTGGATCAGGTAGAGCAGGCCGACGTGGAACAGCAGTACGGCGAGCGTAATCTTGAAGAAGCGTTGGTCGAACATGTGTCAACAACAAAAGTCTGCCAGCGGTGGCACCGCAGCGGCGCTGTGCGCCGTCACTTGCGATAAAACAGGATCAGCGAGATGCCGCAACCGACCAGCAGGCTAAGCAGCAATTCCATGATAAACGCTCCTTCAACTGGGTTGCCGTGGGAGCGCCACTCTGGGGCAGCGTGTCAGTCGGCGAGTATAAACGATAATGATTCTTATTTGTTGTGATTTGTGCGTCGCAACTGGAATTTTCTGGCGCGGCACGTTATACCGGCAAGTCCAGGCAGCATTTCGGGAGGTGATGCAGCGGTGCACGCGCGCTGGCGCGCTCTGGCACTTTGCTGCGCTTCGGTGCCCCAGGCCACAATCGCCGGTGCCCGTTGCGCACAGGCATGCGCGGTTGGCACCAAAGCGCGCTAGCATAGGAAGAAACTGCAGACGTGGCGGTGCCCCGGTCGCGGCCCCGCCATCGCGCACAGCGCGCTCGGGGACCCGTCCATGGACTTCACACGTTTTGCTGAAGATGACCGTTCGACGATTCTGCGCTCCATGCCTGGCGCATCGTCCAGTTCAGCATTGGACTGGATGTGCGCCCAGTTTGCCCTGCGCGTGGTCTGCGCACTGGGCCCGCGCTTCAACCTGCGCAGCAATATCAACGATGTCCTGACCGTCAGCGCGCAGGAGATGGTGTGGCCGTACGGCGTGGTGCTGCGCGTGCAGCGCTTCCTGGCCGCGCGCTGCGCCGACATGCCCGCCTGGAAGGGCACCGCCCGCCTGACCCCTGAGGAATTCCTTGACCGCCACGGCCAGTGGAACAGCGCCTTCGACGAAAGCGCGCTGTTCTATTACCTGGACGAGTACGTCAAGCACCACGCCAAGGACATGTTCGCCGTGTTCGACGCTTCGGCCGCTGCCATCGCCCAGCGCCTGGAAGGCGAGCGCGTGCTGCTGGTGCGCAATATCGACATGCTCAGCCATGTGCTGGACCTGCCCGAGCACGAGCGCACGCTGCTGCTGTACGCGGCGCTGGCCAAGTACAAGCGCGACCTGCGCGCGGTGATGGTCGACTGCAAGGTGGCGCACAGCCAGGAAGCGTTCCAGATCCTGGCCGGGCTGACCGGCGCCGGCGCGGCTGACGTGGCCGCCTCGCTGCGGCCGGGCTCGCGGCTCGAGACGCTGAACCTGATCGAGCAGCCGCTGCCGGAAAACAGCGTGACCGACCTGGGCGACCTGATGCGGCTCTCAGACCGGCTGCTGCACGTGCTGCTGGGCAACTACGCCAACGAAGCCGAGATGATGGCGGTCTTCACCCGCCCGGCCGCGCCGCCCACGCTGACCACCGCCGACTATCCCCATGTCGAGACCGACGCGCGCTACCTGTGCGCGCTGCTGAGCAATGCCACGCGCCAGCACGCCAGCGGCGTCAACGTGCTGATCTATGGTCCGCCCGGCACCGGCAAGACCGAGTTTGCGCGGCTGCTGGCGCGCGAGGCGGGCTGCGAGCTGTACGAAGTCGATTGCCTGGACCGCGACGGCAACAGCTTGTCGGGCAAGGACCGCTACCGCTCGCTGCAGGTGTCGCAGGCCTTCCTGCGCGGGCGTGCCCATACCGCGCTGCTGTTCGATGAGGTGGAAGACGTCTTCCCCGGCAGCGCGCGCGAGCTGATGAGCCTGTTCGGCCAGGAAGACACGCGCGCATCGGTGAACGGCAAGGCTTGGGTCAACCAGACGCTTGAGCAGAACCCGGTGCCGGTGATCTGGATCTCGAATTCGATCCGGCAGATCGACCCGGCCTACCTGCGCCGCTTCCAGTTCCACCTGGAGCTGAAGATCCCGCCGCCGCTGGTGCGCGAGAACATCATTCGCAAGCACCTGGGCGGGCTGGATGTCAGCGACGCCTTTATCACCGGGCTGGCCGGGCGCAAGACGCTGACGCCGGCACAGGTGCAGTCGGCCGCGCGCTTTGTCGAGCTGGCACGGCCCGACGTGGAAGAACCGGTGGAAGCGCTGATCCTGCGCCAGCTGGAACACGCCGACCGCGCCATGGGGCTGCGCCCCGAGGCCGAGGCGCGCCCGGTCGTCACGCACTACCGGCTGGAGAACCTGCACCTGGAAACCCGCTACGAGGTGGTCAAGATCGTCGACGCGCTGCGCGTGCGCCAGCGCGGCACGCTGTGCTTCTACGGCCCGCCCGGCACCGGCAAGACCGCGCTGGCCGAGCATATCGCGGCCGAGCTGGACCTGCCGCTGATGATCCGCCGCGCCTCCGACCTGATGAGCAAATATGTGGGCGAGACCGAGCAGCAGATCGCCGCCATGTTCGCGCGCGCCGAAGAGGATGGGGCGGTGCTGCTGCTGGACGAGGCCGACAGCTTCATGCAGAGCCGCCAGCAGGCGGTGCGCACCTATGAGATCTCCGAGGTCAACGAGATGCTGCAGGGCATGGAGCGCTTTAACGGCATCTTTATCTGCACCACCAACCTGTTCGACCGCATCGATGAGGCCGCGCTGCGCCGTTTCTCGTTCAAGATCCGCTTCCTGGCGCTCAAGCCCGCGCAGCGTATGGCGATGTTTGTCGACGAGGCGCTCGACGGCGACGCCGCCGGCCTGACCGACAGCATGCGCCGTGAGCTGGATACGATGGATTGCCTGACGCCGGGCGACTTCGCCACGGTCAAGCGCCAGTGCGTGCTGTTGGGCGAGGCGCTGACGCCGGATGAGTTCCTGGCGCAGCTGCGCCAGGAACACGCGATCAAGCCCGAGGTGCGGGAGCACCGGCCACTGGGCTTCCTGCAGTAAGCAGGGCGCCGGTCAGAGCGCCGGCGCCGGCTCGATCACCACCGTTTCAGTATCGGCTTCCACCTGCAGCAGCGTGGCTGCCATCGCGCGCAGGTGCGCGGCGTCCTTGGTGGAGGCAAAGCGGTCGTGCGGGGTGGCATCGGGCGCGGCGGCCAGCTTGTGTTCGGCCAGCTTGCGCGCCAGCTGGCGCGCAATGGCGCTGCCGGTGTCAACCAGCGCCAGCTGGTCGCCAACCATCGCGCGGATGGTGCCGGAGAGAAAAGGGTAGTGGGTGCAGCCCAGCACCAGCGTGTCGGCGCCGGCCTCCAGCATGGGCGTCAGGTAGGCGTCCAGGCGCTGGCGCACGGCCGGGCCGTCGGTCTCGCCTTGTTCGATCAGCGACACCAGTCCCAGGCCCGCCTCGCACAGGAAGCGGCTTTCGCCTTCCAGCGATGTCAGCAGCCGCGCGAACTTGGCGCTCTTGAGGGTATTGGCGGTGGCCAGCACGCCCACCACCTTGCTGCGGCTGGCGGCGGCGGCGGGCTTCAGGCCGGGCTCGACGCCGATGATCGGCACCGTCAGCCGCTCGCGCAGCGTCTGCACCGCATGCATGGTGGCGGTATTGCAGGCGATCACCAGTGCCTTGCAACCCTGCCCGAGCAGCCATTCGCAGGCCTGCAGCGTGCGCGCCTCGACAAAGGCCTCGGGCTTCTCGCCATAGGGCGCGTACCTCGAATCCGCCAGGTACAGCAGCGATTCATGGGGCAGCAGCGCGCGGATCTCGCGCAGCACGGACAGGCCGCCGAGGCCGGAATCGAAGACGCCGATGGGTGCGGGGTTCACGGGGGTGCAGGGACGACAAGAAACGAGGTAGAAAAAAGCCGGGTCGGAACCCGGCTTTTTTTTCGAGCGCGACGGCAGATTCTACCGTCTTGCCAAGCTTACAGCGCGGCGACTGGGATCTTGCCGATCTTGGCTTGCCATTCGGCCGGGCCAGTCTTGTGCACCGAGGTGCCTTCGCTGTCCACGGCGACCGTCACCGGCATGTCCTTGACGTCGAACTCGTAGATCGCTTCCATGCCGAGGTCTTCGAACCCGACCACCTTGGCTTCCTTGATCGCCTTGGCCACCAGGTAGGCGGCGCCGCCCACGGCCATCAGATAGGCCGACTTGTGCTTCTTGATGGCCTCGATTGCCACCGGGCCGCGCTCGGCCTTGCCGATCATCGAGATCAGGCCGGTTTCGGCCAGCATCATCTCGGTGAACTTGTCCATGCGCGTGGCGGTGGTGGGGCCGGCCGGGCCGACGGCCTCGTCGCGCACCGGATCGACCGGGCCGACGTAGTAGATCACGCGGTTCTTGAAGTCCACCGGCAGCTTTTCGCCGTTGGCCAGCATGTCGGCGATGCGCTTGTGCGCGGCGTCGCGGCCGGTCAGCATCTTGCCGTTGAGCAGCAGGGTCTGGCCCGGCTTCCACGAGGCGACTTCTTCCGGCGTCAGCGTGTTCAGGTCGACGCGCTTGGAGGTCTCAGTGTTCGGTGCCCACTCGACCTTCGGCCATTGCGACAGGTCAGGCGCTTCCAGCTTGGCCGGGCCGCTGCCGTCCAGCGTGAAGTGCACGTGGCGGGTGGCGGCGCAGTTGGGGATCATCGCGACCGGCTTGGACGCGGCGTGCGTCGGGCAGGCCATGATCTTGACGTCCAGCACGGTGGCCAGGCCGCCCAGGCCCTGGGCGCCGATGCCCAGCGCATTGACCTTCTCGTACAGCTCGACGCGCAGTTCCTCGACCCAGTCCTTCGGGCCGCGGGCGATGATGTCCTGGATGTCGATGGACTCCATCAGCGATTCCTTGGCCATCACCATGGCCTTCTCGGCGGTGCCGCCGATGCCGATGCCCAGCATGCCCGGCGGGCACCAGCCGGCGCCCATGGTCGGCACGGTCTTCAGCACCCAGTCGACGATCGAGTCGGACGGGTTCAGCATCACGAACTTGGACTTGTTCTCCGAGCCGCCGCCCTTGGCCGCGACCTGGATGTCGACGGTGTTGCCCGGCACCACTTCGTAGTGAATCACGGCCGGGGTGTTGTCCTTGGTGTTCTTGCGGCCGCCTTCGGGCGGGCTGACGATCGAGGCGCGCAGCACGTTGTCCGGGTGCGTGTAGCCGCGGCGCACACCCTCGTTGATCATGTCGGTCAGGCCCATGGTAGCGCCGTCCCAGCGCACGTCCATCCCCACCTTGACGAAGATCGTGACGATGCCGGTGTCCTGGCAGATCGGGCGCTTGCCCTCGGCGCACATGCGGCTGTTGGTCAGGATCTGCGCAATTGCGTCCTTGGCCGCCGGGCTCTGCTCCAGCTCATAGGCGCGGCCCAGGCTGGTGATGTAGTCCATCGGGTGGTAGTAGCTGATGTACTGCAGGGAGTCGGCGACGCTCTGGATGAGGTCTTCTTGCTTGATGACAGTCATTTTGTGGGGGAGGGCAGCGGTGAAACACAGCCTGAAATCATACACTGAGCCAGGGCGCTCTGCCCGGCTGCATACATCCGTCCACAGCCGATAATGTGCGGCAAACGCCGCTGGCTGCGTGGGGGCGGCCCCAAAAGCAAAAACCGCGGCACATGGCCGCGGTCTGGCTGGGACTAGGCGTCCGATGGCACACTAATGTGATTAGTGCTTGCCATGTGCGCCGGCCGGGTGCGTCACCATCCGGTCCACCCAGGCCATGGCGACCGCCGACAGCAGGAAGGCAATATGGATGGCCACCTGCCACATGATGGTGTGCGTCGTGCGTTGCTCGGCATCGATGAAGGTCTTGAGCAGGTGGATCGACGAAATCCCGATCAGCGCCATCGACAGCTTGACCTTGAGCACCCCGGCGTTGACGTGGTCCAGCCATTCCGGCTCGTCCGGGTGGTTGTCGATGCCCAGCCGCGAAACAAAGGTCTCATAGCCGCCCACGATCACCATGATCAGCAGGTTGGAGATCATCACCACGTCGATCAGGCCCAGCACCACCAGCATGATCTTGTTCTCGTCGAACTCGGTCACATGCGCCAGCAGGTGCCAGACCTCGACCAGGAAGTGGTAGACATAGACGCCCTGGGCCACGATCAGGCCCAGGTAAAGCGGCAACTGCAGCCAGCGCGACGCGAAGATGATGCTCGGGATCGGCCGCATGGTCTGCGGCCTGGTCATTGGATTGGAAGCCATGGGCGGGGCGGTGTCGGCGAGTTGAAAGTCGGCGTGGATTGTACCAAGCGCCGATGACCGGGCGGTGTTACCGACCGTAACCGAAGACGGTTACCGTTTGTCGCCGGCGTGGCTCAACCCGCGGCGCCAGGATCGGCGCCGGCCGCCTTGCCACGCCACGCGCCGCGCGCGATCCGCCCCGGCCAGCTGGCCATCACGATCCCGGCCAGCACGCACGCCAGCGCCACCCCATGCGGCCAGCCCGGTTGCTCGCCCAGGACGACGATGCCGTAGGTGGCAGCCGCCACCGGCAGCACCGAGGTGAACACCCCCGCCAGCTGCGCCGGCACATGGCGGATGCCCTTCATCCACAGCCAGAACGAGAACACGCTGGCCGAGAGCGCATACCACAGCACCATCAGCCAGGTCTGCGCCGGCACCGTGGCAGCATCGAAGCTCAGCAGCGGGACCAGCCCCAGCGGCAGCATCAGCAGCCCGCCGATCAGGTGCGTGTAGGCGCAGATCTCGATCGCGGCCAGGGTCTGCGTGAGCCGGCGCGACAGGATTACGTAGATCGACTCGCATACCACCGCGCCCATAATCATCAGGTTGCCCAGCCATGCCTGGCTGCCGCTGCCGGCACCGTGCGCATCGCCCCGGGCGATGTTCAGCACCGCGATGCCGGTCATCGCCAGCAGCACCGACGCCACTGTGCGCCGCGACAGCCGCTCGCGCAGCAGCAGCCACGACAGGATCGCCACCGTGGCGGGGATGGTGCTGGTGATCACGCCGGCAGCCATGGCGCTGGTCAGCCGCACGCCATTGAGCATCAGCAGCGTAAACAGGAAGGTGCCGAAGAACGCCTGCAGGAACAGGTTCAGCCATTCCCCGCGCGAGACCCGGCGCATGCGCGCGGGCCGGTACCAGGGCGCCAGGCAGACGATGGCAATGACAAAGCGCAGCAGCGCGAACAGCAGCACCGGCACATGCGCGATGATCGATTTGCCGAGTCCGACATTGCTGCCGACCAGCGCCATCGAGGCGATCAGGAAGAGGGCGTAGACAGGGTGGTAGGCGACGGTTCGGGCGGGAGGATTGGCGGACACGGATACTGCCTCGGTCGCAAGAGCGGGAGGGAAGCGGCAAAAGGAAGCGCCGCGTTCAGGTATAGGGCTCGCGGCATTATAGCTGTGCTAGCCTAATGGAGAAGGCTGCACTTTCGCGGCGAGCGCCCAGACTTTTCCCGCTGCATTGCAACAAGTTGCATGTCACGCCCCGGCGGACTGTCAACACCCCGTCAGGTTTAAGTAAGCCGTCGGGCGTAACTTGGCAGCCAAAGCCAGTCCAAAATCAGGAGACAAGCCTATGTCCGCCATCGAGTCGGTGATGCAAGAGCATCGCGTGTTCAACCCGCCTGAAGGCTTCGCCAGCCAGGCCGCGATCCCCAGCATGGAGGCCTACCGCGCCCTGTGCGACGAGGCCGAACGCGACTACGAAGGTTTCTGGGCCCGCCATGCGCGCGAGTTGCTGCACTGGACCAAGCCCTTCACCAAGGTGCTGGACGAAAGCAACGCACCGTTCTACAAGTGGTTCGAAGACGGCGAACTCAACGCCTCATACAACTGCCTGGACCGCAACCTGCAGAACGGCAATGCGGACAAGGTCGCGATCGTGTTCGAGGCCGACGACGGCACCGTGACCCGCGTCACCTACCGCGAGCTGCACGGGAAGGTGTGCCGCTTTGCCAACGGCCTGAAGTCGCTCGGCGTCAAAAAGGGCGACCGCGTGGTGATCTACATGCCGATGTCGGTCGAAGGCGTGGTCGCGATGCAGGCCTGCGCACGCCTGGGCGCCACGCACTCGGTGGTGTTCGGCGGCTTCTCGGCCAAGTCGCTGCAGGAGCGGCTGGTGGACGTGGGCGCGGTGGCGCTGATCACCGCCGACGAGCAGATGCGCGGCGGCAAGGCGCTGCCGCTGAAGGCCATCGCCGATGACGCGCTGGCACTGGGCGGTTGCGAGGCCGTCAGGAACGTGATCGTCTACCGCCGCACCGGCGGCAAGGTCGCCTGGACCGAAGGCCGCGACCGCTGGATGGAAGACGTCAGCGCCGGTCAGCCCGATACCTGCGAAGCCGAGCCGGTGAGCGCCGAGCATCCGCTGTTCGTGCTCTACACCTCCGGCTCCACCGGCAAGCCCAAGGGCGTGCAGCACAGCACCGGCGGCTACCTGCTGTGGGCGCTGATGACGATGAAGTGGAGCTTCGACATCAAGCCCGATGACCTGTTCTGGTGTACCGCCGATATCGGCTGGGTCACTGGCCACACCTATATCGCCTACGGTCCGCTGGCCGCCGGCGCGACCCAGGTGGTGTTCGAAGGCGTGCCGACCTACCCGCACGCCGGCCGCTTCTGGGACATGATCGCGCGCCACAAGGTCAGCATCTTCTACACCGCGCCGACCGCGATCCGCTCGCTGATCAAGGCCGCCGAGGCCGACGAGAAGATCCATCCGAAGCAATACGACCTGTCCAGCCTGCGCCTGCTCGGCACCGTGGGCGAGCCGATCAATCCGGAAGCGTGGATGTGGTACTACAAGAACATCGGCAACGAGCGCTGCCCGATCGTCGACACCTTCTGGCAGACCGAGACCGGCGGCCACATGATCACGCCGCTGCCGGGCGCGACGCCGCTGGTGCCGGGCTCGTGCACGCTGCCGCTGCCGGGCATCATGGCCGCCATCGTCGACGAGACCGGCCATGACGTGCCCAACGGCAACGGCGGCATCCTGGTAGTCAAGCGCCCGTGGCCGGCCATGATCCGCACCATCTGGGGCGATCCGGAGCGCTTCAAGAAGAGCTATTTCCCCGAAGAACTCGGCGGCAACCTCTACCTGGCCGGCGACGGCTCGATCCGCGACAAGGACACCGGCTACTTCACCATCATGGGCCGCATCGACGACGTGCTGAACGTGTCGGGCCACCGCATGGGGACAATGGAGATCGAGTCGGCGCTGGTGTCCAACCCGCTGGTGGCCGAAGCCGCCGTGGTGGGCCGCCCCGACGACATGACCGGCGAGGCCATCTGCGCCTTCGTCGTGCTGAAGCGTTCGCGTCCGACTGGCGAAGAGGCCGTCAAGATCGCGACGGAATTGCGCAACTGGGTCGGCAAGGAGATCGGTCCGATCGCCAAGCCCAGAGACATCCGCTTTGGCGACAACCTGCCCAAGACGCGCTCGGGCAAGATCATGCGGCGCCTGCTGCGGTCGCTGGCCAAGGGAGAGGAGATCACGCAGGACACCTCGACGCTGGAGAATCCGGCCATCCTGGAGCAGCTCAAGCAGGCGCAGTGATCGTCTAGCTTCGGCCCGATCGAGCCCTTGAACCCGCCGCCGCGTTCCCGCGCGCCGGCGGGTTTGTTACGATAGCCCCCCACCGACCACGGACCGTCCCATGCCTGAAGCCCAGTCGCGCTTTCGCCGACGGTTGCTGCTGTACTACGGCCTGTTCACGCTAGGGTTGTTCGGCTTCGTCGGCATGATGGGGCTGCTGGAACGCTCCAATGCCGATGCGCTGTGGCTCGGCTACGTCTTCCTCTTCATCACCATTGCGATCTATGCCTGCATCGGGCTGATCTGCCGCACCTCTGACCTGAACGAGTATTACGTTGCCTCGCGGCGCGTGCCGGCGCTGTTCAACGGCATGGCGATTGCCGCCGACTGGATGAGCGCGGCGTCCTTCATCGGCCTGGCCGGCATCCTGTTTTCCTCGGGCTACGAAGGGCTGGCCTACGTGATGGGCTGGACCGGCGGCTACTGCCTGGTGGCCTTCCTGCTGGCGCCATACCTGCGCAAGTACGGCGGCTACACCATTCCCGATTTCCTCGCAGCGCGCTATGGCAACGGCAAGCCGGGCGGCAACCTGCCAGTGCGCGCGATCGCGGTGCTGGCGGCTTCGCTCTGCTCCTTCGTCTACCTGGTGGCGCAGATCCAGGGCGTGGGGCTGGTGGTGACGCGCTTTATCGGCGTGGAGTTTGCCGTCGGCATCTTCTTCGGGCTGGCCGGCATCCTGGTGTGCTCGTTCCTTGGCGGCATGCGCGCGGTCACGTGGACGCAGGTGGCGCAGTACATCATGATGATCGTGGCCTTCCTGGTCACGGTATCGATGATCGCCTGGAAGCATCACCAGGAACCGCTGCCGCAGCTCAGCTACGGCACGCTGTTGTCGCAACTCGACGCGCGCGAGCAACAGCTGGAGCGCGAGCCGGCCGAGCAGGCCGTGCGCGAGTACTACCGGCAGCAGGCCATCCTGCTGCAGGAGCGCATCGCCCGGCTGCCCGATTCCTTTGCCCAGGAGCGCGACGCGCTCGACGCGCGCCTGCAGGACCTGCGCACGCGCAATGCCCCGCTGCGCGAGATCAAGTCGCTGGAGCGCGAACGGCTGGAATTCCCGCGTGACCCCGCGGCGGCACAGCAGCAGTGGAACCAGCAGCGGGCCGACGCACTGGCCCGCAGCCGCCATTCGCTGTCATCGACTGAGCCCTATCCCGCGGCATCGGAGCAGGAACGCGAGACCAAGCGGCTGAATTTTGTCTTGCTGGTGTTCTGCCTGATGGTCGGCACCGCCAGCCTGCCGCACATCCTGACGCGGCTCTACACCACGCCGTCGGTCAAGGAAACGCGCAACTCCGTGGCCTGGGCCGTGTTCTTCATCGCCTTGCTGTACGTTTCCGCGCCGACGCTGGCTGCGCTGGTGAAATACGAGTTCTTCCAGCACCTGGTGGGCACCTCCTACGCCGAATTGCCGCAGTGGGTGGTGCAATGGCGCAAGGTCGATCCACCGGTGTTCGGCATCCGCGATGTCAACGGCGACGGCATCGTGCAATGGGCCGAGATCCTGCTCCAGCCAGACATGATCGTGCTGGCCGCCCCGGAGATCGCCGGCCTGCCATACGTGATCTCCGGCTTGATCGCCGCCGGCGCCCTGGCCGCGGCGCTGTCCACCGCCGACGGCCTGCTGCTGACCATCGCCAATGCGCTCTCGCACGACGTCTTCTATCACATGGTCGACCGCCAGGCGAGCCACCAGCGCCGCGTCACCACCGCCAAGATCGTGTTGCTGGGCGTGGCGCTTTTTGCCTCTTACGTCACATCGCTGCGCCCAGGCAATATCCTGTTCCTGGTCGGCGCCGCGTTCTCGCTGGCCGCCTCCAGCTTCTTTCCGGTACTGGTCCTCGGCATCTTCTGGCGCCGCACCACCGCCGCCGGCGCCGTCGCCGGCATGGCCGCCGGGCTGGGCGTGGCGGTCTACTACATCATCGTCAACTACCCGTTCTTCACCCGCATGACCGGCATCTTCGGCAACCGCTGGTTCGGCGTCGACCCGATCGCCTCCGGCGCCTTCGGCGTGCCCGCCGGCTTCGCCGTGGCCATCATCGTCAGCCTGCTGACGCCACGCAATGCGCCGGTGATCGACCGGCTGGTGAGCTACCTGCGCAAGGGGTAGGGCGGGTGGGGTTGTCAAGTAAGGCGGGATACGGCGACGAAGCACTGGATTCGCCAGACAACTCTGCTATAATCTCGGACTTCCCGGAGAGATGGATGAGTGGTTTAAGTCGCACGCCTGGAAAGCGTGTATAGGTTAATAGCCTATCCGGGGTTCGAATCCCCGTCTCTCCGCCAGAACACTGTTCACAGCGAAGCCGCCCGTCTGGGCGGCTTTTTTGTTTCCAGTCCCTGGTGGTTTCGTGATGCCTGATGGGCTCAAAGAAAAGCCCTCGGCCAGGGTAGGCGAGGGCTTGAAATAGTAGTGGGCGAGTCGCGGGATCGCCCGTGAGGATGGTCGTATAGGACCTTGTATCGCGCATCCCTCTAAATAGAGGTGTTGCCGCAAGGCGACATGGCTATGTCAGTCACCGCGACGAAGGCATGGCTTCCATCTCGGCGTGCCGGATTGGCTGAGCGCGCCGATCCAGTTGCTCTGTCCGCCAAATTTCAGTGTCCGTGGGTGCCGCCAGCCTGAGTCTGCGCGCCGGCGCCGACATGGCACGGGTAGCCAACCTCATGCGCAAATTGCATGAACCTGCCTGCCTGCCCGTGAAAGAATCAGGCATCTCTTTCGAATCTCTGGCACTTGCCCCCATGTCCGACCCCATCGTCCACCTCAACGGCACCCTGACCCCCCTCTCCGAAGCCCGCATCCCCGTCCTCGACCGCGGCTTCATCTTTGGCGATGGCATCTACGAAGTCATCCCTTACTACAACGGCAAGCCATTCCGCGGGGACCAGCATCTGGCCCGCCTGCACCGCAGCCTGGAGGGCATCGGGATTCCTGATCCGTACAGCGCCGGGCAGTGGCTGGAGCTGGTCGGCGAGGTGACCCAGGCCAACGGCCTGTCGGACCAGCTGGTCTACATCCAGGTGTCGCGCGGCGTCGCCAAGCGCACGCATGCGTTTCCGAAGGAGGTCGTGCCGACGGTGCTGATCATGACCAACCCGATGGCGTTGCCGTCGGCGCAGATGCTTGAGCAGGGCGTGGCGTGCGTGACGATGGAGGACCGGCGCTGGCTGAACTGCCAGATCAAGTCGACGTCGCTGCTGGGCAACGTGCTGGCGGCGCAGCATGCGGTGGAGCACGGCGTGATCGAGGCGATCCAGTTCCGGGATGGCTGGCTGACCGAGGCGTCGGCGTCCAATGTGTGGGTGGTGCGCGATGGCCGCGTGATGGCGCCGCCCAAGGACAACCTGATCCTGGAAGGCATCCGCTACGGGTTCATGGAAGAGGTCTGTGCCGCGATGGGGATTGCGCTGGAGGCGCGCCGCATCGCGAAGGAAGAGGTGTTCGCCGCCGATGAGGTGCTGCTGTCGTCGGCCAGCAAGGAGCTGCTGCCGGTGGTGACCATCGATGGCCGCACCATCGGCAAGGGGGTGCCGGGGCCGGTCTTTGCCCGGCTTTACGCTGCGTACCAGGCTGCCAAGGCTGCGCTTTGAGCTGATTTGCGTGCGTGCTAGGATGCCTCGGGATTCATCGAGGAGTCAGCCATGGCCAAGCGTGAGCGTGGCCGGCGTGCCCTGCAGGACGAGGTGAGCCGGCGCATCCAGCAAATCTATGAAATCGGCGAGGACGGCGCCAAGGTCCGGGTGCCGGCGCCTGTGCCGCACGCGCGCGATGCCCGCGGGCGCAACTGGAATATGACGGGCTTCGGCAATGCGTCCGGCTACGAGGCCAGCATCCGCGCGGTGGTCGACAAGGTGCGCGACGAGTTCGACCTGAGCGAAGCGCCGGAGAACCGCGCGCCCAATCCGTTCGGGGACTGAAGCGCCGGCCGCCGTCCTAGTCGACCGATACGACGATGGCGACGCGCCGGTTCTCGCTGCGTCCGGCGGCGGTGCGGTTGTCGGCTACCGGGCGGGTCTTGCCCCGTCCGCGAACTTCGATGTTTTCCGGCGCAAAGCCGGCGCCCGCCAGCAGCTTTGCCACGGCTTCGGCGCGCCGCACTGACAGCGACTGGTTGTATTCGGCCGAGCCCGCGTCGTCGGTGTGGCCATCCACGCGCAGGCGCTCGATGCCCGCGCCCTTCAGCGCCCGGCCGAGGCGCTGCACATTGGCGGCGCGCTCAGCGTCGATCAGGTCCTCATTGAATCCGAACAGCAGCTTGTCTGACAAGCCGAGTTCCCAGCCTTCATCGGTCAACGCGAACCCTTCCTGCTTCAGCACCGCGACCTGGGCCGGAGACAGTCCGGTGGCTGGCGGCGCGGTCTGGCAGCCGGCCAGCGACAGCCCCGTCAGCACGACGGCGGCGAGCCAGAGTTTCCACAGGGACTTCCAGTAGGGCAGGGTCAGGCGTTCGGGCATGCGGGTTCTCACTGCGTGACGTCCAGGCGCGGCTCGGCACTTTGCCAGGTGCCGCCGGAGCGCCGCTTGGCGCCGTACATGGCGGCGTCGGCCGCGTGCAGCAGCGCCTGGCTGCCTTGCGCGTGGACGGGGAAGACGGCCAGGCCGATGCTGAGCGAGGCCTGCACCGTGCTGCCGTCGGGCAGGTCGATCGGGGCGGATATCGCCTGCAGGATATGCTCGGCGATATGGATGGCGTCGTGCGGCGCGCGCAGCGCTGCGGCCAGCACGGCGAATTCGTCGCCGCCGATGCGCGCCACGGTGTCGCCGGCGCGCAGGCTGGCGCGGATGCGCTGGGCCACGGCCACCAGTACGGCGTCGCCGGCGGCATGGCCGTGGCGGTCGTTGATATTCTTGAAATCGTCACTGTCCAGGTACAGCACGGCCGCGTATTCGGCGTTGGCCGCGGCATGGCGCACGGCGTGCTCCAGCGCTTCGACGAAGGCGGCGCGGTTGAGCAGGCCGGTCAGTGCATCGTGGTTGGCGCGGTGGGCGAGCGAGCGGTTCTCGTGCTGCATCTGGTTCTGCCAGGTCTGCAGTTCATCCAGCAGGCCGTTGAAGTCCTCGCTGAGGGCATTGAGTTCTGCGATGCTGGCCGGCGGCGTGCGCTGCGCGAAATCGCGCTTGGAGCGCACCGCGTGCGCCACGCGCATCAGGTTGCGCAGCGGCTCGACGATCTGCACCAGCAGCCGGCTGGCCAGGTAGTGGGCGCCGACGGCGGTCAGCAGCAGGCAGCCAAGCAGGCCGAGCGCGCCCTGCAGCAGGAAATGCAGCAGGTTGCGGGGGTCGCCACTGACGCGCAGCATGCCGACCGGTTGCGTCTGGTGCAGGATCGGTTGTTCCACGACGCCCATGCTCAGCCACTCGCTCAGCACGCGGCGCAAGCCGGTCAGTGGCGCCTGGCCGGGGCGCTGCCATTCGGCCAGCACGTGGTTGTCGTGGTCGTAGACGGTGGCGCGCGCGATGTCCTCGGACGCGGCGATGGCCGCCAGCGTCTCGCCGGTGGCCGCCTGGTCGCGGAATACGACCGGCGCTTCCAGCGTGTAGGCGATCGAGCGGGCCACCAGCCGCACGTTGTGCTCGGCATAGACGCGCAGTGCGGTCAGGCCAAGGGCGGTCAGCGACACCCCGGCAGTAAATACCGCGATCAGCGCCACGCCCAGGTGGATCCGGCGCAGCACGCTGTAGAGGGTGGGGCGGGCGCCGTTGCCGCGCGCCGGCTGGCGGGCGCTCATGACGGCGCTCCCTTGCGGCGGCCCAGTTGCAGCACGCCGGGGTGCACGTGCACGCCGCTGCGGGCGAGCGTGTCGAGGTTGACGCGGAACGAGACCTGCTGGTCGCGGATGTTCAGGCAGAACATGCTGCCGACCTCGCACTCGAAGTCTTCCTCGGCGATCACCAGCACCGGGCGGCCGGTCAGTTCGCCCGACAGGCGCTTGCGGCGGGCTTCGTTCATGGCGCCGACATAGAGGGCATCGCAGGCCGGATGCAGCATGTCCGCCAGCACGTCGACCTGGCGCGTGCGCACCGACCGGCCGTTGGCGAGTGTGCCGCCTTCCATCAGCCGTGCGGAGTAGCGGCTGGTGCTGTCCACGCACAGCCGCACGGGGTCGCGCTCAACTGGCCAGCGTGCATACCCCAGCAGGCTGAAGACCACGCGCGCGACCAGGTCGGTGCGCTGCGGCGCGGGCTGCGCCGTCACCGCCGGCGGCAGCATGGCCGGCAGCACCGCCAGCGTCACGGCGAGCAGGGCCGGCAGGGCGCGGCGCAGCAGCGGGGGCCGTCGGGCGGAATCGGCACTGGGAAGGGCGCTGGCTGGGGCAGGAGCCATGGTCTGGGGCAGGAGGTTCGGTACGGCCGGTATGGGTGGCTGGCTGGCCGCAGCCGCGGTTATTGTCCGGGGGCGGGTTCCGGGCGGTCAAGCGTTCGGCACGGGCGGGCCCGGCCCCGGAACGCGCTTGTGCGGGCATGCTTCCGTGGGGCCCGTTTGCGACGCGGCGTGATACGGAATGTTTAACGGTTTTGAGTCGTTTTCCTGAAGTCAGGCGGGAACGCGCGCAGCGCTTCGCCGTGGCGGACACAACACTTAGAATGGGGCCATCGTCCCCAACGCGCGCCTCGCCGCCGCATGCCGCCATGATTGCCGACCCGCTTTTCCGCTTCCTGCACGTTGCCGGCGTTGCCGTCTGGGTGGGCGGCATGTTCTTCGCCTACCTGTGCCTGCGGCCCGTGGCCGGCACCGTGCTGGAACCGCCGCCGCGGCTGCGGCTCTGGCGCGGCGTGTTTGCCCGCTTCTTCCCGTGGGTGTGGGCGGCGGTGATCGCGATCCTGCTGAGCGGCGCGGCGATGATGGCCGCAGTGGGCATGTCCGCTGCCCCACGCAACTGGCACCTGATGATGGGCATCGGCCTCGTCATGACGGTGATTTTCTGCTACGTGTGGTTCGGGCCGTATCGTGTGCTGGGCCGGGCCGTGGATGCCCAGGACTGGCCGGCCGCCGGTGCCGCGCTGAACCGCATCCGGCAGGCGGTGGGGACCAACCTGGTGCTCGGGCTGGTCAATATCGCCGTGGCCACGCTGGGGCGCTGGCTGGCCTGAGCGGCCCGATGCCCCGGCATGGCCCTGCATCGTCGTGTCACCACCAGGCAAAGGGAGAGCCGTTATGCGCGTCATCGCATGTCTTGCCGTCCTTGGTCTTGCAGTGGCGGGCGCACCGGCCCGCGCCGCGCAAAGCAATGGCCTGAGCGCTGAATATGAACGCTGCATGGCCAAGGCCATGTCGACTGCCGACATGCTCGGCTGCGCTTCGGCCGAAGCACGGATCCAGGACGTGGCGCTGAACAGTGCCTATCAAACCTTGCTGAGGCGGCTGGAAGCGCCGCGCACCGGCCAGTTGCGGGTGGCGCAGCGTGTCTGGCTGGAGTTCCGCCAGGCCAATTGCGCCTATGTGGCCAATCCGGCCGGCGGCACGGCCGCGCGCGTGGCCGGGGCGACCTGCATGGCCCAGATGACGGCCGCGCGGGCGCGCGAATTGCGTGACTTCGCCACCGAGGCCGGCGCCCGGTGAGCGGGCGGGCCATGTGCTAGAGTTCTCAGACACCTGTGCTGCGGCACGTCTCACCAGGAGATGGATCATGGCAAGTGAATCGCGGAACATGAAGGCTTTTGTGCAGACCGCGCCCCAGGCGGGGCGCTATGTGTGGGTCATCGCGCTGGTGGACTTTGGCGCGCAGCAGATCCGGCGCGCCATCGTCTCGGACGACACCTTCACCACCTCGGATGCCGCGCGGGTAGCGGGCGAGGCCCAGCTCAAGGCGATGGCCGAAGACCACTAGCGAGTGTTGCGCGCCGGCATCTTTGTGGTCAACGGATACCGTTTCTTACATTGCGCCGGGATCGGTGCGCGCTAGACTGTGGGCATGTTCCTCCACAAGAAAGGACTCCCATGACACATCGCGCGCTCCGGCCGGCCAAGGCCCTCCTTTTGGCGGCCCTGCTGGGTTCTGGCCTGACGTTCAGTGCGGCGTCGATGGCGCAGGTGTCGGTCAACATTGCCATTGGCGTACCACCGCCGGCCCCGATCTACGAGGTCGTGCCCGCGGCGCGCTCAGGCTATGTCTGGATGCCGGGCTACTGGGACTGGGATGATCACCACCACAAGCACGCCTGGAAGAAGGGACGCTGGGAACGGGAACGCCCAGGCTATGTCTATGAGTCGCCGCGCTGGATCCAGTCGCGCGACGGCTGGGTGCTGGTGCCGGGTCGCTGGGACCAGGGCGGGTACAACGACAAGGGGCACAAGGATAAGGGCCACAAGGACAAGGGCTATCACTGCCCGCCCGGCCACGCCAAGAAGGGCGAGTGCTGATGTGCCAGCCGCCCGGCGCCGCACGGTGACGACGGGTGGCTTTGCCATGCTACGATCGCCGCCATGACAACTGCGCCCGCGCGGCGCATCGGCAGCGGATACCGGAGGTAGCAATGGCAAAGCACGTTTTCACGCGCGCGCAGTATCTCGACATCCTCAATGACAGCCTGCGCAAGCATCCCGGCTGGCAGCCCGGCATGGCCTTTGTGTTCCTGCCGCCTGGCGCCGATGCCAGCCAGGCCACGGCCGTGGGCTGCACCGGGCCGATGGAGGCCATTCCGGTCTATGCGGAAATCCAGCGGGTGGCTGCCGAACTGATCGAAGTCGGCAACGAATAGCGGTGCCGGTCGCCTTGCGGCCGGTGGATGCCGCGGGTGAGTACAATACCGGCCTCTACAGACTTTCGGATAATGCCGTGAAGAAAACGGACCTGGAAAAAAACAAGGGCCTGAAGCTCGCCAACAGCCTGAAGCAGGCTACGGCGGGGCGGGGCGGTATTCCCGGCGGCGCTGCGCGCCCGGACCGGCGCGAACAGCGCCGGCTGGACCAGGAGCAAGGTCTGGTGCCCTTTGCGTGCAAGCTGGACGGCACGCTGGTCAAGCGCCTGCAGGCGCTTGCCGTGGATCACCCGGGTGGCATGACCGGGCTGCTCAATGAACTGCTGGCGGGCGCGTTGCCGCCGGAGCAGGGCGAGAGCTGAAACATGGTGGCCGCGCCCGCGGCCACCTGCCTGACCCCATCAGGTTACGAGCGGGTCAGTCCTCCTCTTCATCGTCAAGGAATTCGCGGCGCAGCATCCAGTTGGCGATGGCTTCGTCGCAGATGCGCTTGAATTTCTGCTTGTCCGGCATCTTGTCGAACAGCTGGAAATTGACCAGCGCCATGCCGGCATCGGTGATATAGAACATCCGGCTCGGATCGTCTTCATGGACGATGCGGCCATCGATGGCGTCTTCCTCGCTTTCCGCCGGCATGTCCTCGAGCTCGACCACGCGGCAGGTGAAGCGCGGGCTGCGGGTGTGGGTCAGATACTCGAACTCGTCGTGCATGACCTCGCCGGCTTTGCCTGCGATAACGGCGAAGCCCCAGATAAAGCGGGGCATCGGCAGATCGGACAGATCTTCAATCTCGTCCATGGTGTTCTCCCTGATTCAATCCCCGCATTATCGCCCGGAACGCCGCCACCTCAAACGGTGACGTGGCGCTTAGGGCTTTGCCTGGCAGTTGGCCAGCGCCGGCGCGGCGTTTTCGGCCTGCATCAGGTCGCGCAGCGTGCCTTCCTCGCCCTTGGTCCACCATTCGTAGCGGCCGCCGACATAGCGCGCGCCGGAGGCCGACACGGTGCTGACCGCCAGCACCAGCTTGCCTTCGATGCGGAAGACCGCCGCCTGGTTGTCCGGGCTGTTGAAATAGCGCACGGAAAGCGTCTTGCCGCCGTCGCACTGGTAGCGCACGGTGCGCACGTCCGGGAAGCGCACGCCGTCGATGCCGGGCGCGCGGGCGGCGTGCGCCGCGGCGCAGGCGCCGAGGGTTGCGAGCAGGGCCACGGCGCGGGCGCAGGACAGGATCGGGCGAGTGGTCATGGGTTTGCCTTGGTCGATGGGTGGCGTGCCAGCCAGTTGAGAGGGGCGGCGCCGGCGGCGGTTGCGCCGGCGTCCGGGTCAGCCGAGCATGTAGCCGGCGGCGAGCGTACGGAAGCTCTCGATTTCGCGCGCCTGCCAGGCCTCGTCCTCGCCGAGCTCCTCGGCCAGGATCGCGGCCACGGCCGGCGCGGCGTCCACGGCGGCGCGCGCGTCCAGGAACAGCGCGCGGTTGCGGCGGGCCAGCACGTCCTCGACCCGGCGGGCCAGTTCGTGCCGGGCCGCAAAGCGCACGTGCGCCTCGGTCAGGCCCGACGCCGGTGCCAGCATCCGGTCATATCCGGGCAGCGCGCGCAGCAGGTCCAGCTCATTGCCGTAGTAGCGGTCCGGCGAGCCTGAATCCGGCGGCGGCAGCCCGGCCGGCAGCCCCACCGCGCCGTGCAGGGGCAACTCGGCAGTCACGCACGGGGCCGCGCGCACCATCTGGCGCTGGATCGCGGTCTCGATCACGTCTTCGGCCATCTTGCGGTAAGTGGTCCACTTGCCGCCGGTGACGGTGATCAGCCCGGCCCTGGACACCAGGATCGTATGCTCGCGCGACAGCGACGCGGTAGAGGCCTCGCCGGTGGCCCGCACCAGCGGCCGCAGGCCGGCCCAGACGCTGGTGACGTCGGCACGGGTCGGGTCCCTGGCCAGGTAGCGCGACGCGGTTTCCAGGATGAAATCGACGTCGTCGGCACCGGCGTCGGGCTCCAGCGGCAGGTCGCGGCGCGGCGTGTCGGTCGTGCCGACGATGGTGTGGCCGTTCCAGGGCACCACGAACAGCACCCGGCCGTCGTCGGTCTTGGGGATCAGGATGGCGCGCTCGCCGGGCAGGAAGCTGTGCGGCAGCGTCAGGTGCACGCCCTGGCTGGGCGCGACCATGGCGCGCGCGTGGCCGTCCTCCATCTGCCGGACCGCATCGACCCACACGCCGGTGGCGTTGATCACGCAGTCAGCGCGCAGGTGGAAGGTGGCGTCGCCCAGCGCATCCTGCACGGTCACGCCGCTGATCACGCCGCCTTGCTGGCTCAGGCCCGTCACGCGCATGTAGTTGACCGCGGTGCCGCCCACGTCGAACAGCGTGCGCATCAGCGCCACCGCCAGCCGCGCATCGTCGAACTGGCCGTCGAAATACAGGTTGCCGCCGCGCAGCGGACGCCCGCCGACGTGCTCGGCCAGGTTGGGCGCCTCGGCCAGCACCTCGCGGTGGTTCAGCCAGCGGCTGCCGGCCAGGTTGAGGTCACCGGCCAGCATGTCGTAGACCTTGAGGCCGATGCCGTAGAAGGGCTGGTCGAACAGCTGGTAGGCCGGCACCACGAAGCCCAGCGGCCACACCAGGTGCGGCGCGTTGCGCGCCAGCAGGCCGCGCTCGTGCAGGGCCTCGCGCACCAGGCTGATATTGCCCTGGGCCAGGTAGCGCACGCCGCCATGCACCAGCTTGGTGGCCTTGCTGGAGGTGCCCTTGGCAAAATCCGCGGCTTCGACCAGCAGCGTGCGGTAGCCGCGCGAGGCGGCGTCGACTGCGGTGCCCAGGCCGGTGGCGCCGCCGCCGATGACAATCACGTCCCAGCGCGGCTCGCGCTCCAGGGTGGCGAGCAGGGCGGCGCGGTTGGGGGGCTGGATCGGGGTGGAGACTCTCTGCATGACGCTTTTCTTGGGGGTGTGTTCGGGGTGGACCGGCGCTCAGGCGTGGCTGCCGTTGGCTTCGTCCTCGCGCGCCCAGTCGCGCGCGCGGTCGACGGCGCGATGCCAGCGCGCCAGCTGGTGGCCACGCGCGTCAGCCGACAGGTTCGGCTCAAAGCGCCGCTCCACCTGCCATTGCTGCGCGATCTCTGCCGGATCGCTCCAGTAGCCGGTGGCCAGGCCCGCCAGGTAGGCGGCGCCCAGCGCGGTGGTTTCGGTCACGCGCGGGCGCACCACCGGGGTGCCGAGCAGGTCGGCCTGCATCTGCATCAGCAGGTCGCTGCGCGAGGCGCCGCCGTCCACGCGCAGCTCGGCCAGCGAGATGCCGGCGTCCTTCTGCATGGCTTCCAGCACATCGACGCTCTGCATCGCGATCGATTCCAGCGCCGCGCGCGCGATCTGCGGCCGGCCGGTGCCGCGTGTCATGCCGACCAGCGTGCCGCGTGCAAAGGCGTCCCAGTGCGGCGCGCCCAGGCCGGCAAAGGCGGGCACCAGCACCACGCCGCCGGTGTCGTCGCACTGGCGCGCCAGCGGCTCGACCTCGGGCGCGCTGTTGATGATCTTCAGGCCGTCGCGCAGCCACTGGATGGTGGCGCCGCCCATGAACACGCTGCCTTCCAGGCAATATTGCGTTTGGCCGCGGAACTGCCAGCCGATCGTGGTCAGCAGCCGGTTGTGCGACGTGACCGGCTGCGAGCCGGTATTCATCAGCAGGAAGCAGCCGGTGCCGTAGGTGTTCTTGGCCATGCCCGGCGACAGGCAGGCCTGGCCGAAGGTGGCGGCCTGCTGGTCGCCGGCGATGCCGGCAATGGGGATCTGCATGCCGAACAGCCGCGCCGAGGTGCGCGCCACCTCGCCGCTGGACGCCACCACCTCGGGCAGCAGCGCGTGCGGGATGTCGAGCAGCGCCAGCAGCGCGTCGTCCCACTCGAAGCTGTGGATATTGAACAGCATCGTGCGCGAGGCATTTGACACATCGGTGACATGGCGCGCGCCGTCGGTCAGCTGCCAGATCAGCCAGCTGTCGACGGTGCCGAAGGCCAGCTCGCCGCGCTGGGCGCGTTCGCGCGCGCCTTCGATGTTGTCGAGCATCCAGCGCAGCTTGGTGCCGGAGAAATACGCATCGATGATCAGGCCGGTCTTGTCGCGGAACAGCTCGCCGTGGCCGGCGGCCTGCAGCGCCTCGCACATGGGCGCGGTGCGGCGGTCCTGCCAGACCAGCGCGCGCCCGACCGGCTCGCCGGTCTTGCGGTCCCACAGCACGGTGGTCTCGCGCTGGTTGGTGATGCCGATGGCGCGCACCTGCGAGGCCGAGATGCCGGCATCGGCCAGCACCGCGTGCGCCACCGCCAGCTGCGATTGCCAGATCTCGTAAGGGTCGTGCTCGACATGGCCGGGATGTGGGTAATATTGGCGGAACTCGCGCTGCGCGAGTCGCACCACATTGCCGGCATGGTCGAACAGGATGGCCCGCGAGCTGCTGGTGCCCTGGTCGAGCGCCAGCACATATTGCGGCTCGGTGGGAAGCTGGGACGATGCAGGGCGCTGGGCCTGCGCGGCTGGCTGGTTCATGCGTTCAATCCTGATAATGACAAAGCAAGCCGGCCCGGCCGGCGCATGGATTCCTGATGGCTGAAACGTCTTCCTTGCCGCCCGCGGACCCCGCGGGCAACCTTGCCGCCGATCCCGCCGCGCAGATCGCCGCCTCGCTGGCGGCGCGCAGCGGTTTCGATGCCGCCGCCAAGCTGCGCCTGGTGGTGGCCGGCCAGCAGGTTGGCTGGCTGCCGCGTGCCCATGCGGCAATCCTGCGTGGCATGGGCGCCATCCTCGGCCCGGACGAGCGCCTGGCCGATGGCACCACGGCGGTTGAACTGCTGCCCGGGCGCAATGACTTCGACGCGCGCAGCGCCGCGCTGCAGGCGCTGGCCCGCCAGCTGGCCGATGCCGGCCACGTGCGCGGCTGGCGCGACGAACTGTTCGCGGTCACGCCCGCGCTGGACGCGCCCGCACTCGCCGTGGTGGAGCGCGCGGCGGCGCGCTTTCTCGGGCTGCTGACCTTTGCCTCGCACATGAACGGCATTGTCGATGGCGATGTGGGTGGCGGTCCCGCCCTGTGGATCTCGCGGCGCAGCCCCGCCAAGTCGGTCGACCCCGGCATGTGGGACAACCTGGTTGCCGGCGGCATGCCGCACGGCAGCGATCCGCTGGCGACGCTGGTGCGTGAATGCGAGGAAGAATCCGGCATCCCGCCCGCGCTGGCGCAGGGCGCGCAGGCCCACGGCATGATCGAGGTGCTGCGCGACCTGCCCGAAGGCGTACAGTGGGAGCAGGTCTACGTCTACGACCTGCTGCTGCCGCCCGGCTTTACGCCGCGCAACCAGGATGGCGAGGTCAGCGAGCACCGGCGTGTCGACGTGGCCGCATTGCTTGCTATCATGTCGGCCGGCGCCATGACGGTCGATGCGACACTGGTGACGCTGGATGCCCTTGGGCGGCGCGGCTGGCTTGGTCCTGACCATCGCCCCTGAGCCGACGCCGCGGGTTCCGCCTGTGCCGGTCTTGCCGACCTCGCTGACCTGATTTTCCCGGCCTTGCGCCGCGCCACTCCGACAGAACAACACACCATGAGCAACACCGGATTCATCCTGACCCTCTCGTGCCCCGACCAGCCGGGCATCGTCCATGCCGTCTCGGGCCTGCTGTTCCAGCACGGCTGCAATATCGTCGATTCCGACCAGTACGGTGACGAGTACGCCGGCCGCTTCTTTATGCGCGTGCATTTCACGCCGGCCGCCGGCGGCCCGGACCTGGACACGCTGAAGGCCGCGTTCGCGCCGGTGGGCGACCAGTTCGGCATGCAGTGGGAGCTGAACGACGCCGCCGTCAAGCCGCGCGTGATGATCATGGTGTCCAAGATCGGCCACTGCCTGAATGACCTGCTGTTCCGCGCCAAGGTGGGCGGCCTGCCGGTCGAGATCGCGGCCATCGTCTCGAACCACCGCGACTTCTACCAGCTGGCGGCGTCGTACGACGTGCCGTTCTTCCACCTGCCGCTGATGAACGCCTCGGCCGAGCAGAAGGCCGCGCAGGAAGCGCGCGTCTTCGACGTGGTGCAGGAGCAGAAGATCGACCTGGTGGTGCTGGCGCGCTACATGCAGGTGCTGTCCGACGGCCTGTGCCGCAAGCTGGCCGGCCGCGCGATCAATATCCACCACTCGTTCCTGCCCAGCTTCAAGGGCGCCAAGCCGTACTACCAGGCGCATGACCGCGGCGTGAAGCTGATCGGCGCGACCGCGCACTACGTCACCGCCGACCTGGACGAAGGCCCGATCATCGAGCAGGAGATCGAGCGCGTGGACCACAGCATGGACCCGGAGCAACTGACCGCCGTCGGCCGCGACGTGGAATGCGTGGCACTGGCGCGCGCGGTCAAGTGGCATGCCGAACACCGTATCCTGCTGAACGGCCACAAGACCGTGGTGTTCAAGTAAGCTCGCCGCCTCCCGGTTCCCGCGCCCGCGGGAATCCTGCCGCTTCACGGTTGCCGCATCCCCGCCGGCGCGGGGATGCCGGGCCAGCGGGTCAGTCCCGCTCCGCCACCACACACTTCACCCCACTGTCGGCCACGATCTGGTCGAACGGCGCTGCCAGCGGCTCATCAGTAAAGAGCCGGTCGACCTGCGACACATGCGCCAGCTCCACCATCGCCTGGCGGTTGAACTTGCTGGCGTCCGCCGCCAGCCACACCTCGCGTGAATGCTCGATGATGGTCCGCGCCACCTTGACCTCGCGGAAGTCGTAGTCGCGCAGCGTGCCGTCGGTCTCGATGCCCGAGATGCCGATCAGCCCGATATCCACCTTGAACTGGCGGATGAACTCCACCGTGGCCTCGCCCACGATGCCGCGGTCGCGTGAGCGCAGCACGCCGCCGGCGACGATGACCTCGCAATCGGGGTTGTCGGCAAGGATATTGGCCACGTTCAGGTTGTTGGTGATCACGCGCAGCCCGCGGTGGTGCATCAGCTCGCGCGCTATCTCTTCCACCGTGGTGCCGATGTTCAGGATCAGCGAGCAGCCCTCGGGCACCGCGGCGGCCACCGCGCGCGCGATGCGCGCCTTGCCCTCGGCATTGAGCACCTGCCGCTGCCGGTAGGCGATGTTCTCGGTGGTGGAGCCATCCACCCGCACCCCGCCATGGAAGCGCGCCAGCATGCCGTTCTCGGCCAGCAGGTTGACGTCGCGGCGTACCGTCTGGAGCGTGACGCCGAACTTGCGCGCAAGTTCGTCGATGGAGGCAAAGCCCTGGGTGCGGACTTCTTCGAGCAGGGCCGTCTGGCGGGGATTCAGGGTCATGCCGGGATTCTAGTTCAAACAGAAACGAAAACAAATGATGCGGTGCACTATTGTTTTATGTTCGTTTTGTTGCTAAAACGAGCGTAAAGCCAAGACTTGTGCGCCTGCATCGAGCCAAAGCTGTGATGCGGGAAGCATATCGAACATGGAGACCGGATGCAGCTACGTTTGGACGGCGTCGCACAGCAGGCAGGTTCGCAGGCGTATCTCTATCCGATGACGCTCGCGCCGGTTCCGGGCGCGGTGACCATCCTGCTGGGCGCCACGCAGGCGGGCAAGACGTCGCTGATGCGGGTGATGGCCGGGCTGGACCGGCCCAGCGCCGGCCGCGTGCTGGTCGACGGCGACGACGTGACCGGCATGCCGGTACGCGAGCGCAATGTGTCGATGGTCTACCAGCAGTTCATCAACTACCCGTCGCTCAAGGTCTTCGACAACATCGCTTCGCCGCTGCGGCTGCGGCGCAAGGCGCCGGCCGGCGAGATTGCCGCGCGCGTGCGCGAGCTGGCCGGGCGGCTGCATATCGAGCACCTGCTGGACCGCTATCCGTCCGAGCTCTCCGGCGGCCAGCAGCAGCGCGTGGCACTGGCGCGCGCGCTGGCCAAGGAGGCGCCGCTGATGCTGCTGGACGAGCCGCTGGTCAACCTTGACTACAAGCTGCGCGAAGAACTGCGCGAGGAACTGGCGCAGCTGTTCGCGCATGGCGACGCCACCGTAATCTATGCCACCACCGAGCCCGGCGAAGCGCTGCTGCTGGGCGGGCATACCGCGGTGCTGGACGCCGGCGAATTGCTGCAGTACGGCCCGACGCCCCAGGTCTTCCACTATCCCGATTCGCTGCGCGTGGCGCGTGCGTTCAACGATCCGCCGATGAACCTGGTCGAGGGCAGGCTGCAGGGCGGCTGGGTCACGCTGGCCGGCGATATCTCAGTGCCGGTGCCCGGCGCGGGCGGGCACGACGGCCCGGTCACGATGGGGGTGCGCGCATCGGCATTGCGCCTGGCCGGTGAGCCGGGCGCGGTGGTGGTGCCCGGGCGCGTGGCGCTGGCCGAGCTGTCAGGCTCAGACACCTTTGTCCACGCCGATACTCCGGTGGGCAACCTGGTGGCGCAGTTCGCCGGCGTGCTCGACCTGGCGCTGGGCGAGCCGGTGTCGCTGCACCTGCTGCCCGAGCAGATCTACCTGTTCGACGCCGAAGGACGCCGCATCCACGCGCCGCGCCGGCCGGGCGGGCTGGCGGCGGACGTGCCCGGCGGCGCGGCCGCGGCTGCCGGGGCAGGGGCCTGAGATGGCGCGCATCGACCTGGACCTTGCGCACTCCTATGTGCCAAATCCGCGTACCGACGAGGACTATGCGCTGCTGCCCCTGCAGTTCACTTTCGAAGACGGCGGCGCCTATGCGCTGCTGGGCCCGTCCGGCTGCGGCAAGACCACGCTGCTGAACTGCATTTCCGGGTTGCTGCGGCCCTCGCACGGCACCATTGCCTTCGATGGCCGCGACGTGACCGCTGCCACGCCGCAGGCGCGCAACATCGCCCAGGTGTTCCAGTTCCCGGTGATCTACGACACCATGACCGTCGGCGAGAACCTGGCCTTCCCGCTGCGCAACCGCGGCGTGCCGGAAGCCCAGGTGCGCGAGCGGGTAGGGCGCGTGGCCGAGATGCTGGACCTGTCGGCCACGCTCGATCGCCGCGCCAGCGGCCTGGCCGCCGATGCCAAGCAGAAGATCTCGCTGGGGCGCGGGCTGGTGCGCCAGGACGTGTCGGCCATCCTCTTCGACGAGCCGCTGACGGTGATCGACCCGCAGCTCAAATGGCAGCTGCGGCGCAAGCTCAAGGAAATCCACCACGAATTCCGCCTGACGCTGATCTACGTGACGCACGACCAGACCGAGGCGCTGACCTTTGCCGACCAGGTGGTGGTGATGTCGCGCGGCAAGGCGGTGCAGGTGGGGCCGGCCGATGCGCTGTTCGAGCGGCCTGCGCATACCTTCGTCGGGCATTTCATCGGCTCGCCGGGCATGAATTTCCTGCCCGGGCAGTGGCGCGACGGCGCGATTGAGCTGGCCGGGCGCCGCTACATGCCTGAGCTGTCGCCGTCAGTCGAAGCGGCGTTGCGCGAGGCTGGCAGCTTCCGCATCGGCGTGCGGCCCGAGTACCTGCACCTGGCGCCGGAGAGCGACGTGCAGGCGGTGCCGGTGCGGGTGGAGCGCGCGCAGGACATCGGCACTTACTGGCTGCTGACCGGCGGCGTGCAGGAGGCGGGCGCACTGGCCGGCACGCTGCGCGCGCGGCTGGGTATCGAGGCAGCCGATCTGCGCCCGGGCGACACGGCCTGGCTGTCGGTGTTCAACCGCCATACCTGCTACTACGTCAACGAGGAACTGGTGCCATGAAGCCCGTCAACCAGAAGGCCTGGCTGCTGGTGTTGCCGGTGGTGGCATGCGTGGCGTTCTCCGCCATCCTGCCGCTGATGACCATCGTCAACTACTCGGTGCAGGACATCATCTCGCCCGAGCGGCGCGTGTTTGTCGGGACCGAATGGTTCCGCACCGTGCTGCGCGACGGCGAGCTGCACGACGCGCTGCTGCGCCAGCTGGGCTTCTCGCTGGCGGTGCTGCTGGTGGAGATCCCGCTGGGCATCCTGCTGGCGCTGTCAATGCCGGCCAGGGGCTGGAAGGCGTCGGCGGTGCTGGTGATCATCGCGCTGTCGCTGCTGATCCCGTGGAACGTGGTCGGCACCATCTGGCAGATCTTCGGGCGCACCGATATCGGCCTGCTCGGTGCCGCGCTGGCAGCGATGGGCTTCGACTACAACTACACCGGCAGCGCCTTCGATGCCTGGGTCACGGTGCTGGTAATGGACGTCTGGCACTGGACGCCGCTGGTGGCGCTGCTGTGCTACGCCGGCCTGCGCGCCATTCCCGACGCCTACTACCAGGCCGCGCAGATCGACGGCGCCTCGCGCCTGGCGGTGTTCCGCTATATCCAGCTGCCCAAGCTGCGCGGCGTGCTGATGATCGCGGTGCTGCTGCGCTTCATGGACAGCTTCATGATCTATACCGAGCCCTTCGTGCTGACCGGCGGCGGCCCCGGCAACGCCACCACCTTCCTGTCGCAGTACCTGACGCAGAAGGCCGTGGGCCAGTTCGACCTGGGCCCGGCGGCGGCGTTTTCCATCGTCTATTTCCTGATCATCCTGCTCATGTGCTTCATCCTCTATAACTGGATGCAGCGCGCGGGCACCGCCGGCAGCGAGGACATGCCTCATGGCTGAATTGCGCACTACCGCCAACCGCGCCACCTGGTGGCGCGCCGGCTTCCTGCTGGTCTACCTGCTGTTCGCCATCGTGCCGATCTACTGGATGGTGAACATGTCGTTCAAGACCAACGAGGAGATCGTCTCCACGCTGTCGCTGTGGCCCGCGGAATTCACGCTGCAGCATTACAAGACCATCTTCACCGACCCGTCCTGGTATTCGGGCTACGTCAACTCGATGATCTACGTGGCGATGAACACGGTGATCTCGATCTCGGTGGCGTTGCCGGCGGCCTATGCCTTCTCTCGCTATCAGTTCATCGGCGACAAGCATGTGTTCTTCTGGCTGCTGACCAACCGCATGACGCCGCCCGCGGTGTTCCTGCTGCCGTTCTTCCAGCTCTACAGCACCATCGGGCTGATGGATACCCACCTTGGCGTGGCGCTGGCGCACCTGGTGTTCAACGTGCCGCTGGCGGTGTGGATCCTGGAGGGCTTCATGTCGGGCGTGCCGCGCGAGATCGACGAGACCGCCTATGTGGATGGCTACTCGTTCCCGCGCTTCTTCCTGACCATCTTCCTGCCGCTGATCAAGGCCGGCGTGGGCGTGGCGGCGTTCTTCTGCTTCATGTTCAGCTGGGTGGAGTTGCTGCTGGCGCGCACGCTGACCTCGGTCAACGCCAAGCCCATCGTCGCCACCATGACGCGCACGGTGTCGGCCTCGGGCATGGACTGGGGCGTGCTGGCCGCGGCCGGGGTGCTGACCATCGTGCCCGGCGGCATCGTGATCTGGTTCGTGCGGCACTACATCGCGAAGGGCTTCGCGATGGGCCGCGTGTAGGCGCACGGCGTAACCCTGATCACAACACAAGGAGACGGCGCAATGCTGAGCTGGATGGTCTGGACGACGCCGGTAGCGGTGTTCTTCGGCTGCATCGTGGTCATGCTGATCAGCATGACTATCTGGGAAATACGCGCGCCTTCGGTGCTGCGCAAGGGCTTCCTGCCGATCGCGACCACGCGTGGTGACCGGCTGTTTATCGGCCTGATGTGCGCGGCCTGGGTCAACCTGGCATGGGTGGGGCTGGGCGAGAAGGTCACGGCCTGGCTGTCGCTGGCCGAGGAGCCATCAGTGTGGATCAGCTTTGTGGTGTCCATGCTGGTGCTGGCGCTGATCATGCGCAAAGGCTAGCGGTACCTGAACAACAGGCATGAATGGGAAACGCGGCTTGTCCCTGCCCCGGGGCCGCCACCCAGACGACAAGCCGGGGAGGGGGAATTCTTGAGGAGACACCGATGAAAGTGCACGTGAAGTTGGGGATGTCAGCCCTTGCCTGCGCGGCTGCGCTGGCTTGCGGCCAGTCCGCCTGGGCGGGCGAGGCGGAAGCGAAGAAGTGGATCGACAATGAGTTCCAGCCCTCGTCGCTGGCCAAGGACAAGCAGCAGGCCGAAATGAAGTGGTTCATCGACGCCGCCGCCAAGCTCAAGGCCAAGGGTGTCACGCAGATCAGCGTGGTGTCTGAAACCATCACCACGCACGAGTACGAATCCAAGACGCTGGCCAAGGCGTTCGAGGAGATCACCGGCATCAAGGTCAAGCACGACCTGATCCAGGAAGGCGACGTGGTCGAGAAGCTGCAGACCTCGATGCAGTCCGGCAAGTCGATCTACGACGGCTGGATCTCCGACTCGGACCTGATCGGCACGCACTACCGCTATGGCTCGATCCTGCCGCTGACCGACTATATGAACGGAGCCGGCAAGGAATGGACCAACCCCGGCCTGGACGTGAAGGACTTTATCGGCACCAAGTTCACCACCGCGCCGGACGGCAAGCTGTACCAGCTGCCCGACCAGCAGTTTGCCAACCTGTACTGGTTCCGCGCCGACTGGTTCGCACGCAAGGACCTGCAGGACAAGTTCAAGGCCAAGTACGGCTACGACCTGGGCGTGCCGACCAACTGGTCGGCCTATGAAGACATCGCCAACTTCTTCACCAACGACGTGAAGGAGCTCGACGGCAAGAAGGTCTATGGGCACATGGACTACGGCAAGAAGGACCCGTCGCTGGGCTGGCGCTTCACCGACGCCTGGCTGTCGATGGCCGGCACCGCCGACAAGGGCCTGCCCAACGGCATGCCGGTGGACGAGTGGGGCATCCGCGTGGCCGAGGACAAGTGCACGCCGGTGGGCGCCTCGGTGTCGCGCGGCGGTGCCACCAACAGCCCGGCGGCAGTCTATGCGCTGACCAAGTACATCG
This sequence comes from Cupriavidus sp. CP313, assembly GCF_054072015.1. Classification (NCBI taxonomy): domain Bacteria; kingdom Pseudomonadati; phylum Pseudomonadota; class Betaproteobacteria; order Burkholderiales; family Burkholderiaceae; genus Cupriavidus; species Cupriavidus sp. CP313. The sequence continues at coordinate 1,030 of NZ_JBSVZB010000030.1, read as the reverse complement.
ACTGGATGAAGAAGTACGCGCCGCCGCAGGCGATGGGCATGACCTTCTCCGAGGCCGGCCCGGTCCCCGCGCAAGGCCAGGTGGCGCAGCAGATCTTCTGGTACACCGCCTTCACCGCGGACATGACCAAGAAGGGCCTGCCGGTGGTCAACGCCGACGGCTCGCCCAAGTGGCGCATGGCGCCGTCGCCTTACGGCCCGTACTGGAAGCAGGGCATGCAGAACGGCTACCAGGACGTGGGCTCGTGGACCTTCTTCAAGAACACCGATCCCAACAAGCTGGCGGGCGCCTGGCTGTACGCGCAGTTCGTGACGTCCAAGACGGTCTCGCTGAAGAAGTCGCTGACCGGGCTGACCTTTATCCGCGACAGCGACATCCACCACGACTACCTGACCAAGAACGCGGCCAAGTACGGCGGGCTGATCGAGTTCTACCGCAGCCCCGCGCGCGTGGCCTGGACGCCGACCGGCACCAACGTGCCCGACTACCCGAAGCTGGCCCAACTGTGGTGGAAGAACGTGGCCACCGCGGTGACCGGCGAGAAGACGCCGCAAGCCGCTATGGACACGCTGGCCGAAGAGATGGACCAGGTCATGGCGCGGCTGCAACGCGCCGGCATGAGCAACTGCGCGCCCAAGCTCAACCCGAAGGGAGATCCGGGCAAGTGGCTGTCGAACGACCATGCGCCGTGGAAGAAGCTGGCCAACGAAAAGCCGAAGGGCGAGACCATTCCTTACGACAAGCTGCTGCAGGCGTGGAAGGAAGGGAAGGTGCGCTGAGGCTTTGGTGTACTTTAGGTTGCCGGCAACGCTCGAATGCTGGCGGTTTGCTCCCCTCTCCCGCTTGCGGGAGAGGGGCAGGGGGTGAGGGCAGGCACTGGCATACTGGCACACCTCACTTCGTTGACGCACCGGCCCTCTCCCCAACCCTCTCCCGCAATGAACTGACCCCGTAAAGTTGGAGAGTCAAAGCTAGGTGGAACCGAACTGAGCCCTGTACTGTACGGGGCTCAGTCCTTTGAGCTTCAGCT
>NZ_JBSVZB010000029.1:0-106087 GCF_054072015.1 Cupriavidus sp. CP313 | reverse complement strand
CTGAATTACCGCTCGCCGCGGGAGTTCAGGCGTGCGATGGCCTTATCAACCTAAGGGTGTGACCGTGTCCGGGGACACGGGGGCAAATCCATCCCGCTGCAGGTCGAGCGTCTGCTCGAAGGTGCTGACCCGAGCGTATCCAATAACTGCCATGCGTACCCTTTCCCGGATGTTGATTGTTGGAGGAAATGTTGAACATCTGAAGGGGTATAGCGCAGCATGACGGCGATGATTTCGCGTATGTCCAGAAAACCATCGTTTTTTGGATGACGAATCGGAAGTCGAAAAGGGTCTTAGCGTAGTGTCTTTCGCCTCGACCCGCTGGCGCGCTGGCGTTTTCGGGCTTGCTGCGTCAGCGTCAGTATCGACGCCGATAGTCGGCATCGTAGCCGGCAAGCTGCGCAAAGCTGTCTACTGCCTCACTGCCCCGACGCAAGAGAAACTGCACCCTGTTTGGGTTATCCCAACCAGCGGCGCTGTGCTTCCCTCCGTGAAAGAGATTGTTTCTGACCGTTTTTACAGCCAGTACGAGTTTCGATAGCTCGCTTTCGCCTTCGTCAAAGGTGAGCGGCGCCCATTCCCAGGCTCTCCCGTCCTTGACTATTTGAACATCAGGCGGGCTCCCCAGAAGCTCTCTAGCGCTGTCAGTGAGCTTGTAAAGTGATTCATGGTCGTCGACGAAGCCATCCCAGTCGGGTTGGGCTACTCCGCGTCGGCCGCGTTTCACTTTGCCGTTCTCCTTCAGCGCGAACTCAAACCGCGAGAACCTAAGAAAAAACTCCAAGGCTGCGCTCTTCACCGCTTCTTCAATTTCATCCGGATGCATCATGAGAGGTCAGGTACGTTGCAAGCAGTGGTGGGTCGGTCCACGGGTGGCATTGGCAGTCCTAGGCGAGCCCATGTCCCGCGGTCTTCCTTCGCCTAACCATAGGCTTAAGCCCGCGTGCACCACTCGCCGGCCTTTCCTTCTGTCGGAAATCCTCTGGAGAGGTTGCATCGATACCGATGACACGCAAATACCTCGACCGGTCCTTGGCCTCGAGTGCCTGTGCCTTCGCGGCCAGGATGGTCAGCAGGTCATCGAATTCAACCCTCGTCCCGGTCGCCGTGTTCATCCATGACCTTCCTTTAGTCTGTAGCACAATCACTAAGAATCCCGTCACCGCCTTGTTGTGCCGCATGTATTGTCCGACGAGTTGCCGCTCAAGCGCCTCGACGTATTGCTCCAGTGTCCATCGCTCGGACATCTTCAGTTCGATGGATGCCCGCCAATCACCGCGACTGCACAGTACATCCCGGCGCCTGCTCTCGGCGGTGTGGGATTCGACAGAGACCGAGTATCGCCTCCGTGCATGATGGTTCAGCTCGCTTGCCAGAAGGCGCTGGAAATTCGCCTCAAGCGCAAGCCCTGCCTTCTCCCCCTCCATCCCCGGGCGGTTGACGCGCTTAAAGTCCAATTCGCTGAAGAAGCTTCGCAGGCTGTGCTCGCCCCGTTCGATGTCGTATTTGACAGATTCGAGGTCAGCGTGAACCGCCATCGAGAAGGATAGCGAGTCCGTTACATCCGCGCGGAAGTCCTTTTCGAACTGGTCGTAGTTCGTCTGAGTAAGAGGTCTCCGCGCGAACTGACGCTCACGCAGCTCGAACTGGAGCTTCTGGATGTACATAAGCTGGGCCCCCTTCGCCGAAACTCGAGCCCGTCCGAGCACGTCGTAAGCTTGCTGAGAATTCGCGGAGGCAATGATGCCAAGCAGGCTATCCCGCATCTGCTGGGCATTGTCCCTTGATTTGGGGCTGTACACGCCCTCTGGCCTCCTGACGTCCTGCGTGGGGTCGACGGCCCACATCGTCCAGGCGTACAAATGCTCAAGGGCCATCACACCTTCGTCGCTTGCTTGAGCGAGCTTCACCAGCGCACCGCCATGGTCACGGCCGAAATATGCAGCCATGTGCGCGAGGAATTCCTTAACCGCTGCGGGGTCCTTTGGCCCCCACTTGCTGACCGCCCGCTGAAAGCCTCTTGGATGACTCGTCAGCCAATGACCGGCCCACATAACTGCATCATCTCGACGAGATTTGAGCTCTCCGTCAGGGTCCACTGGAAGTGGAGATGTGAACGCCTCCCCCATTTTTCCCAGTGCGATTCTCTCAAACTCGGCCCGCGGCACCTTGTCGGGCGATGCCATCACGGAGCGGAGAATTTGCCCTGCGACATACTCACGCGACAGTCCGATATTCGCCAAGTAGGACCACGCCAACGGAATCAAGGTCTCGCGAATGGGCGCCGGAGCCTTGCTGAGTGAGGCAAATAGCTCTTCTGCATGCTCTCCCGACACTGGCCCGTTCGGCGCTTCCTCTGCAATCTTGGAGAGTTCCGAGGCCGCGAGGTCTGAGTGAGCCTCGACTAACGGCCAGAACCACTTCGGATAGCCGTTGATTTCGAACGTGGCATAGCGTAGAGCTCGGCGAACCTCCGTCTCGGAGAGCGTAGGCAGACTAGTGCCCTGACCGAGTTCCAGATGAAGCCCCTGCAAGCCTGCCGCGGTGATGTGATATGTCGACCTAGGTTCAGTCTCGTCAAAGCGCGGGGGGCGATTGCGCCAAATACGCATCAAGCCTTTGCGAACAGCATCTGCGATTTCCCTCCCGGCTTCGCGCTCAAAGACCTCAAAGTTGACCTCACCATAGCGCGCCTGCGGGTTCGTCTTAAGGAGCCATCCCGTAACCCACACGAGAGCGCTCCCTGCGGTTCCATCGCGGAGAGAAGGCAACTGACTCTTCAAGTCATTCTTCGCCTCGGAACTGACCTTGAGCCTGTCCCGAGGCGATTTGGGCACTCTAGTTAGTTTTGGCTTTGGCTGCGCTGCTACTCGCGCCCGGTACTCAGAATAAAGCCTGGACAGACGGGGGTCATTGACTTCTTCAACATCCTCGGTTTGATAAGTGCAAGCACTGGAGTGGCCAATTATCGCCATTAGCAGGTCCTGGTCGCTAACCCACGACTGTTTCGCAACCATCCCGAGGAGCGCCCTTCGAACGAAGGTGTTTTCATCCAGTGCGGTATACACGCCAGACTCATCAGCGGAAAAGAACTGCGCGTCCGACGAGACGCGTTGAAGCACTAAGCAGAGCCGCGCCGTTCGCAAGGCCATAGTCTGATTCGTACGACGGACCAATGCGGCTACTGCATCGGCAGTCATCTCGAAGTATTGCTCACCCGTCCGAGCGTGCGCGCGGGTTCGGTGGCCGGTGCGCTCACGCAATCTTGCGACTCGCGTTACAAGACCCCGGCATAACTGATAGAGTTGCTCGTCAGTGGCGGAAGCCAGTAAGCCGCCTGAGTCCAGCACGTAGCCAATGCTGAATCCGTCTCGCCCCTGACCGAATTGCTTATCGATGAGACGAGCGACTTCGGAGGGAGTGAAGTGCTCCCAGCCAAGCTTTCCGAGTAGCAAGGCCGCGACGCCCTCCCGCACTGTGTCGCTTTCCTGAACTGCGACGGCAAGACCCACAAGGTCCTCTAGCCGGCCAAGTTCCAGCAGGTACTGGACATCTGCGCTGTCCCCAAGGAGCCGGGCATATCTTCTCCCGTGACGGCGTAGAACCCTGGTACGCAAGACATCCAACTTGCACGCAGTTGCAATGTCCATCAAAGTGTCCCGCGCCCAGTTGTGCCACCCATACTCGTCAAACAGCCTCGAGATGACAGGCACCAGGCGTTCAGGCCCGGCCTGCCAGTAGTTCTCGGACGTCAAGGTAAACATGCCTCGACCGGGATGGTCGCCCTGTTCAACGAAGCGGCGGATGCTCTCGGTGAGCGCCGCTTCGGCGTCAGCTAAGGGCACCGAGCGATTGCGAAGGTCTCCGAAGAACGCTAGGGCTTGGGGGTCATAGCGGAGGATGACTGCCCGGCAATGCCGGTTTAACGTGGCAAGCCAACCCATTAGAGGTAAGAACTCTCGCTGAATCCCTTCCTCCCCACTAGGAGAGGACCAAGTAAAGTTCTGAACCAGCCTCAGCGCCTGGTCAGTCGATTCGACCAGTTCTGCCAACCGTTCTGCTGCCAAAAAGGGCGGCAGTTCATCCGGGTACATCTTCACTTGATGAAACCCGACATCGATGAAGAGCTGTGACGTTAGCAGTTGTTCGACCGCACGCTCTGGCAACATTGGTGTGGCAATCAGTCTCGCAGAAAGCGCCTTTTCAGGGATGGCCAGCTTTCCTTCTGGCATCTCAATGTTCAGCAACTGGCAAGCCTGAGATGCGGAGGCCAGCTTCTGTGCTGCGCGTTCAAGCAACTCAGTGGACGGATTTCCCGCGTCCTCAAAGCGGTGGTCTCGTGCGCGCAGAACATGTACCGCACGTACGACTCGCCTGAAGACCTCAGTGAGCGAATCAGGTGGGTCTGTGAGCAGGTCAATGTGCGCGATGATGTCTAAGCCGCCAGGGCTGCGCGTGAACCCGCCGAGCCCTCGTTCCCGGGCAAGCAGCAAGAGCCGGTCCGCTTCCAGCCGAGGATGACGCCCTTTCAGATACAACTCGGCCTGACCCCTATCCAACTGCACCATCGAAAAGAGGCGAAGTCTCTTCGCCTCCCCAGATACGGGTGAAGCAGTTGAGCTGGTGGTCGACGTCTCGCCCACCGTTGGAGGTGTCGCAGTCGCCGTACGCACCGTCGAAGATGGCGGCACCAGCAAGTCGGACAGCTTGTCGAAGACCTGTGCCGTCAGAATTGCCGGTCGTGTCGAGATGACCCATCTGACTCGCTCTTTGGCCCACGAAACCTCATTGAGGATGTCGTCGACGAGGTACTCGATGTTCTCGGCCTTGCCCGCGGCCGCTTCGTCCAGCGAGTCAACAAAGATTGTCAGGGTCCCCTTAGTGGAAGACTTCCAGGCCAAGTAGGAAACACGGCTGTCGCCCTCAAGGGCTCTATCAAGGCTCTTGAGGTCAGCCAGTCTTCTGAGCGCAACAAAAACAGCAGCCTCCGATGTCGACCGCATTTGCTCGGCTTGATGCTCCATTTCGGTGGTCTTGCCGAAGTTCGCCGGCGCAACGACCACGGAGGCACGACACTCCAAGACCTTTGGCCAATCGACGCGTTTGCCTATGACCTCTGATGCAATCAACTCATCCTGATTGTAGCTCTCTCGTTCGACGAATCGTCGATTTAAATTGAAATAGTTCACCGGTGTCCCTGAGATTCCGCCCCGTTAGCGATAGGTTATCGCGTCTTCCCCATAAAATTTTTACTGATAATACGCGTTATCAGGAAAGAACGCTTCAATACGTGGCTGTAGAAAAGTCAGGAGGGACCCTGCTGCCCTGCCGCCGCTGCCGAATCTGCTTACCTGGAGTGCCACGCTGAGAGGAGAGCGGTGCGTCACGACTTCGCGTTCTCAAAAAACAACGATTTTTATAACGTTAAATTTGCAATCTGCCAACTTGGACGAGTCGATGTCCCTTGTTTGTTGACTGGCGCCACGTGCCGTTGCTAGGGTAACTTCTCTGCATAGTTCAAGAGGCATGTCATGAGCCGCCAAGTCATACCTGAAGATTTTCCCAAGAATGATTGGCTGGGCGCTGTGTCGGGAGCCCAACCAAAGCTGCTGGTACGTCAGAACGGCGAGCGGTACGAAGGGCCGTCGACAGAGGAAGCGCGTTGGCAAAGGTACGAAAAATGCGAAGACTTGGCGCAACAGCTCGCTCCTTACACTAGGCGAAAGATGTCCGAGAATTCCTGGTCATTGGAAGAGACATTGCCTCGTGTCGAGGCAAGTGTCGCGAAGAAGGTTCACAACTGCCAATGGGATTTCTCCGCGGCAGAAGTCACCTGGATAATGAAGCGTACTCGGGAAGTGTTGTTGGCGCCTGTGCCTCAGACGAATCGTCCATCCCAGAGCTGAACGCCAAATGCCGCAGCCACTTTCTGATGTGGTCGGACTGCTGTACAGAGCCCCTGCGAACGGCATGCGTCAGGTTTTTGCGCTGTCGCGGCGACAGGCTGAGCGACTGCCACGTCTGCAGTCCATTGCCATCGTATCCATCACCTCCCCAGAGCGGCCCATGGCGAGCCTGGAAGGCTTCAGTCATGTTTTGCGATTGAGCTTCGCCGACGTGGATTTCCTGAATCCTGCTCTTTCGCAGAGGGCGAAGAGCAGAATCCCCGACTCTTTCCGCGCAGACCAGGCACGCGATATTCACGCGTTTATCAGAGGATTGCCCGACAACGTCGCGTCGGTGGTCGTCCATTGCGAAGGCGGATTTTCGCGGTCTTGCGCGATTGCGTTAGCAATACATCGTTTGTATGGGTACGAGACCAGTGTCCAGTACTTGTCACAGGCAAATTCATCCATTGTGCAGACGATGCTTGCGAACTCCTCAGTGCCGTAAAACTACACTCAGGGAAAGAAGAGCAATATGAATTCTTGCGAGTCAACCGTATCGTCCGACGGGAGTGCGACTGTCATTTTCATAAAGCTAGACACTAAACGGTTGTCGTCAAAGGTCCTGCGAGTGTTGAAGGCGGCAGCGTCAATCGCTGTGCACAATCGACAGGTCCAGCTACATTACGTTCCGATAGCTGACTTCTGTGAACAGGCTGACTTGCCCGCTACGACCAGTTGGTTGCAGCTTCGCAAACTGTTGAGTGAAGCAAGCAAAATTCTCGGTTCTATTGATGTGATAGATATGGATGGCCAGGACCAAGAAGAGCAAGGTGGAAGCTGGGCAGTATTCAACTTGATGGGGCTGTCTAGCAGCCACATTTCGTTTGAATTATGCCGTTATATGTATCTACAGGAGGTACGGACCAATCTGCTTGGCAGCAGCCCCTTCCATCTGTCGCTTTCGGGTGCGGCTCGGGCAAAAATTGGCGCTGACCCCGCGAGAATTGGACAACATCTGATGCCGGTACAAAACCAGCGGCCAGAAGATAGCTCGGAAGGGTGAGCTTGAATGGCACATGATGCGGGCAACCAGGTGGGATTGCTGAGCCCTGTTGACCGGCATAAGCCAATCAAGGCTGGGGCTGGGCATCGTCCTTGGTCAGCGGCTAGGGGCGTGGGGAGCGCAGCATCCCCACATCAGCCCAGACCGGCGGCCAATCTGGTCACGAAAAGGTGCCAGGATTGCGCGGTCTTTTGTTCGTGACCAGATTGACCAGGTGCTGGCACAAAGCTCTTGCTGGGGGGTTGTCTCTTTCTGTGTCCTCTGGAAGAGAAAAAGCAATTCGATGTCCCCAGAGAGTTCCCAAGGGAACCCGGTCTGCGCGGTCACGTAAAAAACCACCGCCTTTGGCGGTGGTTTGGCGGACCAGGGCAGCAGTCTGGCGGGTCAGAGCCGGATATTGCATGTCCTGACGCGGCCTGCTTTGGTCAGCATGCGCCCCTCGGCAACTGCTCCTATCGAGTCCGGCAAGCGCTTCCAGAACTTGGGCGAAGCTACCGGCACCATCCCGTTCTCGCGGCACCAACCCGCGTAGTTCGCATAGACGTCGACTTTGGACGTCTCGACCGTCGTGGTGAGTTCGATGCCGAGGTCGTGGCTCCATGCCTGAACGGAGTTCGTTTCTGTGCGCGCAGATTGAGCCGCGACACGCATTGACGCCGGCACGGCTTCGTCAAACCGGCCTCGAGCTAGTAAGCGTTGCAGTCCTTCAAGCGCCCAATTCAGAACCCCGGAGAGTTCTCGGGCAATGATGCGCTTCGCCAGCAGCGGGTCACGCTCACTTTCAGGAATCTCGACCGAGAAGGGTACGACGTCGAACCGTCGCCAGAATCCGGTGGATTGGTCTGTGACAGCGGGAATATGGTTCGCCAGAATCAGCCACTTTCCGTTGACGCGAACCGTGATGGGGTCACGATACTTCCGGTCAATCTGGACAAGCTCGCCCGCAATCAGCGACTTCATGGCCTGCTCGTTGATATTCCGCTGGGGGGCTTCATCGCAGTAAATCAGCGAGGCACCAATCATGCTTGCCATGCGGAAGCCATCCAGGCCGTCCAGTTGAACCGCTGCGGTACGCTCGTGTAGGGCCTGGACCAGGTTGGCCAGGGTGCCCTTCCCGTTCGCGCCTGGTCCAAGCCAGATTTGGGCGCGCTGGAAGCGGGCATCCGGTAGCAATGTGTAGCCGACGTATTCCTGTACGCGGGCTCGTACTCCCGCATCAGGCAGGATGCGCTCCATAAACGCGTTGAATTCATTGGGGGCAGGCGCGCCAGGGTCGAAGTCGCAGGACAGGACGTGTCGCAATCCCAGGGATTTGTCGTGCGGCTCAAGTACCAAGCCGTGGTCCAAGTGCAGGTACCCATTGCGGACCGGAATGACGGTGGTCTCACTAGGCTCGCCAAGCATCGGAAGCCAACGTACGGCTGTTTGATAGGCTGCACGCGCGTTGGCAGCATTGATTGTGCCGCGGCCGTCGGACGCAATCCACTTAAGCGCTATGCGCTCACCCATGGCGTCGTCAATAGCCTTCCAATGGGTACCGGTCCACTCGTACAACAAGCTGTTGTCGGAGGCGTAGTTGCCGGACTTCTCCAGCTTCTCGGCAAACCGGATGGGTTCGAAGGGCGGGACGCGGCTCATTCCTGGCCCCCTGTCTTCTTATCAATCTCCGACGCCCCGATGCATACCACTCGGGCTGTTCTGGAAATGGGCGACGTGTTTCCCCCTAATAAGGGAGCAGTGTGGCTGATTTTGGGGGCCGCCGCAGAGGGAGCAAGCAGGCCGTACGTTGTACGCAATCGGTTCATGTGTTTGGTCTACAGGAAAGCAGTCACATGACTGCTTTGTGTATAGCCCGAAAAGACCCCCATGATTTGTGAGGCGTCCGCGAGCTGACCGACGAGACGCTCAAGAAGATTGCGCACGAGCTCACCGAAAGCTTGCGCCAGAACATCACGGTGGACTGGTCGGAGCGGGAAAGCGTGCGAGCCAAACTGCGACTGATGGTCAAGCGCATCCTGCGCAAATACAAATACCCGCCGGACCAGCAGGATGGCGCTGTGGAACTGGTGTTACAACAGGCTCAGGCGTTGGGTGAGGCGTGGAGCTAGCCGCTGCAGCAGCGATGGGGTAGCGAGTGGGCGTCGCTTTTGGGAGGCTACCGCTACATTTGGACCGGTATGGTGGCACCTTCGCCGAAGGTAATGCCACCAATGGGGTGGGCCACCTTATGCGAAAACGCAACCTTTGCTACCCGTGAAAATGAGGGCTTCGTACAGGGCATGGTCCGGAGAGCCTTATGCAGTCGGGCTTTTGCGTAAGGTGGCACTTTCGCATAAGGTGGGCCGTCCTCATTACGGAGAGGTGCGCTGCTCGCCATATCCCTGGACACCGTGGGGAGCGCGCTCAGAAGCATCGGCGACCGATAAGGTTGCCCGCATGAACAGCCCTACTTCCTGAGAAGGAGGCAGTGCAAAAGCCCTGAAGAGCCGAGCGGAGACGGCGCGCCGGGCCACGTTCCTTGGGGGGAGTGTGACATCGGTTAGTGCCAAATTCCCGCAGATTGTCTCTGTTTGGCACTTCTAAGTGGTTGATTTATATAAATAAATATTCCTGCATGCAGAAAAAGAAAGCGCGCGCACCGCATGAGATTTTCAGTTATAAATAGCGCTGTGTGACATCAGGAAAATCAGCATGGCCGACGAAGTGGTTGACTACCTTGTGGCTCACGGGCCGCGATTGAGCGGCGAGGTCGCCGGTGCTCTCGTGCAAACTCTGGGCATCACGCCCTCGGCTGCCCGTAAGAAGATTGAGCGGCAGCTGCGCAGCGATTCCGTTCGCTCGCTTGACCTCACGTTTCCTCGCCGAGCCCAGTTTCTGTATGTGAAGGCTCAGTACGGAAACTCCAGGTTTTGGCGGAATCTGGCTGCCGCCTTGGAGGAGAGCAACGGCGCATACGCCAGGGCTATTTGGGCCCTTCGTGCACGCGGCGGAGTTATCCCCCTGACCCACTTCGATTCCGCCGCGGGGTCTTCGCGTGGTCCCCGGCAACTTTCTGGCGAGGCCGTCTACAAGCGATTGGTTTCTGTTGGCCTGCTTCAGGAAATCGAGGTCCCTGGTTTGGGCGCCTGTGTGGCTTTTGCCAAGGGGGAACGATTTATAGACGACCTGATACCGGCCGTACGGGCGCGCTTGATTGCGGAAACTGTTCTCCTGCAGTCTGTTCAGGAATGGGCTGCCAAGCTTGGGTTCGGTAGTTTCCACACTTTCAAACTGCGGAGCAACGTGCCAGGCATGGCCCCAAACGTCGCAAGCTTCGAATGGGACTTGTCGGCCCCGTCGTTCTTGGGACCGTTGGCGACGTGGAACGACGCAGGGAAGCCAAAACCCGGCTTCCTGGTCGTAGATGTTCTTCTGACGGACAAAGTCGAAGTGGACGATGTTCGCCCGTTTGTCTACAAGTGCACGTCCTTGCGCCAGTTACGTGGAGTGGGTCGTTGCCTGCAGTTCTTTGTGGCTCACCGGTATTCCAAGCCAGCCTTGGACATGATTCGACGAGCCGGCATCGTGCCGGCGACGCCGGAATCGCTTTTCGGCACCGAGGTAGCCCGGGCACTGATAGAGCTGGCCAGTACGCTCACTCAGGCTGCAACGCGGGCCGTCGAGCCCGAGAAGTTTGCTCAGCTGTTTGACAGGCTCGGGAAGGTAGAAGGAGCCGCTGGCACGCTTCGGGGCGCTCTTTTCGAGTTTGTGGTCGCTGACCTGATTCGGCACACGGTTGCCAACGCCGACATCACGATGAACAAGATTTACAGGTCGCATGGCAAGGATGTCGCCGAAGTTGATGTCCGGTTCGCCACGAAGGACCAGCAGATTTCCTTTATCGAATGCAAAGGGCTTCTCCCAGGGCGTCTATTGAGCGACAAAGATGTTGACGATTGGCTAACCAAGCGGATTCCTATCGTCCGCGCGCACACTCTCGACAACCCGGAGTGGAAGAATCACCGCTTGAGGTTCGAGATGTGGCTTACTGGAGAGCTCTCTCCTGAAGCGAAAGCGAAAATCGAAGCCGCGAGAGCGGAGGTAGACCCGCGACGTTACACCCTCGATGTCTGCTATGCGCATGACATTGAGAAGATGGCCGCCCCATTCCCGGCGCTACATAGAGTAGTGACGCAGCATTTCCTCAAACATCCCTTGGCGTCGACGGATGACACAATAAATCCGCTTTCAAAGCGGCAGATTCCGCAGGCTCTTGCGGTGTTCGCTCCGATTCTGCAGACGGTGGAAGACGCTTCATAGGTCCAGAGTTAGGCGTTCTCCGTGGCTGACCTTCTGGAGGTAGAAAAGATGTGGCAGCGGCCCGTCGTAGCCTCGCCGGCGCGCCTCCTGAAACAGCGCCCAGGATTGGGTACGTACGCCATGAAAGCCTGGCTGTCGGGCGATGCGCTCAAGCGTCTCGGCCAACGCTGCGTAGTGACGCTGACCGGCTTGGAAAGCCAGTAGCGCATGCAACTCGGCCATCTCCTGCTTGGGGCGCCGCCAGGTCCAGACCGTCCGCCCCTGTGACGGGTGCCGGACCAGTTCATAGCCCAACCAGTCCAAGCGCGGTGCTTCCTCGACCAGGTGCAGCGTCTCCCCTTCCAAGCCGTTGCCATTCGTGGCGAGCAGCAACCATTCCACTTGCTCTGCATCCTGTGGCCAATACATGACCAGCAAGGCATTCGCCAGCCCCTTGCCCTTGCGGGTGATGCGTTGCGCCGGCGTGCAGCCGATGCCATACAGGCCGTGAAACTTCCGGGCCAGCGCCTCGGCCTTGCCGGCCTTCACGGTTCCGCAGGTGTATCGGTGGTATCCCTTCGGTACGCTGTCGAGGGCGCGGGCCAAGGCGGCTGTCTTGCTACGGGCAATCGGGGTAGTGGCGGGCATGCGGGTTCCGGATGAAGGTGATACCCGGTATAGCCAAAAGCCGCGCCGATAAAGTGTGATTGGGGTTGGCGGGGATGAGACGTAATGATGTTCCGAGCAACGCTTGGCCGAAGCGGAGAACACTCAGACAACCAGCGAGCAAGAAAAGGACTGTCGCACCGCCGAGGGCGTCGTGGAGGGTGACGGCAACAGCGGCTTGCCAAAACCAACAGGTACAGAACGCCTTATAGTTGGGAGAGCGCTTGCAAAGCGAGCTACCTGTCAGCATGCTTTGCAAACGCCAAGTCAGGCAGTGTGGAATATAAAAAACCCCGTGAGGGGCATCCTTCTACTGCCGCCAACCTTTCTCTTCCGCGAATTTGCACGTTCGCAGTGTGACCCGACCTAAGAGCTTTGGATACGCGTCTTGAGCAATCGTCTTTCTAATGGACTCTTTCTCTTCCGTCATCGTGCGAAGGGACATGTTCACCATGCCGACAAACTCCTTGTCTTGCTCTTTGGGCATCCCCTTCAATATCGTTTTCGTGAGGAAAACCCACGTATCGAACAGACCTTGCTGGTCTACCAGTTCGAGATTGTTCCTGCTTTCCTCATAAGCCTGCTGGCCCACGTTTTCCGCTCTTACGCCTTCCAATTCACAACTTGCAGCATGAACGCTCGCCACCGAGCAGTATGCGAGCAATGTGATGGCAAGATGTTTTCCGATTGACAAGTCTGCTCTCCCCTTTTGACTATAAGAAATAATTCTGGCGCCATCTTGCGCACGCCTGCTCTGCATGCACGGGTCTTACGCTACGCCCGAGTCAAGCTTGGAAAGCGAAGCGCGACACTGCTCCAGCTCCTTCCTGAGAGCATCAATTTCCGCCTGCATGCCTGAAGCCTGCTTCAGGAGGCGCCCGACCTTGTACCAGTACTCGTATCCCAAGTCGCCGTCCGCCAAGCCGAGCTCGTGAAACTTGCGAAGCGCTATTTCAAGGTCCAGCTGTTCGCTGCTTTGCATTTTGCTCCCTCATGGATTCGTTGCGCGGTGATTGCGGGTCATTCTGTGCCGCTGGGTTGCCTCACATCGGTGAGGCCATATTACAGCGTGTCTGCGTTAGTGCTCCAGTGAGATGGCGCTATACGGGACCAGGACAGCAAATGTGGAAGGGCTGGTTCCCGTCGACAGTCGGGATGGCTCGCACGCACGGCAGCCTGCTCGGTGAACCTTTGGGTACTAGCCAGAGGGTCCAGCGAGCAGGCCGCCAGACTGTAAACACACACGCCCGCAAGGGCACGCCGGGGCGCCACCCCGGCAGGTTCCAGGTCGCCAACCTGGAACCGAGCAAACGCTGTAGCCGCATGCCTCTAATAGGGCTGGTGCGGCTGCGATGGGCGCTGGGGGGTGCAATTCCCTCCTTCGACCCAATCCGTGCAACCGGTGCTGTTGCATGAGGTTGGGCGACACGGAAACGGCGCTGGGCAGGAAATGGCCCAGTGACCTGTTATTCGGTAAAAGCCGGTGCAAGTCCGGCTCGGGGGACGTACCGCAAGGGCGTAACCCGTACCGCACAGGATGGCTTCTGAGCGCACGGCGACGTGCGAGGGCTGCAAGGGGAAACCTGGCGCAGCTGGCACCTCGGGAAACCGGGGGTCGATGGATAGCTCAAACCTGTAACGGCACCCCTCGATGGGTGCTGTGCGGAGCAACGTAGAGCCATAGGCATGGAGCCGTGGTTCGTAGTCGATGAAGCATGACCTGAGTACCTGAGCCGCTATGGAACATCGGGCTGGGGAAACCTGCGGGGAGCCGGAAGGCTAAGGGAGTGTGGAGACAGTGGCGCTACGTTGCGCAGTAGCTGGTAACTAACGTGGGAACCTCTCTTCGGACCGTGTCGGGTGGCACCGCACGGGCTGATGGCAGAGAGGGGGAGACTGACTGAGTAGGGATTGACTCATTGGGCGATACGACCGAAGCCCATGGGGAGCCACGAAAGTGGCGGCACGGCTGGCACCGTGTTCCGAAAAGTTGGAGCGTTTGCGAAAGTGTGTGGCTGGGCCTGGCGGCCCGTTGCAGTGAAGTGCCGTCCTTCCCGCTTGGCGGCGGGAGGGCCGACCTCTGACCTTGGCCGGTCAGACAGCGAGAACAGGCAACATCTCGTAGACACTTTTCACTCAAGACCGGGCGTCCTGCTCGATGCCCGGTCTTCCTTTGGGATGCCAATCACAACGTCTGGTACCGCGCCGTTGAGGACTGCGACGCGTGCCGCGCGTATCAACTATGCCGCTTTGCGGGCAAAGTTGACCCGAACGACATTGCCGTGCTTCGCAGGCTCAGCAGGAGGCTCAGCGGCTTCCGTGGATTCGTCTGGGCCGGTCAGCTTCGCCTTATAGCCGGCGGGCAGTCGCCCTACTTCGTCTACATCGCCGTGCATCATCTGCGAGACGTCTTCGGCTTTGATGTTGATGTACCGCATCGCCATCTTGACCGTCTTGTGGCCGGTAATTTGCATGATGACGGGCAGGTTGCCATTGAACTCGCGTGCATATCGGGTGGCGGCCGTGTGGCGAAGGTCGTGCAACGTGACCCCAGTCACGCCGGCCTGCTCACATGCCACCCGCCAGGCCTTCCCAATGGCCTCATAGGTGGTCGGAAAAATCCGGCAGCCGGCCGATGCTGCGCCGGCCTGGGCGCGGAGCCCCTTGAGCAGCGCGATGGCTTCGGGGTTGAGGGGGACATTCCGCTTGCCGCCCTTGCTGTCTTGCAGGCAGAGCACCCGCCGGGTCCAGTCCACATCTCCCCAAGTCGCATAGGACAGGGGCTCGCAGGACCGCATGGCAGTCTCCAGCATCAGGCAAACAATGGGCAGCGCGTACGGATTCTTGTACCGGGCCAGCGCCTTGCCAATTGCCTTCCACTCGTCATTCGTCAACACCCGGTCCCGGGCGTTGTCCACGGCTGGTGCCTTGACGTCGCTGGCTGGATTGCTGTGGGGCGCTCGCCAGTTCCAGACCCGTCTGGCATGGCTGAACAGTCGGCGCACTTCTGCGCGCTCGTGGTCAATCGTCGCAGGCCCGTAACCCTCGCTCACCATCGCGTCGATAAGCGTCTGGACCTGATGCGTCGTGACGTCGGCCATCTTGGTGGCAGCCAGCTGCGCCCGAATCTCGTCCGAGCGGATTGTCTGGCCGGCCTGCGCCGCCCGATGCGCCCGCAGGCTGTTCGGAATCGCCCGCGCTTCTTCCCGGACCAGGGCGACCTCCCAATAGCGTCGTGCCCCGTCGGCGCTGTCTGCGGTCTTTGTGAGCTCGATGACCGGTAGTCCGAGCGCGCGCAGGTATCGGTTGATGCGATTCTTGTCCTGGGCCGCACCCTTGAGGAACGGGAAGCGTTGGAGCGCGTAATTGGAAAACGCAATGGCCAGCGAAGTCTGATAGGGCCCCGACCCGGAAGCCCGGGCCGTGTCCGTGTGTTCGGCCTTGATTTTCGCGATGGCCTGCTTGGCCTCAGCTTCCGTGGCAAAGCCAGAGCGATAAATGTCTTGTCCGCGGATGCGCAGGCGGAATGCCCAGCCCTTGCCCTCGGGGTAGGCCTTAGCCATGTCGCACCTCCGTGCAATGGGCGAGGCAATCGGTACGAGGGTACGGCGTGGTGTGCATAGCAACTCCGGAAGTGGGGGAGTTGCGGTATAGGCAAACGGAGCGTCGATGAAAGGCGCAATAGGCGCAGTCGAGCGAAAAAAATCTCGCTCGCGCGCACCGCTCCATCGTCAGGCGCCCATGACACTGTCAGAAAAGTGTCAGACCAAAACACAAAGCCCAGCGCGAGGCTGGGCTAAGTGCTTGAATCTTATGGTGGCCTGGGACGGAATCGAACCGCCGACACAAGGATTTTCAATCCTCTGCTCTACCGACTGAGCTACCGGGCCAAAGAAGGGAAACTATAACTGGACTTTTTTGGCCAGTCAAGCGTCATGTGCGTCACTGCTCGGCCGGCTCTGGCTTGTTGCGACCCAGTTCGACGCCGAGCTGCTTGAGCTTGCGGTACAGGTGGGTACGCTCCAGCCCGGTCTTCTCGGCCACGCGGGTCATGCTGCCGTGTTCGCGCAGCAGGTGGTATTCGAAGTAGGCGCGCTCGAACAGGTCGCGCGCTTCGCGCAGCGGCATGTCGAAGGAGAACTGCATCTCGGCCTCGGGCACGCGCGCGGGGTTGCCGTTGGGGGCGGCCTCGGCGGTGGTCTCGGGCACGATGTCGGACGAACCGGATTCGGCCGACGGTGCCGTGGCGGGCGCGGCAGTGGTGGCCGTGCTGCTGCGCGGGCGTTCGATGCCGCGGGCCAGGCCCTGCTCGACCGCGGACAGCAGCTTCTGCAGTGCGATCGGCTTCTCAAGGAAATTGAGCGCGCCGATCTTGGTCGCCTCGACCGCCGTGTCGATGGTGGCGTGGCCCGACATCATGATGACGGGCATCGTCAGCTGTCCCTGCGCGGACCATTCCTTGAGCAGGGTCACGCCATCGGTATCGGGCATCCAGATATCGAGCAGCACGAGGTCGGGCGTACCCGCCGCGCGGTATTCGCGCGCTTGCAGCGCGTTCTCCGCGAGTTCGACCACGTGGCCTTCGTCGCTGAGGATCTCCGAGAGCAGCTCCCGGATTCCCATTTCGTCATCGACTACGAGGATCGTTGCCATACTTCCCCTCTTAACCCCACCGCAGCGTTCCGGGACCGGACGCCATTGTTGACTATGTCAGTTTAACGAACAGGATCGAGATCTGTGCACCGACGATCTCCGCACCTTCCATGCGATTGCGCAACTCGATGCGCGCGCCGTGTTCGTCAATGATCTTCTTTACCATCGCGAGCCCCAGACCCGTGCCCTTGGCTTTCGTGGTCACGTAGGGCTCGAACGCACGGCTCAGGATTCGTGGTGCAAAACCGGGACCATTGTCCGCAATGGTGAGCTTGACGGCCTGCCGGTTTTCGCCGGCAGAATCTTTGTATTCTACAGTCTCGGTGTGCAGAGTGATATGGGGCGCCGCCCTACCGGCCGCGACGTTCTCGGCGGCGGCATCCTGTGCGTTCTGCAGCAGGTTGTGGATGACCTGGCGCAACTGCGTCGGATCGCCCTTGATCTCGGGCAGCGCGGTGCCCAGCGCCGGATGGATCACCGGGTGCTCGTGCACCGCGGGATCATCGATGCCGTACAGGTGCAGCACCTCCGCCACCAGGCTGTTGAGCTGCAGCGACTGCAGCACCGCGGGCGGCGTGCGCGCGTAGTCGCGGAAGTCATCGACCATGCGCTTCATCGCGGCCACCTGGTTGACGATGGTGGCGGCGCCACGCTTGAGCACATCGGCGTCGGTGCCTGCGAGCTTGGGCGAGAGCTTCATCTGCAGGCGCTCGGCCGAGAGCTGGATCGGCGTCAGCGGGTTCTTGATCTCGTGCGCGAGGCGCCGTGCCACCTCGCCCCAGGCCACCGAGCGTTGAGCGGCCATCACATCGGAGATATCGTCGAACACGATCACGTAGCCCGGCTCATCGCGCTCGCCGCCGGGCAGGCGTGCGCCGCGCACCAGCAGCGTAAGCGGCTGTTCCTCGCCCTGCGGCAGCTCGATCTGCTTCTGCCAGTGCTGGGCGCCGCCCAGCACCTCGCTGGTGTTCTGGTCCGAGAAGGCCTGGCGCACGATCTCGCCGAACGGCCCCATGCCAGGGATCTGCTCAACCGGCAGGCCCAGCACCGCGCCGAGCGGCTGGCGGAAGATGCGCTCCGCGCCGGGATTGGCGGTAATCAGCACAAAGCGGCGGTCGAACACCAGCACGCCGGCGGTCAGGTTCTGCAGCACGCTTTCCAGGTAGGCCTTCGATTGCTCCAGCGCGGTGCGGTTCTCTTCCACCGCCAGCCGCGCCTCGGCCAGCTGGCGCGTCATCTGGTTGAACTGCTGCGTCAGCATGCCCAGTTCATCGCGGCTTTTCAGTTCGCGCTTGGGCGAGAGGTCGCCCTCGGCCACTTCCTTGGTCCCCTGCAGCAGCATCAGCAGCGGCCGCGCCAACTGCCCGCCCAGCAGCAGCGCCAGCATCACCGCGATGAAGACGGCCAGGAACAGCGTCAGCGTCAGCGTGCCGATATACATCTTGCGCAGGCCGGTGCGGCCCAGCGCCTTTTCCTGGTATTCCTGGTACGCGCGCTGGACCTCGTCGGCATTGCGAGCGAGCACCGCCGGCACCGGGTGCAGCACCTGCAGGTAACGCTCTTCGCGCACGGTCTCGCCGACCAGGCCGAAGGCGCTCGACGGCGATTCCTCCGGGCGGCGCTCCACGGACAGGCCGGAGCCGGCCCAGCGCGGCGGCTTGGCCAGCGCGCGCGGGGCGCTGCCGACTGCCGCGTCATCCTGTGCCGTGGTTGGGCTAGCGCCCAGCGGAATGATCACGCGCAGCCGGTACAGGTGGCTGCTGTCGACGCGCTCGGTGTTCGGCCTGCCGTCGCCCGACGGGTCGGTGCCGCCCTCCACCGCCGCGTAGCCGCCGGCCAGCCGAGCCTGTTCGGCCAGCACGCCGGAAGGCAGGTCCGGCACCAGCGACGCATAGTTGCTGGACGCCGTGGCCAGCACGCGGCCGCTGCCGGTGAAGATGGCGGCTTCCTGAACGCCATACTGCTCGCGCAGCCGGTTCAGCTGCAGCGAGGTGGCCACGCCGGAGGCGCCGGCGAGCTGCTCGGCCATCAGGCGTGCCTTGCCCTGCAGGTCGGCGAGCGAGCTGTCGATGGTGGAGCGGCCCAGGTTCAGGCCGGCCTCGAGCGCGGTTTCCACGCGCACGTCGAACCAGGACTCGATGCTGCGCGAGACGAACTGCAGCGATACCAGGTAGATCAGCACGCCGGGCAGCACGCCCACCACGCCGAAGAACACGGCGAGCTTGGTCATCAGCCGCGTGCCGAACTTGCCGCGGCGATAGCGCAGCCACAGCGTCAGCGCCAGCGCACCCACGATCAGCACCAGCAGGGCGCCGATCACCAGGTTCACCTTGAACAGCAGCGTGAAATAGCGATCGAAGAATTCGGTGTTGGCCGATGCGCCGGCCAGCAGGCCCACCAGCACCAGCGCCAGGAAGACGATGATCCCGGCCACGACGCGGTACAGCACGCGCCGGAACCGGCTGTCCCACAGCGAGTTGTTCATGGCTGGCCCGATGCGGGCTGCACCAGCAGTGCGGGCGACAGCCCGTACGACACCGTCTGCATGGTCAGGCCGCGTGAGTCAATGGCAGCGGCAGGCGCCGACGCAGGTGCGGGTACGGCGGGCGAGGCCGGCAGCGCCGGCGATGCGGGCCCTGGGGCCGGCGCGGGCGGCGCTGCGGGCGGCGGCGGCGGCGGCGGCGGCGGCGGCGGTGCGTTCAGGTCCGTCGGCACCGTATAGACAAAGCGCCGCCAGTCGGAGGCCAGGTTCCATTCACGCGTGTTGACGGCGTTGATCTGGAACGGCTTGGGCAGTTGCGACAGGTCCAGCCGCATGCGCACTTCCGCGTGGTAGCTCTCGCCCGGCTTGACCGCATTGCGCTCGAACACGCGCCAGCCGCGCACGCGCTGGATGAACTGCAGCGCGCTCTTCAGGCGCGTGAACGGCAGCTGCAGGCCGCCGGTGGAGACACGGTACTGGCGCGTCAGCGGCTGGTACGACAGGCGCACGCTGCGGCTGGTGTTGACCGGCTTGTCGTCGAACCAGTACCAGCGCGAGCGCGAGAGCTGGAAGTCGACTGCGAAATAGAGGGAGATGCCCTTGTGCAATGCGTCTTCCAGCACGGGCGGCAGGTCGAAGTCGAAGCTGGCGGCAAGCTCGAAGCCGCCGTCCTGGAATTCGATGCGCGCCTCGGTGGCCTCGATGACCTGCGCGCGCGCGACGGGCGGCAACCACAGTACCGAGGCGAGCGCCAGCACCAGTGCAAGCCACCACCGCGCCAGCAGGCCACGCCTGCCCGCGCCGCCGGGGCGCAGATGCAGGTACGCCTGGTCCGCGGTAGTGTCCACGTTCGTGTCCACCATGACGCGGAAGTCTGACAGGCGCGGCGTGCTCAGCATCGGATCAGATCAGGCGCGTTTCTGGAAGCGGGCGTAGAAGAAGCCATCGTGATCCGACGGCAGGCTGGTGCCGGCACTGGCGGCCTTTTCGCCATTGGCGCCGGCTGCTTGCGTGGTATGGGTGCCGGGCAGCAGCTGCCCCGGCGCCTGCAATCGTATCGCATCTGCCAGCTGTGCACCAAACCAGCGCGCCTGCTCCTCGCCTTCCGTTGGGAAAATAGAACAGGTGACATAGACCAGGATGCCGCCCGGTTTGAGCAGCGGCCACAGTTGCGAGACGATGCGGCGCTGCTCGGTGATGAGCTTGGCAATATCGGTCTCACGGCGCAGCCAGCGGATATCGGGATGGCGCCGCACAATGCCCGAAGCCGAGCACGGCACGTCGGCGAGGATGCGGTCAAAGGGCTGGCCGTCCCACCAGTCGGCGGGCCGGCTGGCATCGCCGACCACGATCCTGGCCTCCTTGCCCAGGCGCGCCAGGTTCTCGCCGATGCGGGTGGTGCGCTGCGGGTCGCTTTCCACCGCGGTGACTTCAATATCGGCCAGTTCCAGCAGGTGCCCGGTCTTGCCGCCGGGCGCCGCGCAGGCATCCAGCACGCGCATGCCGTCGGCCACCTCGAGCAGCGGCGCGGCCAGCTGCGCGCCGGCATCCTGCACCGAGACCACGCCTTCGGCAAAACCCGGCAACTGCGTCACCGGCACCGCGCGCACCAGGCGCACGGCCTGCGGGCCGACCACATGGCCAGCCAGGCCGGCGTTGGCAAGATCGGTCTGGTACTGCTGCACGGACACGCGCGCGGTGTTGACGCGCACCGTCATCGGCGGGCGCACGTTGGCGCTGGCGGCCAGGGCCATCCACTGGTCCGGGTAGGCCTCGCGCAGCATGCGCAACCACCACGGCGGCAAGTTCCAGCGTGCCTGCTCGTCGCGGTTGACGTCGGCCAGCAGCGCCTTGCGTTCGCGCAGGAAACGGCGCAGCACCGCGTTGACCAGGCCGCGCGCATGCGCAGTCTTGGGTTCGGAGGCGGCGGCGCTGACCGCCTGGTCGACCACCGTGAAGGTGCTGTAGCCCGGGCGGCCGGCGTCCGCGTCCTGGCGCGCCTTGTCCGCGCTGTCCTGCTTGTCGCGCGGGCCCGGTGCGTGCTCCAGCAGCAGTGCCAGCGACACGGCCAGCAGCGAATCGACCTGCGCGCCCGGCGGGCGCGTGACCAGCTTCGTCACCAGTGCGCGTGCCGTGCCGAACTGGCGCATGGTGCGATAGGCGATGTCCTGCAGCGCGCCGCGCGTGGCGGCATCATGCACGCGGTCCAGCCGCAGTTGCGCGGCGGCGTCCTCGATCGCCTGGGGCAAGGCTGTGCCTTCGCTGACGGCGCGCACCGCGGCGGCGGCGCCAAGCATCTGGAAGGCAAGCGAATCGGGAGGCAGGCGCATATCGGTCAGGCGGCGGGTCAGGCAGCGGGTCAGGCGTTGGAATCGGGAAGCAGGCCGGCGCGGGCACAAAAAAAGCCCGCCGGTCCTGCGGAACAGCGGGCAGTTTACCCTGTGCGGGGGCCCTACCCCGGATTTCCGGCCGCTCAGGCGGGATAGATGCCGGTCTGGGCCATCTGCATCAGGCGCGCGATGCGCTCCTCGGTGGCCGGGTGGGTCGAGAACAAGTTGGCGATGGCGCCGCCCGAGAGCGGGTTCATGATCATCATCTGCGCCGTGGCCGGGTGTTCTTCGGCCGCCTGGAACGGGATGCCCTGGGCGTAGCGGTGGATCTTGTCCAGCGCGCTGGCCAGTGCCTGCGGGTCGCCGCTGATCTCGGCGCCGCCGCGGTCGGCTTCGAACTCACGTGCGCGCGAGATTGCCATCTGGATCAGCGAGGCCGCCAGCGGGGCCAGGATTGCGACGGCAATGCTGGCGATCGGGTTGCTGCGGTTGCCGTTCTCGTCGCGCCCGCCGAAGAACATCGCCATATTGGCTAGCGCGGAAATGGCACCGGCCATGGTGGCGGCGATGGTCGAGGTCAGGATGTCGCGGTGGCGTACGTGCGCCAGCTCATGCGCCATCACGCCGCGCAGCTCGCGCTCGGACAGCACGCGCAGGATGCCGGTGGTGGCCGCCACCGCGGCGTGTTCCGGGTTGCGGCCGGTGGCAAAGGCGTTGGGCGCGTCTTCATTGATCAGGTACACGCGCGGCATCGGCAGGCCGGCGCGCTGCGCCAGCTCCTGCACCATGCCGTAGAACTGCGGCGCGCTGCCGGCGTCGACTTCCTGCGCGTTGTACATGCGCAGGACCATCTTGTCCGAGAACCAGTAGGAGAAGAAGTTCATGCCCAGCGCAAGCAGCAGCGCCATCATCATGCCGCTGCGCCCGCCGATCATGCCGCCGATGACGATGAACAGCGCCGTGATGGCCGCCATCAGCATGAAGGTCTTGACCCAGTTGAACATTGCGGTGATCTCCGTGTAATCGTGAGCCGCGTCCCGGGGGGAAAGCGGACGCGATGACCGTTAGATAGGGGGTGATACCCGAAAATTCAACGGCTGTTCAACGGTTTCAGGGGGAGCCGTGGCGGATTGCGCCCGCCGGGCGGTTCCGCCGGCACTTAGAACCCGTTTCAGAATGAAAAAGGGGACGCGCTCAAGCCAGGCGCGGCGCAGGCTAGGCGTGGGCCGCCGGCCTTGGTCATTCCAAGGTCAAGGCCCGCAACAACGCATGCGCCGCGCCTGGCTTGAACCCGCAGGGAAGGCTGCTGCCGGGCCCCTTTTTCATTCTGAAACAGGTTCTTATGCCGCCATGTGCGGCAAAGGCCCGCCCGATTATGCCTGCGCGGCGGCGCCGTTGCCGGGTACCGCGCAGCGCGTGCCCGGCGGCAGCGGCAGGCCTTGCAGGAACTGCTGCGCCGGCTGGCGGCGCCCGCCCGGCTTCTGCAGCTCGGTGACCTGCAGTGCGCTGCCCTCGCCGCAGGCGATGAGGATGCCGGCGGCGTCGGCCGCCAGCACCGTGCCGGGCGGATGCGGCAGGCTGCTGGCGGCGGCCAGCGGCTCGGCGTGCCAGCACTTGATCACGGTATCGCCGACCTGCACCGTCGCGCCCGGGAAGGGGTTGAACGCGCGCACCTGGTTGGCCAGCGCCGCGGCCGGGCGGCGCAGGTCCAGCGGCGCCTCGTCCTTGGCAATCTTCTCGGCGTAGGTGACGCCTTCGGCCGGCTGCGGCGTGGCGGCCAGCGCGCGGCCGGCGGCCAGTTCCTGCAGGGCCGCCACGGTCATGCGCGCGCCCAGCGCGGCCAGGGTGTCGTGCAGCGTGCCGGTGGTGTCGTCCGGGCCGATCGGCACGGCCTCGCGCGTGAGCATGTCGCCGGTGTCCAGGCCTTCGTCCATTTGCATCAGCGTGATGCCGGTCTCGGCATCGCCCGCTTCGATGGCGCGGTGGATCGGCGCCGCGCCGCGCCAGCGCGGCAGCAGCGAGCCGTGGATATTCAGGCAGCCCAGGCGCGGCAGGGTCAGCACCTCGGCCGGCAGGATCAGGCCGTAGGCGGCCACCACCATCACGTCGGGGGCGGTGCCGGCGAGCGCGTCGATGGCCGCGGCGGCGTCTTCCGGGTACTTGCCCTGGCGGCGCAGCGAGCGCGGCTGCAGCACCGGCCCAAGGCCGCTGGCGGCGGCGAACTGTTTCACCGGGCTGGCCTGCAGGTGCATGCCGCGGCCGGCGGGGCGGTCAGGCTGCGTCAGCACGGCCACGACGGGAAAACCGGCGGCGTGGATGGCTTCCAGCGCGACGCGCGCGAACTCGGGCGTGCCGGCAAAGGCGACACGCAGGGGTCTGGCTTGGGACATGGCAGGTTCCGTGGCCTGAAGCAGAACCGGCCGCTATCGCGGCCGGTACTTTTGTTCTTCGGAAGTCATAAAGATAACAGACCCCGCGCGGGCGCCGCGCGCTGGCGGCGGGATTCCGGGCGGGCTGTTACATCTTTGTGGCAGGACGCCGCTTACATGCGGGTGCGCTCGCGCTTCTGCAGCCTGCTCTTGATGCGGTTGAGCTTGAGCGGCGACAGGTACTCGACAAAGACCTTGCCGCGCAGGTGATCGATCTCGTGCTGGATGCAGACCGCCAGCAGGTCGTCGGCTTCGAGCTCGAAGCTTTCGCCCTTCTCGTTGAGCGCGCGCACGCGCACCCGGTCGGGGCGCTCGACGCGGTCGTAGACCTCGGGCACCGACAGGCAGCCCTCTTCCCACACCTTGCGGTTGTCGCTGGCCCAGAGGATCTCCGGGTTGATAAAGACCTGGAGCTGGTCGCGCGTTTCCGAGACGTCGATCACCACCACCTGCTCGTGCACGTTGACTTGCGTGGCGGCCAGCCCGATGCCGGGCGCTTCATACATGGTTTCAGCCATGTCCTTCACCAGCTGGCGGATACGGTCGTCCACCGCCGCTACGGGTTTGGCAACGGTGTGCAGGCGGGGATCAGGGTAGGTCAGGATATCGAGTTTTGCCATGATGCTCAGGCGCAACGCCGGCTGCTGCCGGCAACCGGGCCGCGTTGCGGCGGCCGGTGTTTACATGCAGAATCGGGGCGCAAGTACAAAAATTCAAGGCGCGCCGCAACAGGCGCGCTCTCCCGGGTCAATCCGGCCGAACCACGGCCGGTCAGGAAAATGCGCGATCTTACCAAAGAACACCAGGCGGCGTCGGGCCGCAGGCTGCACGCGTTCACCCCTAAGTTTGCTTATGCGTTGTTGAGTGCCGCTGGCTTCACTGCCGCGGCCACGCTTCCGGCCCTGGCCGCGGACCTGACGGTCACGCCGGCACAGCAGGCCGAAGCTCAGCGCACGGCCCAACAGGGCATCCCCGTTTCAGACCTGGCTGCCAATGCGCCGTCGCAGTACACCGTGCGCATGGGTGACACGCTGTGGGGGATCTCGGGCCGCTTCCTGCGCCAGCCATGGCGCTGGCCTGAGCTATGGGGCATGAACCGGCAACAGATCCGCAACCCGCACCTGATCTATCCGGGACAGATCCTGTACCTGATCCAGCGCGACGGCCGCGCCTGGCTGTCGACCACGCCCGCCGGCAGCGGCACGGTGCGCCTGTCGCCGCAGGTGCGCGGCAACGCCGCCGACGGCGCCGCCATCCAGAGCATCGCGTCCTCCGATATCGAGCCCTTCCTGATCCGCCCGCTGGTGGTCGACCAGGACACGCTGGCCACCTCGGCGCGCATCGTCGCCGTGTCCGAGTCGCGCGTCATCCTTGGCCGCGACGACACCGGCTACGCGCGCGGCATCCCCGCCGACGCGCCGCAAGGCAGCGACTGGCAGGCCTACCGCCCGGTCACCCCGGTGCGCGACCCCGTCACCAATGCCGTGCTCGGCTACGAGGCCGAATACGAAGGCAACGTGCGCCTGGCGCGCGGTGCGCAGGGCCCGGATGCGGTCTCGACCATGCAGGTCACGCAGGCCAGGCAGGAGATGGGCGTGGGCACGCTGCTGATGCCGCAGCCCGCGCGCGAAGCGGTGCGCTATGTGCCGCACGCGCCCGATACGCAGTTCGACGGCCGTGTGGCCAAGGTCTATGGCGGGGTCGAGTTCGGCGGCGCCAGGCAGGTGGTGGTGCTCAACCTCGGCAGCCAGGCCGGAGTGGAGCCCGGGCACGTGCTGGCGCTGTCGCGCACCGGCGAGACCGTCGCCGACAAGACCGACAGCAACCGCGCCATCCGCCTGCCCGACGAGCGCTACGGCCTGGCCTTTGTCTTCCGCGTGTTCCCGGGGGTGTCGTATGCGCTGGTCACCGACGCCTCCAACGTGATCGCGGTCGGCGACCGGGCGACCTCGCCGCGCTGAGCCGGTCTTGGCGACATCGCAGGCGGCCCCGGCGGCCGCCGCTTCCCTTTGCCATGCCGGCACTGCCCGGCAGGTCACCACGCGCGATCCCGACGAGCTGAAGGCGTGGCTGCAGCTCGCCTGTGCGCCTGGGGTCGGCCCGGTCACGGTGCGCCTGCTGCTGGCCGCATTCGGGTTGCCGCAGCAGATCCTGGCGCAGAGCGTGGCAGCGCTGTCTTCCGTCGTCCCCAAGAAACACGCGCACGCGGTGCTGGCCAGGCCCGGCACCGGGCTGCCGGCACTGGTCGAACGCACCCTCGCCTGGCTCGGCACACCCGGCAACCACGTGGTCACGTTCGGCGACGACGCCTACCCTGCCCGCCTGCTCGACCTGCCGGATCCGCCGCCGCTGCTATATATCAAAGGCGATCCCGCGCTGCTGGCGCGTCCCGCGGTGGCCATCGTCGGCGCGCGCGGTGCCACCGAGCAGGGCAAGCGCGATGCGCAGGCCTTCGGGCGGGCGCTGTCGGAGTCGGGGCTGGCGGTGGTTTCGGGGCTGGCGCTGGGCGTCGATGCCGCCGCCCATGCCGGCGGGTTGCAGGGCTGCGGCGGTACCGTCGCTGTTACGGGTACGGGGGCCGACCGGGTCTATCCGGCCGAGAACCTGGCGCTGGCGCACGAAGTGGCCGCGCGCGGCGCCATCGTCACCGAATTCCCGCTCGGCATGCAGGGCCTGCCCGCCAACTTCCCGCGCCGCAACCGCATCATCGCGGCCCTGGCGCGCGGGGTGCTGGTGGTGGAGGCCGCAGCGCGCTCGGGCTCGCTGATCACCGCACGGCTGGCGGCCGAGCTGGGGCGCGAGGTATTTGCGGTCCCGGGCTCGATCCACGCGCCGCTGTCAGCAGGCTGCCACCTGCTGATCCGCCAGGGCGCGAAGCTGGTGGAGAGCGTGGAGGACGTGCTGGAAGAGATCAACCTGCTGCCGGCACCTGCCCGCCCTGCTGCCAGGCGCGTTCCCGCGGCCGCGCCGGAGCAACCGGATCTTTCTGACTTTGCTGGCCACGCCGACCCCCTGCTGGCCGCTCTCGGCTACGATCCGGTTACGCTGGATGCGCTGTGCGAGCGCAGCGGCCAGCCGCCGGAAGTCGCCGCGGCGCGCCTGCTGGAACTGGAACTGGCCGGGCACGCCGAGCGTCTACCGGGAAACCTGTTCCGGCGGCTTGGGTGAGCCGCGGCGCAATACCGATACAATCGCCGGCAGCCCGCGTGCCGCGGGCGCCTCATGTTTCCGATGCCATGACCGTTTACTTTCCAGAACGTGACGCCGGCGCCATTGCCGAGTGCCTGGCGGCGCGGCCGCAGGGCCGCCTGGTGGCCTGCCTGTGCGCGCAGTGGTGCGGCACGTGCCGGGACTATCTGGCGGCGCTGACCGCGCTGGCCGCGCGCCATCCGGAGGATTGCTTCGTCTGGATCGACATCGAGACGCATGCGGATGCGCTTGGCGATATCGATATTGAGAATTTCCCGACGCTGCTGGTGCAGCCTGCGTCGGGTGGCACGCCCCAGTTCTATGGCACCCTGCTGCCGCACATCGAGGTGCTGGAACGCATGCTGAGCCGCGGTGCGGCGATGCCGGCGAGCGCCGAAGACGTGCCGCAGGTGCTGGACTGGTTGCTTGCCGGGGGGAGCAGCGCCGCCTAGGCGGCGCCAAGGGCGGCGGCGGAGCTTGCTTGCACCGCCGTTGAAACCGCGCTTATTATTGGCGCCTCATAGCCCCCCGGCGTTCTGATTACTTCGTTTGTAGTGCAATTCGCGGGTTGCCGGATGCAGCTCGCAAGGACCCTTCCCATGTCAAAAGCCCTCATCATCGCGGAAAAACCGTCGGTCGCGGCGGATATCGCCCGTGCCCTCGGGGGGTTTACCAAGCACGACGAGTATTTCGAGAGCGACGACTACGTGCTGTCCTCCGCCGTCGGCCACCTGGTCGAGATCGCCGCGCCGGACGATTACGAGGTCAAGCGCGGCAAGTGGAGCTTCGCCAACCTGCCGGTGATCCCGCCGCATTTCGACCTGCGCCCGATCGCCAAGACCGAGTCGCGCCTGAAGGTGCTGAACCGGCTGATCAAGCGCAAGGATGTCACCGCCCTGATCAACGCCTGTGACGCGGGGCGCGAAGGCGAACTGATCTTCCGGCTGATCGCGCAACAGGCCAAGGCCAAGCAGCCGGTGCGCCGGCTGTGGCTGCAGTCGATGACGCAGCAGGCGATCCGCGATGGCTTCGCCAGCCTGCGCGAAGACGAAGACATGCTGCCGCTGGCCGACGCCGCGCGCTGCCGGTCGGAGGCCGACTGGCTGGTCGGCATCAACGGCACCCGCGCCATGACCGCCTTCAACAGCAAGGGCGGCGGCTTCTTCCTGACCACCGTGGGCCGCGTGCAGACGCCGACGCTGTCGATCGTGGTGGAGCGTGAAGAGAAGATCAAGCACTTCGTGCCGCGCGACTACTGGGAAGTGCGGGCCGAGTTCATCGCCGCCGCCGGCCTGTACGAAGGCCGCTGGTACGACCCCAAGTTCAAGAAGAGCGAGTTCGATCCCGAGGCGCGCGAATCGCGCCTGTGGAGCGAGGCCGAGGCCAAGAGCATCGTTGCCGCCTGCCGCGACAAGCCGGGCACCGTCACCGAGGAATCCAAGCCGTCGACGCAGCAGTCGCCGGCGCTGTTCGACCTGACCACGCTGCAGCGCGAGGCCAACTCGCGCTTCGGCTTCTCGGCCAAGAACACGCTGGGCCTGGCGCAGGCCCTGTATGAAAAGCACAAGGTCCTGACCTACCCGCGTACCGATGCGCGCGCGCTGCCCGAGGACTACCTGGACACGGTCAAGCAGACCATGGACATGCTGGCCGACAGTTCGCCCAACTACCTGCCGCACGCCAAGAAGATCCTGGCGCAGGGCTGGGTCAAGCCGAACAAGAAGATCTTCGACAACAGCAAGATCAGCGACCACTTCGCCATCATCCCGACGCTGCAGGCGCCCAAGAACCTGTCCGAGCCAGAGCAGAAGCTGTACGACCTGGTGGTGCGCCGCTTCCTGGCGGTGTTCTTCCCGGCGGCCGAGTTCCAGGTCACCACCCGCATCACGGAAGTCGCCGGCCACCACTTCAAGACCGAAGGCAAGGTGCTGGTCAACCCGGGCTGGCTGGTGATCTACGGCCGCGAGGCGCAGGGCGACAAGGATGCCGCCAACCTGGTGCCGGTGGCCAAGGACGAAAAGGTCAAGACCGACAAGGTCGAGAGCGTCGGCCTGACCACCAAGCCGCCCGCACGCTACAACGAAGCCACGCTGCTGTCGGCCATGGAAGGCGCCGGCAAGCTGGTGGACGACGACGCGCTGCGCGAAGCCATGGCCGGCAAGGGCCTGGGCACGCCGGCGACGCGCGCGGCCATCATCGAAGGCCTGCTGACGGAAAAATACCTCGTGCGCGAAGGCCGCGAGCTGATCCCGACGGCCAAGGCGTTCCAGCTGATGACGCTGTTGCGCGGCCTGGGCGTGCTGGAACTGACGCAGGCCGAGCTGACCGGCGAATGGGAGCACAAGCTCTCGCAGATCGAGCGCGGGCGCATGAAGCGCGACGAGTTCATGCTTGAGATCGCGCAGATGACGCAGCAGATCGTCAAGCGCGCCAAGGAATACGACAGCGACACCATCCCGGGCGACTACGCCACGCTGGACACGCCGTGCCCGCAATGCGGCGGGCAGGTCAAGGAGAACTACCGCCGCTTTGCCTGCACCGCGTGCGAGTTCTCGATCAGCAAGATCCCGGGCGGGCGCCAGTTCGAGATCGAAGAGGTCGAGGAGCTGCTGCTGAAGAAGGAAATCGGTCCGCTGCAGGGCTTCCGCAGCAAGATGGGCCGTCCGTTCGCCGCCATCCTCAAGCTGGGCAAGGACGACGAAGGCCATTACAAGATGGAATTCGACTTCGGCCAGAATGACGACGACAACGACGGCGAACCGGTCGACTTCAGCGGCCAGGAGCCGGTGGGTTCCTGCCCGAAGTGCGGCGGCTCGGTGTTCGAGCACGGCATGAAGTACGTCTGCGAGAACAGCACGACCAGCCCCAAGAGCTGCGACTTCACCACCGGCAAGATCATCCTGCAGCAGGAAATCAGCCGCGAGCAGATCGGCAAGCTGCTCACCGACGGCAAGACCGACCTGCTGACGGGGTTCAAGTCGTCGCGCACCGGCCGCAACTTCAAGGCCTTCCTGGTCAAGCAGCCGGACGGCAAGATCGGCTTCGAGTTCGAGGCGCGCGAGCCCAAGGCGGGCGCCAAGACGGCGGCGAAGAGCACGGCCAAGGCGGCATCGAATGGCGCGGCCGAGGCGGCGCCGGCAACCAAGACGGCAGCGAAGACCGCGGCCAAGACGCCAGCCACCAAGGCGCCGGCAAAGAAGGCGGCGGCCAAGAAGGCCCCCGCCAAGACCGCCGCGGCCAAGAAGTCGCGCGCGGCGGCCGCCGGCGAGTAAGCGTCAGCGCGTCACGGCAAAACGCCCGGCATTGCCGGGCGTTTTGCTTTGGGTGGCTCAGCCAGGCAGCCGCTCAGGTGCGCATGGCTTGCGCGCCGTGGCTGGCGGCTGGCGCCGGCAGCGCTTCCTTGCCCCGTACCTGCCCTTCTTCGAGCAGGAAGTCGATAAAGGCGCGCACCTTGGTCGGCAAAAACTTGCGGCTCGGGTAGACCACGCTGACATCGCGCCGCGGCAGCTGGTATTGCGGCAGCACGTGCACCAGCTTGCCGGATTCGATATTGGGACGCGCCAGGTAGGACGACAGCATGGCCACGCCCATGTCGGCCAGCGCCGCCTGGTGGGCCAGTTCGGCATTGCTGCACAGCAGCCCGGGGCGGATCGGCACGGTCACCTCGCCTTCCGGGCCCAGCAGCGTCCATTCGTGCTCGGCGCTGGGCAGGCGCATGGCGATGCAGCGATGGTTGCTTAGTTCATGGGCATGGCGGATCGGCGCGTGCGCCGCCACGTAGCCCGGCGACGCGCACAGGATCACTTCGGCCGACAGCAGCGGGCGCGCCACCAGGTGCGAGCCCAGGCCCAGGTCGGACAGCATCACGGCGACGTCGCGGCCTTCTTCGACGATATCGACGTTGCGGTCCGACAGGATCACGTCGAACACCACGTCCGGATACAGCTGCTGGAACCGTGCCAGCAATTCCGGCAGCAGGTGCAGGCCGAACATCACCGGGGTGACCAGCCGCAGCGTGCCGGACAGCGACTGGCTGCGCGCCGTGACCACGCTTTCGGCTTCTTCCACGTCTTCCAGGATCTGCTGGCAGCGCTGCAGGTAGGTTTCGCCGGCGTCGGTCAGCGACAGGCTGCGGGTGGTGCGGTTGAGCAGGCGCGTGCCCAGATGGCTTTCCAGGTCGGCCACGTAGCGCGTCACCACTGCGTTGGACATTTCCAGCTGCTGCGCTGCACGCGCGAAGCTTCCCAGTTCCACCACCTTGGAAAACACACGCATCGATTGCAGGCGATCCATGACACAGTCTCCCGATTCTGCGCTGAATTCTTACGTAATCAGCCTATTTTATTGTTCGAATCAAAACTAATCATTGTGGATCCTGATATTTATTGATATGAGGGAAATGCCTAATATCTAGCCATCGGATGCCGCAACGCAACATAGTCTTTCGTCGAAGTGACGGCTCAGGCATCCATGCAATAGAGAAAGCCTGAATCATGAAAACCAACCGCTACGCCCTGATCGCTGTCGCCACCCTCGCCGCCGCACTGTCGGCCGCACCGGCCTTTGCCAAGAACGGCAAGTTCGATGTGTTCACCGACGGCGCCAAGGTAGCCAAGTTCGATCCGTACACCGACGGTGCCCGCGCCGGCAAGTTCGACACGTTCGCCGAAGGCGCCCGCGCCGGCAAGTTCGATACGTACGCCGAAGGCGCCAAGTACGACACCACTACCGATCGCGCGCCGCTGTAAGGCCGCCTGGCCGCCTCAGGCCCGCCTCCCTGGGCGGCCTGGCAGCGCGATCCCGGGGCCGCTTCCTCCCCTTGTGCGGCCCCGCCTGCTTCAAACCTGGTCTCCACAGGTCCTTGGGGGAGCGCCTCGCAGCCTCTCCGCCTTTATTGGAGAAGAAGCCCGCACCGGTTCCGGTTGCGGGCTTCTTTGTTTCTGCATCCGGCGGGTTTGCAACCACTGGCGAATGATTATGCCAGACGCCGCAAATGAAAAACGGGCCATGACGGCCCGTTTTGCTGACCCCGCTTCGACTTAGTCGTCGTAGTGGTGGCGGTGATGCTTGTGCTTCTTGCGCTTGTAGTTGCTGTTGTAATAGCGGCGGTCATTGTCGTACGAGTTGCTGCGCGAGACGTTGCCGCCCAGCGCCGCACCCGCGCCGCCGCCCAGGCCGGCGCCGATCAGGCCACCGGTGCGGCCGCCCATGGCGTTGCCAGCTGCGGTGCCGGCACCGCCGCCCAGCGCGCCGCCGATGATGGCACCGGTGCGCTCGCGGCGGTTGGAGGTCACTGCGCCACCGGCGCCGCCGCCCACTGCACCACCGATCACTGCGCCGGTGCTGCCGCCCAGCGCGCCGCCCACTGCGGCACCGGCGACGCCGCCGAGTGCGCCGCCCAGGGCGTTGTTCATGTCGCTCGCGACGGCCGGCAGCGCGCAGGCCGCCAGGGCGAGGGCAATGGTCAGGTTGCGAACGGGATGGCGAGTCATATCTTTTTTCCTCGAATTGCCATGATGTGTCGCAAGTGTAGAGAAGGAGCCGCACCCTTGCTGTAACCACCTGTAAAGCCCTGTAACCCGCTACAGAAACGGTATCCGTGCATTACAAAAGCGGGGTAAAAACGCAACACTTGATAAAAAGACAGGCGATCATGTGATCGCCTGTCTGCTTTGTATGCCGCCGGCCCGCAGGACGGCAGCGTTCAGCGTGTGCTCAGCAGCACTTGCCCTGCCCGCCGCCGTAGCGTGCCTCCTGGCGCTCGCGGAAGAATTCCTCGTAGCTCATCGGTTCGCGGTCCGGGTGGGTGCTTTCCATGTGCGCGACATAGGTCTGGTAGTCAGGCAGGCCGACCATCAGCCGCAGCGACTGCCCAAGGTAGCGTCCCATGGTTCCGAGTTGTTCCAGCATGGCGGGCTCCTGTGATCCCTGGGTTACTGGGCCGAGGCGCCCGAAGGCAGCGCCTCGAACGGCGTTTCCTTGGCCGTCGGGCGGGCGGCGGCGCGTGCCTGCATCGCGGTCTTGAAGCCGTAGAACACGATCGACAGCACCACCAGCATGAACAGCGCGCACAGGCCGGCGTCCAGATAGTCGTTGAAGACGATGCGGTGCATCTGCTCCATCGACTTGGCCGGGGCCAGCACCTTGCCTTCGGCGATGGCGGCGCTGAACTTGGCGGCGTGGGTCAGGAAGCTGACCTTGGGGTCGGCGTGGAACAGCTTCTGCCAGCCGGCGGTCAGCGTGCAGATCAGCAGCCAGACGGTCGGCACCAGCGTGACCCAGGCGTACTGGCCGCGCTTCATCTTGACCAGCACGCAGGTGCCCAGCACCAGCGCCACCGCGGCCAGCATCTGGTTGGAGATGCCGAACAGCGGCCACAGCGTGTTGATGCCGCCCAGCGGATCGACCACGCCCTGGTACAGGAAGTAGCCCCAGGCCGCCACGCACAGCGCGGTGGCGGTCAGGTTGGCGACCAGCGAATCGGTCTTGCGCATCGACGGGATAAAGCTGCCCAGCAGGTCCTGCAGCATGAAGCGGCCGGCGCGGGTGCCCGCGTCGACGGCGGTCAGGATGAAGAGCGCCTCGAACAGGATGGCAAAGTGGTACCAGAACGCCATCATGGCCTGGCCGCCCACCACCTGGTGCAGGATGTGGGCGATGCCCACCGCCAGCGTGGGCGCGCCGCCGGCGCGCGAGAGAATGGTGTTCTCGCCGACGTCCTTGGCGGTCTGCACCAGCACGTCCGGCGTGATCACGAAGCCCCAGGTCGACACGGCTTGTGCCACCGCTTCCGGCGTGGTGCCGATCACGGCGGCCGGGCTGTTCATGGCGAAGTACACGCCGGGCTCGATCACCGAGGCGGCCACCAGCGCCATGATGGCGACGAAGGACTCGGCCAGCATCGCGCCGTAGCCGATAAAGCGCGCGTGCGATTCATTCTCCAGCAGCTTGGGCGTGGTGCCCGACGAGATCAGCGCGTGGAAGCCCGACACCGCGCCGCAGGCGATGGTGATGAACAGGAACGGGAACAGGTTGCCCGACCACACCGGCCCGCCGCCCTTGGCGAACTGCGTGAAGGCCGGCATCTTCAGCTCCGGCGCGACGATCAGGATGCCGATGGCCAGCGCGATGATGGTGCCGATCTTCAGGAAGGTCGACAGGTAGTCGCGCGGCGCCAGCAGCAGCCACACCGGCAGCACGGCGGCGATAAAGCCGTAGATGATCAGCATCCAGGTCAGCGCCTTGCCGTCGTACGTGAACAGCGGCGCCAGCGTGGCGCTCTCGTGCACGTACTGGCCGCCGATGATGGCGAGCATCAGCAGCACGAAGCCGATCACCGATACCTCGCCGATGCGGCCCGGGCGGATGTAGCGGGTATAGATGCCCATGAACAGCGCGATCGGGATCGTCACCGCCACGGTGAACGTGCCCCACGGCGAGTCGGCCAGCGCCTTCACCACGATCAGCGCCAGCACCGCCAGGATGATGACCATGATCATGAAGCAGCCGAACAGCGCGATCATGCCCGGGATCGTGCCCATCTCGGACTTGACCAGGTCGCCCAGCGAGCGGCCGTCGCGGCGCGTGGAGATGAACAGCACCATGAAGTCCTGCACCGCGCCGGCGAACACCACGCCGGCAAGCAGCCACAGCATGCCCGGCATATAGCCCATCTGCGCGGCCAGCACCGGGCCGACCAGCGGTCCGGCGCCGGCAATCGCCGCGAAGTGGTGGCCGAACAGCACCGCCTTGTTGGTCGGCACGTAGTCCAGGCCGTCGTTATGGCGCCAGGCGGGCGTCATGCGTTTGGGATCGAGCTGCATCACCTTGTCGGCGATAAAGCGGCTGTAGTAGCGGTAGGCGATCAGGTAGATGCAGAGCGCGGCAACCACGATCCACAGCGCGCTGACGGCCTCGCCGCGCGCCAGCGCGACAGTGCCGAAGGCAAACGCGCCAAGGACGGCGACAGCCAGCCACACCAGGTGTTCTCCGATGCGATTCATAGTGAAGGTCTCCTCAGACCGGGATTTCTTGGATAGCCTGCGGCGGCGAAGGACGGGGAACGGCGAACAGCGGTGGCATGCGCCAAAGCGTGCAGCTGCGGTGAATCCGGCGGTGAGGGCGTCTCCTGGGATCTGCTGCTGCGCGCCCGGTTTGTCGTCGTTTCCGGATCTCGTCTTGCAGGCAGGCGATGCACCGTCCAGGGGTGTCCGGTGCACCAACTGCGTCGACACGCGCGCCCTGCTGGGGCGGTGGCGTGTCCGGCGTGTAGTATTGACACCCGCCAAACCCCGCACAAGCGCGTAACTACGCAGCACTTCTGCGTAGAACTACGCAAATCGACGGTGGCATGCCGCCTGCGCGGCATCGGTGTTTACCCCCGGTCCCCCTCACTTGTATGAAACTCCGCCAGAAGATCCTGTTGCTCGCCGTGGCGCCGCTGGCGGTGGCCATGCTCGGCATCGCACTTGCCGTGCGCTACCAGGCCACCCAGCTCGCGCAGCATGAACGCGCACTGGTCGAAGCCGCCTACCTACAGAGCAAGGAAATGGAGCTGCGCCACTACGTAGAACTGGCGCAGAGCGCGATCGCGCCGCTGGTGCGTTCCGGGCACAGCGATGCCGACACCCGGCGGGCGGCGATGGAGGCACTTGCGCGCCTGGACTACGGCCCCGACGGCTACTTCTTCCTGTACGACCTGCAGGGCCGCAACCTGATGCACCCGCGCCAGCCCGAACTGGTCGGCCAGGACCTGTGGACGCTGCGCGATCCGCAGGGCGCGCTGACCATCCAGCAGCTGATCGCCGCGGCCAAGGGCGGTGGCGGCGCAGTGCGCTACCTGTGGAGAAAGCCCTCGACGCAGCAGCTGGCGCCCAAGCTTGGCTATGTGGTGGCGGTGCCCGAATGGGGCTGGATGGTCGGCACCGGCATCTACCTGGATGACGTGGAAAGCACGCTGCGCCAGCTCGACGCCCGTGCCGAGACCGATATCCGCGCGACCATGGCCTGGATCGGCGTGATCGCCGGCATCAGCATCCTGCTGGTCGCCGCCAGCGGCCTGGCGCTGAACGTCAGCGAGCACCGCGAGGCCGACGCCAAGCTGCGCCAGCTGGCGCAGCGCGTGGTGCAGTCACAGGAAGAAGAGCGCGCCCGGCTCTCGCGCGAGCTGCACGATGGCATCAGCCAGTTGCTGGTGTCGGTCAAGCTGGTGCTGGAAACCGCCACCAACCGCCTGCGCCTGGCCCCGGCCGACGGCGCCGCGGTGGCGCCGGTGCTGGGCATGGCGCTGAACCGGCTCGATACCGTCTTCAATGAAGTGCGCCGCGTGGCGCGCAACCTGCGCCCCGCCCTGCTCGACGACCTGGGCCTGTACGCCGCGCTGCAGCACCTGGCGCGCGAGATGCAGGGCGGCAGCGCGCTGGAGATTGCGGTGACCCAGAGCGGCGCTCCGCGTGAACTGCCCGACGAGCAGGCCACGGCGCTGTTCCGCATCGCCCAGGAAGCCTTGACCAACGTCGAGCGCCATGCCGGCGCGCGCCGGGTCGCGGTGGCGCTGGCCTTTGATGCCGATGCCACGCGCCTCACCGTGCGCGACGATGGGCATGGCTTCGACGTGGCGCGCATGCAGGAGGACCCGCAGCGCGGCATCGGCCTGCGCAACCTGCGCGAGCGCATCGCCGCGCTGTGCGGGCAGTTCGACATCGCTTCGGGCATGGGCGGCACCCAGCTGGTCGCTTCACTGCCGCTGGCCAGGCCTGCGGCCATTGCGCACGATCCCGTTTCAGCAGGACCCTCGCCGTCATGACCCAGTCTTTTGCCGATTCCATGGAAGTACCCGCCCGCGTATTGCTGATCGACGACCACGCGCTGGTGCGCGACGGCATGCGCATGCACCTGGCGCTGCAGCCCGGCTTGCGCGTGGTGGGCGAAGCTGACGACGGCGAAGCCGCGCTGGCGTGGCTGGACCGCGCCGGTGCCGCCGAGCTGCCCGACCTGGTCATCACCGATATCGGCATGCGCGGCATGGGCGGCATTGCCCTGGCCGCGGCGCTGCACGACCGCTATCCGGAGCTGGCGGTGCTGATCGTGTCGATGCACGACAACCTGGAGTATGTGCGCCAGGCGGTGCGCGCCGGCGCGCGCGGCTATGTGCTCAAGGACGCGCCTGCCGACGAGCTGATGGCGGCGATCCAGTCCGTGCTGGCCGGACGGGTCTTCTACAGCGCCCGCATTGCACGCGGCATGGCCGAGCAGAGCCCTGCCGCAGGGCCGCTCGATGCGCTGACGCCGCGCGAGCGCGACATCCTGCGCGGCATCGGGCGTGGCCTGGCCAACAAGGAGATTGCGGCGCAACTGGGGGTGTCGGTGCGCACGGTGGAGACGCACCGGCTGAACCTGAAGCGCAAACTGGGGATCGAGGGGCGGGCGGGGTTGGTGAAGTATGCGGTGGAGACGTTGGGGGAGAGCGAGGGGGGATAAAAAAACGCCCGTCTCAGCAGAGACGGGCGTCTTTATCGCGAGCTGCGCGAACCGTGGCGATCAGCCGTCCAGCCGCTTGCCCAACGCCGCCCGCGCTTCCGCCAGCGCCTGCGGCAGCCGATGCTGCAGCTTGGTGAACAGCTCGTCATGCAGCGCCAGCTCCTGCTGCCACGCATCGCGATCGATCGAAGTCACCTGCGTGAACTGCGCCGGCGTGAAGTCCACGCCATTCCAGTTCAGGTCCTCGTAGCGCGGGGTGGTGCCGAACACGTGCTCGGCGCCCTGCCCCTTGCCTTCCACGCGGTCGATCATCCACGACAGCACGCGCATGTTCTCGCCAAAGCCCGGCCACACGAAGTTGCCGTCGGCGTCCTTGCGGAACCAGTTGACGCAGTAGATCTTCGGCAGCTTCGCGCCCGCGGCTTCCAGCTTCTGGCCGAGTTCCAGCCAGTGGCCGAAGTAGTCGCTCATGTTGTAGCCGCAGAACGGCAGCATGGCGAACGGGTCGCGGCGCACCACGCCCTGCTGGCCGGCGGCCGCGGCGGTGGTTTCCGAACCCATGGTGGCGGCCATGTAGACGCCTTCGGTCCAGTTGCGGGCCTCGGTAACCAGCGGCACGGTGGTCGAGCGGCGGCCGCCGAAGATGAACGCATCAATGGGTACGCCGGCCGGGTTGTCCCAGTTCTGGTCGATCGACGGGCACTGCGACGCCGGCGCGGTGAAGCGGGCGTTCGGGTGCGCGGCCTTGGCGCCGGTGGCGCGGGCGATTTCCGGGGTCCAGTCCTGGCCCTGCCAGTCGACCAGGTGCGCGGGCGCTTCCTTGGTCATGCCTTCCCACCACACGTCGCCGTCGTCGGTCAGCGCCACGTTGGTGAAGATGACGTTTTCCTTGAGCGTCGCCATCGCGTTGAAGTTGGTCTTCTCGCTGGTGCCCGGGGCCACGCCGAAGTAGCCGGCTTCCGGGTTGATGGCGTACAGGCGGCCGTCCTGGCCCGGCTTGATCCAGGCGATGTCGTCGCCGATGGTGGTGACCTGCCAGCCCTCGAAACCCTTGGGCGGGATCAGCATGGCGAAGTTGGTCTTGCCGCAGGCCGACGGGAAGGCCGCTGCCACGTGGTACTTCCTGCCCTCGGGCGAGGTCACGCCCAGGATCAGCATGTGCTCGGCCAGCCAGCCTTCATCGCGGCCCATGGTCGAGGCAATGCGCAGCGCGAAGCACTTCTTGCCCAACAGCGCGTTGCCGCCGTAGCCCGAGCCGAATGACCAGATCTCGCGCGTTTCCGGGAAATGGACGATGTACTTGGTCGGGTTGCACGGCCAGGCCACGTCCTGCTCGCCGGCGGCCAGCGGCTTGCCCACGGTGTGCACGCACGGCACGAACTCGCCGTTGGTGCCCAGGACCTCGTACACCGCGCGGCCCATGCGCGTCATGATGCGCATATTGACCGCCACGTACGGCGAATCGGACAGTTCCACGCCAATATGCGCGATCGGCGAGCCCAGCGGGCCCATCGAGAACGGCACCACGTACAGCGTGCGGCCGCGCATGCAGCCCTCGAACAGGCCGTTCAGCGTCTGGCGCATCTCGGCCGGTTCGGTCCAGTTGTTGGTGGGGCCGGCGTCTTCCTGTTTTTCGGAGCAGATGAAGGTGCGATCTTCTACCCGCGCCACGTCCGAAGGGTCCGACAGCGCCAGGAAGGAATTCTTGCGCTTGGCCGGGTTCAGCCGCTTCATGGTGCCGGCGGCGACCATCTGCTCGCACAGGCGGTCATATTCTTCCTGCGAGCCGTCGCACCAATAGACATTGTCGGGCTTGGTCAGGGCGGCGATTTCCGCGACCCAGGCCACCAGCTTGGGGTGCTTGACCCAGGCCGGCGCATTGACGGGCGCCGTACCTTGCATCGTGGGGTGGTTCATACTGCAGACTCCAGATTCGTAATGGGAAGGAAGGGAAGGAATCCTTGCAAAGCCTGGCCAGCGGGCAGATGGGGCCGTCACGCGCCCGGAGTGATGTCACACTCGGATCGACACATCCCGTTACAACTCCGCGGCGGCCCCGTTTATGCAAAAGGTCGCGGCGGTCCCTGCGGCTGCGCTACAGTTGCGCTTCGCGCGCGCAGGGGTGGCTGCGCGTGCTGGCCGGACTTTGTCCGTGTGCGATCGCATGGCGGGAGCAAGGCTCGACCGACAATCCGCGGCGGCACCGGAACGGGCAAGGATACCACTGGCGCACCCCCCTGTTTTTTGCTCTGCAACAATCGCCGCCACCAGCCGGCGCGGGGTTTTTCGATATTTCTCAACAATACTGTTGGCCGGCGCGCAGCTCGGTGGCGGCGCGCACCAACCGGCACAAGACCGTTAGACAACCAGAGTTGCCGATGAAGATTGCCGTACTCGACGATTACCAGGATGCCGTGCGCAAGCTGCCTTGCTTCAGCTTGCTGGAGGGGCACGACGTCAAGGTGTTCAACAACACCGTCAAGGGCGTGGGCCAGCTGGCCGCACGCCTGTCAGACGTCGAAGCCGTGGTGCTGATCCGCGAACGCACCCGCATCACCCGGCAACTGCTGGAAAAACTGCCAAAACTCAAGCTCATCAGCCAGACCGGCCGGGTCGGCGCCGGCCCCGGCAGCCATATCGACCTGGACGCCTGCACCGACCGCGGCGTGGCCGTGCTGGAGGGCGTGGGTTCGCCGGTGGCGCCGGCCGAGCTGACCTGGGCGCTGATCATGGCCGCCCAGCGCCGCATCCCCCAGTATGTCGCCAGCCTGAAGCACGGCGCATGGCAGCAGTCGGGGCTGAAATCGACGACGATGCCGCCCAATTTCGGCCTGGGCCAGGTGCTGCGCGGCCAGACCCTGGGGATCTGGGGCTATGGCAAGATCGGCCGGCTGCTGGCTGGCTACGGCCGCGCCTTTGGCATGAAGGTGCTGGTCTGGGGCCGCGAGGCGTCGCTGGAAGGCGCCCGTGCCGACGGGCTGGGCGTGGCCGAATCGAAGGAGCAGTTGTTTGCCGACAGTGATGTGCTGTCGATGCACCTGCGCCTGAACGACGACACCCGTGGCATCGTCAAGCTGACCGACCTGACGCGGATGAAGCCCACGGCGCTGTTCGTCAACACCAGCCGTGCCGAACTGCTGGAAGAGAATGCGATGGTCACCGCGCTGAACCGGGGCCGCCCGGGCATGGCGGCGATCGACGTGTTCGAGTCCGAGCCGATCCTGCAGGGCCACGCGCTGCTGCGCATGGAAAACTGCATCTGCACGCCGCACCTGGGCTATGTGGAGCGCGACAGCTACGAGCTGTACTTCCGCACCGCGTTCCAGAACATCCTGGACGTGCTGGCCGGCAACCATGACTGCATCGTCAACCCGAAGGCGCTGGCGCCGGTGCTGACGCGCTGAGTCACCAGCGGCCGGATTGCCTCCGGACAGCCCGCCCTGACACCCCTGTTCCGCCATGCGGGGCAGGGGTGTTTCACATCTGGCGGGGCATTTCCTCTGGGAAACGCGAATTCCACGAAACCGCTACACTCCGGACTTCCCTTACCGCCCGGCCTGCCACGGCCCGCGGCATCCCAGACAACAACAAGGCGCCCTCCTGCGCCAATCCCTATTCCCAAGGCCGGCATGGACCCCAGGCTAGTGACGCTCTGCGTCGGCAATTTCGTCATTGGCACCGGTGCGATGATCGTTACCGGCATGTTGAACGACATTGCCGCCGATTTCGGGCTGGGCGCGGCCAGCGCCGGGCAGCTGATCTCGGTGTTTGCGCTGGCCACCTGCATCGGCGCACCGCTGTTTGCCACGCTGGGCTCGCGCATTGACCGCCGGCTGCTGCTGGCCGGGTCGCTGCTGGTCTATGGGGTGATGCACCTGGCCGCCGCGTTTGCGCCCAGCTTTGCGGCGCTGATGGCGATCCGCTTCCTGACCGCGATCGGCGCGGCCATCTATACGCCCCAGACCGCCGCCACGCTGCCGCTGCTGGTCAACGCGCAGACGCGCGGGCGCGCCATCAGCTTCGTGTTTCTTGGCTGGAGCATCGCCAGCGTGGTGGGCGTGCCGCTGGGCACGTGGATTTCCAGCACCCTGGGCTGGCGCGTCAGCATGGCGCTGGTCGGTGCCCTGGCGCTGCTGGTGTCGGCGGCGGTCTGGCGCGCGCTGCCGCGCGGGCTGACCGTGCCGCCGGCCGGGCGCGAGGCCTGGGGCGCGGTGCTGCGCCACAAGCCGATCATGCTGGTGGTGCTGACCACCATGATCTCGTCGGCGGGCATGTTCACCGTGTTTACCTATATCGCCCCGCTGATGCGCGACGTGTACGGCATCAGCGGCGGCGCGCTCAGCCTGATGTTCCTGGCCTACGGCGCCTGCGGCGTGTTCGGCAATGCCATGGCGGCGTCGCGCATGGACCGGGTCACGCCCAGCCGGATCGTGCAGGTCACGCTGCTGACCTCGATCACGGCCATGGTGCTGTGGCCGCTGGCCGGGCTGGGCAGCGTGGCGCTGGTGCTGCTGTTCATGCTGTGGGGCGTGGGCGGGTTTGCCACCAACAGCGCGCAGCAGGCGCGGCTGGTGCTGCTGGCGCCGGAGCGGGCATCGGTGTCGATCTCGCTGAATTCTTCGTCGATCTACCTGGGCCAGGCGGCCGGCGCCATGGCCGGGGCTGCCATCTATACGCTGGCCGGCGCCGATACGCTGCACTGGGGCGCGGCGGCGCTGATGCTGGTGGCGCTGGCGGTATCGCAACGCGCCCGGGCGCTGGGCTGCCAGTGGCGGCGGCCGCAGGCGGCGCAGCAGGTGTGATGCAAGGCTGAAACCCGAGCCGGCTCCCCGCCGCCGGGTTCCTTGTGAGGGACCGCACCAAGCACTTGTCCACAGGGTTATCCGCCCCGTTATCCTCAGGCATATCCGCAGCTTATCCACAGCCCTTTCCACAACCGGAAGCACAACCACGAAGCGGGGGCGCACGTGAGCGAATCCAGACCTCGGCCGGGCCTTGCGCGTGTGCTGGCGGTCAGC
The DNA here is from genome assembly GCF_054072015.1 of Cupriavidus sp. CP313. NCBI lineage: Bacteria > Pseudomonadati > Pseudomonadota > Betaproteobacteria > Burkholderiales > Burkholderiaceae > Cupriavidus > Cupriavidus sp. CP313. The sequence continues at coordinate 63,612 of NZ_JBSVZB010000029.1, read as the reverse complement.
ATGGCCAAGGCCATCCCGCTGGTGGTCGCCGGGGCGGGCACCGAGGCGGTGGTGCTGTCGGGCATTCGCAAGCACCCTGTCAGCACCCTGCTGCACCCGTTGCGGGTACAGGTGCAGCCGCTGGGCCTGGCCGGCGACGAACAGGGCGACCTGACCGTGCACGGCGGCCTGGACAAGGCGGTCTACGCCTATCCCTTCGAGCACTACCCGTGGTGGAACGCGCGCCGCCGCGCCTGCGGGCAGCCCGAGTCAGGCCCACCGTTGCCGTTTGGCGCCATCGGCGAGAACCTGACCCTGGAGGGGCTGCTTGAATCCCAACTCTGGATCGGTGACCTCGTGCGCGTGGGCACGGCCCTGCTGCGGGTGGAGTCGCCGCGCAAGCCCTGCTACAAGTTCAACGCCGCGCTGGGCTACCGCCACGCGGTGCGCGACATGATCCAGAGCGGCTACTCCGGGGTCTACCTCAGCGTGGTGCTGAAGGGAGAAGTGCGCGCTGGCGATGTCGTGATTGTGCAGGCCGGGCCACGCGAACTGTCGGTGGACAGCGTCAATCAGTGGCGCCGCGATGGCCGGCGGCAGCTTTTCTGATAATGTTTGTCTAACCATACAAGCGCCCCGCTAAACACATCTCCGGCTTCCCCTGTGGCCCGGACGGCGTTTGCCGGCGCCGGGCATTACCAGACCCTTGCAACCCTGTAACGGACTGTAATACGCGGCGCTGGCTCCGGCGGGCGAAGCGCGGTATCAGTAGAGTCTTTGCGCGACACGCACCGGCAACATCTGGACACAACCAGCCGGGCGATCACGGGGAGTGGCGCGAAGACGCGGTGCAGAGGGTCCACACAATATGAAATCTGAAAGGATCGACCAGCCCAAGGGCTTCGTCGACAGCAACTGGAGGGCGGCCACCGGAACCGGGCGTGGCCGCGTATCGCCGTGGGCGGTAGTGGCCGTGCTGCTGGTCATTGCCGGCCTGGGCTGGTTTGCCTGGCGTACCTGGTTTGCGCCCAAGCCGGCGCCCAAGGCGCCGGCAGCCGTGGTGGTGTCCACCGCGCGCGTGCAGCAGGGCGACGTGCCGCTGCAGGTCAAGGCCAACGGCAATGTCACCGCGCTGTCCACCGTCGAGGTGCGCCCGCAGGTGTCCAGTACCGTGCGCACCGTCCATATCAAGGAAGGCCAGACGGTCAAGCCGGGCGACCTGCTGTTCTCGCTCGATACCCGCATGGACGAGGCCAACCTGGCCAAGGCGCAGGCCCAGCTGCTGAAGGACCAGGCCGACCTGGCCGATGCCCGCCGCACCCTGGCGCGCAGCCAGGATCTGCTGGAGCGCAACTTCATCTCTAAGAGCGCGGTCGACACCGCGCAGGCCAAGGTGGACGGCTTCGCTGCCACCGTGCGCGCCGACCAGGCCGCCATCGAAGCCAGCCGCGTGGCGATCAGCTACGGCGCGATCCGCGCCACCATCAGCGGGCGCACCGGCGTGATCAACGTTTTCCCGGGCTCGCTGGTGATGCCCGGCAGCACCGTGCCGATGGTCACCGTCGCCCAGGTCCAGCCAATCGCCGTAACCTTCACCCTGCCGGAGCGGCAGCTGGGCGCGCTGCGCGAGGCGCTGCACGCCGGCCCGGTGCAGGTCACCGCGCTGCCCAACGACGGCAGCAAGACGCCGGTGACCGGCAGGATCACCTTTGTGGATAACACCGTCGATCCGCAGTACGGCACCATCCGCGTCAAGGCGCAGTTCGACAATGAAGAGCAGCGGCTGTGGCCGGGCACCTATGCCAACGTCAACGCCGTGGTGCAGACCCTGAAGGGCGCGCTGTCGGTGCCGCCGCAGGCGGTGGTGACCGGCCCGGAAGGCCGCTTTGTCTATGTGGTCCAGCCCGACAGCAAGGTCGCGCGCGTGCCGGTGCAGGTGGTGACCACCACTGCCGCCGCCGCCGTGGTCGAGGGCGTGCAGCCCGGCGCCCGCGTGGTGGTGGAGGGCACGCAGAACCTGCGCCCCGGCACGCTGGTGCGCGAGGCCCCGGCCGCCGGTGCCTCGGCCGCCGCCGCCCGCCCGGCCGCCGCCACCGCGGGGCACTGAGCCATGACGCTGTCTGAACTCTGCATCCGCCGTCCGGTGATGACGGTGCTGCTGTGCCTGGCCGTGGTGGTCACCGGCATCGTGCTGTACCCGACCATCCCCATTGCCGCGCTGCCCAGCTTTAATTCGCCGGTGATCCAGGTCACCGCGACCCTGCCCGGGGCCAGCCCCGAGACCATGGCGGCATCGGTCGCCACGCAGCTGGAAAAGCAGTTTGCGACGATCCCGGGCGTGTCGGTGATCAGCTCGTCGAACACGCTCGGCAACTCCAGCATCACCATCGAATTCAACAACGACCGCGATATCGACGACGCGGCCGTCGACGTGCAGGCGGCGCTGTTCCGCGCGCAGCGCTCGCTGCCGATCGAGATGACGGTGCCGCCGTCGTACCGCAAGGTCAACCCGGCCGATGCGCCGGTGCTGCTGCTGGCGATCAACTCGCCGGCGATGAGCCTGGCGGACCTGAACGCCTTTGGCGACAACCTGATCTCGCCCACGCTGGCCACGCTGCCGGGGGTGGCGCAGGTGCAGATCTTCGGGCAGAAGCGTTTTGCGGTGCGGGTGCGCGCGCACCCGGATGCGCTGGCCGCGCGCGGGCTGACGCTGGACGAGCTGGCCACGGCGCTGAACCGCGCCAACACCAACACGCCGGTGGGCACGCTCGACAGCGCGCGCCAGACCCTGACCATCCAGGCCAACCGGCAGCTGACCAGCGCCGACGCCTTCCGCAACATCATCGTCGCCAGCCAGCCCAACGGCGCGCTGGTGCGGCTCTCTGACGTGGCCGAGATCGAGGACAGCGTCGAGACCATCAAGACCGGCAGCTGGCTCAACAACGAGCGCTCGATCGTGCTGGCGGTGCTGCGCCAGCCCGACGCCAACACCGTGGCGGTGGTCGATGCCATCAAGGCCGCCCTGCCCCGCCTGATCGCGCAGATGCCGGGCTCGGTCAACGTCGCGGTGGTCAACGACCGCTCGAACTCGATCCGCGAATCGATCCACGACGTGCAGTTCACGCTGGCGCTGACGGTGGCGCTGGTGGTGATGGTGATCTTCCTGTTCCTGCGCCGCGCCGCGGCCACGCTGATCCCCGCGGTGTCGCTGCCGATCTCGCTGATCGGCACGGTGGCGCTGATGAAGGCCTTCGGCTACAGCCTGGACAACGTCTCGCTGCTGGCCATCACGCTGGCGGTGGGCCTGGTGGTGGACGACGCCATCGTCATGCTCGAGAACATCGTGCGCCATATCGAGGAGGGCGTGGCGCCGCTGAAGGCCGCGCTGGTGGGTTCGCGCGAGATGGGCTTCACCATCCTGTCGATCTCGATCTCGCTGGTGGCGGTGTTTATCCCGATCTTCTTCATGCCGGGCGTGATCGGCCTGTTGTTCCATGAGTTCGCCGCGGTGGTGTCGCTGGCGATCCTGGTGTCGGCGCTGGTGTCGCTGACGCTGATCCCGATGCTGTGTGCACGCTTCCTGTCGGCCGAGAACGTGCCGGTGGATGAATCGCACCACGCCTACGGCGACCACGCGCCCGGCCAGCCCGCCATCGTGCAGAAGCAAACGCTGGGCATGCGCTCGACGCAGTGGTTCGAGAACCTGTTCGAGTTCACGCTGCACCGCTATGCGCGCGGGCTGGACTGGTGCCTGGCGCACCGCCACACCGTGCTGGCGGTCGCGGGCCTGACCTTCGTGCTGACCGCGGTGCTGTTCGTGACCATCCCCAAGGGCTTCTTCCCTGAAGAGGACATCGGCCAGATCCGCGTCAACGCCGAAGGCCCGCAGGACATCTCCTTCGACGCCATGGCAGAACGCCTGCGCGACGCCGCCGAGCGCATGCGCGCCAACCCCGCGGTCAAGAGCATCGTGGTGGCCATCGGCGGCGGCCCGTCGCCGGCCATCAACACCGGGCGCATGTTTGTCGAACTGAAGCCGCGTGGCGAACGCGAGGCCATGCCCAAGGTGATCGAGTCGCTGCGGCGCGATGTTGCCGGGGTGCCGGGCCTGGCGGTGTACTTTGCGCCGGTGCAGAACCTGCAGCTGGGCGGGCGCCAGAGCAAGAGCCGCTACCAGTACACGCTGCAGAGCGTGAAGGCCGGCCAGCTGCAGGACTCCTCCGACCAGTTGATGGCGAAGATGCGCACCGACCCGATCTTCCGCGACGTCACCAGCGATTCGCAGCAGTCCGGGCTGGAGGCGCACCTGTCGATCGACCGCGACAAGGCCAATGCGCTGGGCGTTCAGATGCAGGACGTGCGCACCGCGCTGTACTCGGCCTTCGGCGAGCGGCAGGTGTCGACCATCTACACGCCGATCGACAACTACTACGTGATCCTGCAGGCGGCCGATATCGACCGCGTCGACGAGACCGCGTTCTCCAAGCTCTATGTGCGCAGCAAGACCGGCCAGATGGTGCCGATCTCCGCCTTTGCCACCACCGAGCGCCGGGTCGGGCCGATCGCCGTCAACCACCAGGGGCAGCTGCCTTCGGTGACGGTGTCGTTCAACCTGGCGCCGGGCGCGGCGCTGGGCGATGCTTCGGCGCGCATCGACCGCTACCGGCAGGAGATCGCCATGCCCAGCTCGATCTTCACCAGCTGGGGCGGCGACGCGGCGGTGTTCCAGTCGTCGCAGGCCACGCAGATCGTGCTGCTGGTGGCGGCCATCGCGGTGATCTATACGCTGCTGGGCGTGCTGTATGAAAGCTATATCCACCCGCTGACCATCCTGGCGGGCTTGCCCTCGGCAGCGGTGGGCGCGTTGCTGACGCTGTTCCTCTTCAACGTGGAGCTGTCGCTGATCGCAGTGATCGGCGTGCTGATGCTGATCGGCATCGTCAAGAAGAACGCCATCATGATGATCGACTTCGCGCTGGCCGCGCAGCGTGAACAGGGCATGCCGCCGGCCAAGGCGATCCGGCAGGCGTGCCTGCTGCGCTTCCGGCCGATCATGATGACGACCTTCGCCGCGGTGATGGGCGCGCTGCCGCTGGCGCTGGGCCTTGGCGCGGGTGCCGAGTTGCGCCAGCCGCTGGGGCTGGCGGTGGTTGGCGGCCTGTTGTTCTCGCAGGTGATCACGCTGTTCATCACGCCGGTGATCTACCTGGCGCTGGACCGGTTCTCCGGGACGGGGCCGTTGCAGATCGACTCTGAAGGCAACAAGCTGCCGGACAAGGCGCCGGGCGAGACGGTGCACCAGCACTGAGGCACCGGCAGACAAGAGGAGGCCGCAGCATTGCTGCGGCCTCTTTGTTTTTGAGGCGCCGGCCAGGGTCAGACATTAGCGACATGTAGCGCCGTCGCCACATGACATGCCCACTCGATATAAGTGCTTTACGAACCAGATTTAAATGATAATAATTCTCGTTAACTAAAAACGGCGTCACCCGCGACACCTCGTTTTCGCGGGCAGCGCCTTCACGCAAGCCAGCCATCCCGTTCAGGTTTTTGCCAGCCAGCGCGTCCGTTTTCTTCTGGGGAGAATCCATGAAACGTCGCTGCCTTGCGCGCCTGCGCGCCACTATCCGGGTCACGCCTGTCGCTGCCGTCTGCGCAGCGTTAGGTTCGCCAGCCATTGCCGACGAGGGCGATAGCAAGCGCACCACCGTCGCTGCCCTCAATGAAGTGGTGGTCACCGCCACCCGCACCGCGGAGCGCGCCGACTCGGTCGCCTCCACCATCACCACCCGCGATGCGCGCCAGATCGAGCGCGCCCAGCCCGTCGACGAGACCGGCCTGTTCGCCGACGAGCCCGATATCGACGTGCCGCGCGACCGCCGCCGTTTTGGCGCGGGCAGCATCAATATCCGCGGCATCGAAGACAACCGCGTGCTGCAGATGGTCGACGGGGTGCGGCTGCCTGACTTCTTCAATGGCGGCGGGCCGTCGAATATCTCCAGCGCCACGCGCGATGCGCCTGAGTTCGCGTTCCTCAAGCGCGTGGAAGTGCTGCGCGGTCCGGCCTCCAGCCTGTACGGCTCGGACGCCATCGGCGGCGTGGTGGCGTATGCCACCAAGGACCCGTCCGACCTGATGCAGGGCCGCAAGGTTGGCGGTGAAATCGGCCTGAACTGGAACGGCATCGACAACGGCTTCGGCCAGACCGCAGGCGTGGCGGGCGGCAACGACACCATCCAGGGCCTGTTCATGTACGCGAACCGGAACGCGCATGAAATGAAGAACATGGGCAGCGAGGACTCCAACTCGGTGAATCGAACCAGGCCCAACCCACAGGATGTGCGCACGCAGGCGTGGCTGGGCAAGCTCCTGCTCAACGCCAGTCCCGAGCACAAGTTCAAGTTCACCTACGAGCACCGCGACGGCAATACCGATACCGACATCCTGCGCCTGTCGACGGCGCTGCCGCGCGTGACTTCAGCCAATGGCACCGAAGACCTGAAGCGCGACCGCGTCAGCCTGGACTATGCGTGGAAGCCGGCCAGCGGCGTGCTCGACCAGCTGACCGCGCAGGTCTACTACCAGGAAGCGGATACCAAGACCATCACCAACCAGGTGCGCAGCAACACCAGCACCGGCTGCTCGGCGTCCACGCGCGGCACCAGCCTGTGCAATGTCGAACTCGGCTTCGCCTTCCGCCAGGAACAGACTGGCTTCAATGTGCAGGGCGACAAGTCCTTTGCCACCGGCAGTGTCGGGCACCGGCTGATCGGCGGTGTCGATTTCATGCGCACGCGCACCACGGAATCGCGCGACGGCATCGTGCGCAACCTGACCACCGGCACCACCAGCAAGTCGCTGGCCGGCGACAACTTCCCGATGCACGACTTCCCCACCGGCGAGACGCGCCAGACCGGCCTGTTCGTGCAGGATGAGCTGCGCTTCTTCGATGGCCGCTTCACGCTGACGCCGGGCCTGCGCTACGACCACTACTCGCTTTCGCCCGATGGCGACGACGCGGTCTACAACAAGGCCGCGGGCGGCCCCGCCGTCAGCAAGAGCGATTCGCACGTGTCCCCCAAGCTGTCGGCTCTGTGGCAGGCGACCGACCGCGTCAACCTGTGGGCGCAATACGTCTTCGGCTATCGCGCGCCCAACTACCAGGAGGTCAACGGCAGCTTCCGCAACACCATCCAGGGCTATGGCGCGGCGCCCAATGCCGACCTGAACCCGGAGAAAAGCCGCTCGTTCGAGATCGGTGCGCGCTATACCGACGACAACGTCCAGACCAGCGTGGTGGTGTTCGACAACCGCTATCGCGATTTCATCGAACAAGTGCAGCTCACCTGCCCGTCCGACCCGGCTTGCCTGCCCGGCCTGCGTGCGACCTACCAGTACCGCAACCAGACCAGCGTGCGCATCTACGGTGCCGAGTGGCGCGGCGTGTGGCGCTTCCTGCCGCAATGGCGCGTCGACGGCGCGGTGGCCTATGCGCACGGCAACAACGAGCAGACCGGGCAGCCGCTGAACAGCGTGTCGCCGCTGCGCGCCAGTGCCGGCCTGAGCTGGGAGCGCACGCCGGGCCAGGGAGCAGGCATTCGCTGGCGCGGGGCGCGCCCGGTCACGCGCACCGACGATACTTCATTCACCTACTTCAAGCCCGCCGGCTACGGCGTGGTCGACCTGCAGGCGTGGTGGCGCTTCAACCGCTATGTCAGCCTGGCGCTGTCGGTGAACAACCTGTTCGACAAGAAGTACTGGCTGTGGGGCGATGTGCGCCAGACCGGCGTGGCCGCCACCGAGCCCGGCGTGGACTTCTACACGCAGTCCGGCCGCACCTTCGCCGCCAGTCTGAAGCTGTCGTTCTGAGCCGCAGGAGCTTTGCCATGTCCCCACAAAACACAATGAAAAGCCGCTTCGTGTGGGCGCTGCTATGGCTGCTGATGCTGGCCGGCGTTGCACACGCCGCCGCGCTGCCGCGCATCGCCATCCTGACCAGCTCGCCGGTGCCCGCCGGCAAGTTCGCGCCGTTGCGCGAGATGGCGCAGGCGCAAGGCATGGCGCTGGAGGCGCGCTATCTCGAACGTATGCCGGCGCAGGAGATCGCGCCCTTTATCAACGACGCCGACCTGCTGATCGTCGATGCGCCGCGCGACCATATCGTCACCGCGATGCTGCAGAAGCTGGGCCCGCTGTGGACGCAGGCACGCGTGCCGCGCGTGCTGGTGGCGACCGACCGCTACGAGGCGCACGGCGTTGACGACAAGCTTGCCGCGCAGCTGCATGCGTACTACGTCAACGGCGGCCGTGCCAACTTCAGCGCGATGATGCGCACGCTGGCCGCGCAGCAGTTCCGCCTGCGCGCCGATAGCAGTATCCCGGCACCGGTCGCCTTCCCCAAGGCGGCCTACTATCACCCTAAGCTGGCCAACGTCATCACCACTTCGCCGGACGAAGCGCTGGCCGCGTCGGGCAGCAGCGGCCCGGTGATCGGCATCGCCATCCACCAGGCTTATGTCTCGGGGCTGGACAGCGCCTTTATCGACGACCTGATCCGCCGCCTGGAAGCCCGCCATGCGCGCGTGCTCACCTTCTACGGCCCGGTGATGGATGCCGACGGCATCCTGCGCATGGCCATGCCTGAAGGCAGGCGCCTGGTCGACGTGCTGATCAACGGCCAGATCATGCTGAACCCGCAGGGGCGCAAGGCCGAGTTCGAAAAGCTCGACGTGCCCGTGATGCAGGTCATGCCCTACCGCAAGGGCGATGCGCAGGCGTGGCAGGACGATCCGCACGGCATCAGCCTGACCGATACGCCGTTCTACCTGGTGCAGCCCGAGCTGGCCGGCGTGATCGATCCCATCGTCGCGGCCGCTACCGCGAAGGGCGACGGCGCCATCGTCAGCCTGCCGGCGCAGCTCGACACCGTAGCCGACAAGGCGCTGGCGCTGGCGCGGCTGCGCCACCTGCCCAACGCCGACAAGCGCGTGGCGATCCTGTACTACAACTACCCGGCGGGCGAGAAGAACCTGTCGGCATCGTTCCTGAACCTGCCCAGGAGCCTGGCCAGCACACTCACCGCGCTGCGCGCCGCTGGCTATACGACCGAGGCGGCCGACGAAGCACGGCTGCAACGCGACCTGGGCGCGCTGCTCGCGCCCTTCTACCGCAGCGGCAAGCTGGAGCCGCTGCTCGACGCGGGGCTGGCGGTATGGATGCCGATGTCGCAGTACCGGCGCTGGTACGACGCGCAGCCCGCCGCGTTCCGCGCCTCGGTGGCACAGCGCTGGGGCAACCCCGAGCAATCGGCGATGGCCACCACGCGCAACGGCGAGGCCGGCTTCGTGATCCCGCGCCTGCAGCTCGGCAATGTCGCGCTGATGCCGGTGCCCCCGCGCGGCGAGCGCAATGAATCCGACGAGAAGGCGCTGTACCACTCCACCACCACCCCGCTGAACCACTTCTACATGGCCGCCTACCTGTGGGCACGCGAAGGGCGCGAGGCGCTGGTGCACTACGGCACGCACGGCACGCAGGAATGGACGCCGGGCAAGGAGCGCGGGCTATCCGTCACCGACCAGCCTTACCTGGTGCTGGGCAGCGTGCCGGTGATCTACCCGTATATCGTCGACGACGTGGGCGAGGCGATCCAGGCCAAGCGCCGCGGCCGCGCAGTGATCGTCAGCCACCAGACGCCACCGTTCCGCCCGGCGGGCCTGCATACCGAACTGGTGTCGCTGCACGACCAGCTGCACCAGTTCCCGCAGCAGGATGAAGGCGCGGTGAAGGACACGATCAGGCAGCAGATCCTGGCGCGCAGCGCCACGATGCACCTGTTCCAGGACATGGGCTGGACCGCGGCGCGCGCGCGCACCGATTTCACCGGCTATCTCGATGCGCTGCATATCCACCTGCATGAACTCGGCGGCACGCTGCAGCCCTATGGCCTGCATACCTTCGGCCAGTCGCAGGACGACGGGCTGCGGCTCTACACGACCATGGCGATGCTCGGCAAGGACTGGCTCACGCGCGTGTTCCCGGAAGAGCCGGAGGAGCTGTTCGCGGTCGACTACGCGCAGCTTGCGCAGACCGCGCCCTACGCGATGGTGCGCCGCTACGTCGCCGAAGGCGCGCCGCTGGACGAACTGCGCGATGCGCGCCAGCGCGAAGACATGCAGCGCGCGCGGCAGCTCTATGCCAGCCTTGACGCCGCGCCGGAGAACGCGGGATTGCTGACCGCGCTGGCAGGCCGGCACCTGTTGCCAGGCACCGGCGGCGACCCGGTGCGCAATCCCGACACGCTGCCGACCGGACGCAACCTGTATGGCTTCGATCCCTCCAAGGTGCCCAGCCGCGAAGCGTGGAAGGCCGGCCAGGCCGCGGCCGAGGCCATGATCGCCGACTGGCGCAAGCGCCATGGTCGATACCCCGACAAGCTGGCGTTCTCGCTGTGGAGCGTGGAGACCATGCGCCACCAGGGCATGCTGGAAGCACAGGCCATGGCGGTGCTGGGCGTGCGGCCCAAGTGGGATGATGGCGGCCGAGTCGTTGGCGTGGAAGCGATTCCCGCGGCGGAACTCGGGCGCCCGCGCGTGGACGTGGTGCTGTCCGCCACGGGCCTGTATCGCGATCACTTCCCCAACCTGATGAAGTGGCTGGCCGAGGCGGTGAAGCTGGCCGCCGCGCAGCCGGAGGCCGACAACGTCGTCGCCGCCAACACGCGCGCGGTGCGCGAGCGGCTGGCGAAGCTCAACGTCCCCGCCGACCGGCTCGATGCGCTGGCGGTGACGCGCATCTTCGCCAGCGAGTCGGGCAACTACGGCACCGGCCTCAACGATGCCGCGATGGCCACCGACACCTTCGGCAGCGGCCGCGAGGCCGATGCCAAGCTGGCCAAACTCTACCTTGCCCGCATGCAATACGCCTACGGCCCCGACGAGCAGCACTGGGGCGAGGCGCTGCCGCAGGTCAACCTGTATGCCGAGAACCTGAAGGGCGTGGACGGCGCGCTGCTGGCGCGCAGCTCCAACCTGTACGGCATGCTGACCACCGACGATCCGTTCCAGTACCTCGGCGGCATTGGCCTGGCGGTGCGGCACCTGACCGGCAAGGCGCCCGAGCTGCTGATCTCGAACCTGCGCGATGCCAGCAATGCGCGCACCGAGACCGCGGCGGGCTTCCTGGCCAGCGAGCTGCGCACGCGCTACTTCCATCCGGGCTGGATCGAGGGCATGAAGGCCGAGGGCTACAGCGGCGCGCTGAACGTGCTCGACACCGTCAACAACTTCTGGGGCTGGACCGCGGTCTCGCCCGAGATCGTGCGCGACGACCAGTGGACCGAGTTTGCCGAGGTCTATGTCAACGACAAGCACAAGCTGGGGCTGAACGAGTGGTTCGAGAAGAACGCGCCGCAGCCCCAGGCGCAGGTGATCGAGCGCATGCTGGAAGCCGCGCGCAAGGGCTACTGGAAGGCCGACAGCAAGCTGCTGGAGACACTGGCGCAGCGCTACGAGGATCTCGCGCAGCGCCATGACATCGTCAGCAACAACCGTGCGTTCAACCAGTACCGCAAGCAGCAGGTGCAGGCCGCGGCCGAGGGCTTCGGCATGCAGGCGCCGGCGGCGCCCCGCGCTGCCAAACCTGCCGCGCCTGCAAAGCCCGCTGCAGCCGAACCCGCACCGGTGTCGCCGCCAGCGCCGAACCAGTCCCAACCCCAGCCCGTGCAAGGCATGCAGCTGGTCGAGCGCAATCCGCCCGCGGCCGCCATCGTGCCGGTGCTGTCGTGGCTGGCCGGCGGCATCGCGCTGGCCGCGGCCATCGTCGGCGGCGCCGTCAGCGCGCGACGGCGCCAGGCGGCTGCCGGCGGCAGCTGGATACCGGGATCGCGTTGAGCCCCTTGCAGAAGCATCCATCGAATTCCTGAAAACGAGACACCATGACCCCTACCCTGCTTGAAACCCTGATGTACGACGTCGGCCAGCTGTTCCTGATCCCGACGCTGGCGCTGATCGCGCTGCTGTTCCTGTATGCCTTCTGGGCGCTGGGCGAGTTCGCCATGCAGGCCTGGCTGCGCGCGCGCCATCCGATTGAAAGCGGGCGCGGCTACGTACTGGTGACGTGGGCGCGCCGGCACAAGGTTGCAAACACCGACGCGCTTGACGTCGCCGCGCACCGCCTGCTGGAACGCCCGCGCATCGCCACCCGCGTGGCCCCGATGCTGGGGCTGGTGGCCACCATGATCCCGATGGGCCCGGCGCTCAAGGGCCTGTCCGGTGGCAACCTGGCCAATGTGGGCGAGAATCTCACCATTGCCTTCTCCGCGGTGATCCTGGCGCTGATCGCGGCCAGCATCACCTTCTGGGTGGTCAATGTGCGCCGCCGCTGGCTGGCCGAGGAGCTGGTGTGGCTGGGCCAGTCGCGGCCGCAATGGGAGGCCGGGGAATGAAGTTCCTGGAAGAGAGCGAAGCCGACGACCCGATCCTGTCGGTGGTCAACCTGATCGACGTGTTCCTGGTGGTGATCGCCGCCCTGCTGGTGGCGATCGCGCAGAATCCGGCCAACCCGTTCACGCATGACGACGTGACCATCATCACCAACCCGGGCAAGCCCAATATGGAGATCGTGTCGCGCCAGGGCGAGAAGGTGGTGCGCTACCAGGCCAGCGGGCAGGTGGGCTCGGGCGATGGCGTCAAGGCTGGCGTAGCCTATCGGATGAAGGACGGGTCGATGGTGTATGTGCCGGAGCAGCAGGCCGGGCAACAAGCGGGAGCGCAGGCCGCCAACCCCGCCACGACAACGAGATAAGGAAAGGAACCGCGTGATGTCATTCCGTTTGCGCATTGCCGGCATGCTGGCCGCCGCTGTCGCTGTGCTCGCCACCGGCTGCGCGGCCACCCGCCCCGCGCCCGAGGCGGTCAGCGCCGCCTTCGCCGGCAAGTCCTACGTGCTGCTGGGCGAGGTCCACGACAATGCCGCCGCGCAGCAGCAGCGCCTGGCCGCGCTGACGCGCGCCATCGAGCAAGGCTGGCGCCCCGCCATCGCCATGGAGCAGTTCGACCGCGAGCGCCAGGCGGATATCGAGCGCGCCCGCCGCGAGCGCCCGCGCGATGCCGACTACCTGATCGCCCAGGCCGGCGGCGGTGCCTGGCAATGGCCGCTGTACCGGCCGGTGGTGGCGCTGGCGCTGCAGTACGACCTGCCGCTGGTGGCGGCCAACCTGTCGCGCGCCGACGCCGGCAAGATTTTGCGCGGCGGACTGGACAGCCTGTTCCCGGCCGGCGAGCGTCAGCAACTGGGCCTGTCCGGTGCGCTGCCCGACGACCTCGTGGCCGCGCAGACGGCGGTGCTCGACCTAGGCCACTGCGGCAATTTCCCCAAGGCCATGCTGCCCGGAATGCTGGCGGCGCAGGCCGCGCGCGATGCGGTGATGGCGCAGACGCTGCGCCCCTACGCGCAGCGCGGCGCGGTGCTGATCGCCGGCAACGGCCATGTGCGGCGCGACATCGGCGTGCCGCGCTGGCTGGGGGTGGGCGTGGGGCAGGTGGTCAGCGTGGGGTATGTGGAAAACCCGCCGGCCGACGGCGAGTTCGACATGGCCGTGGTGGTGCCGGCGGTGGCGCGCAAGGACCCGTGCCTGCAGGCGAAGCCGGCGGGTTGAGGGGCCTGCACCCGCGCTGTAATGCGCCATCCACGTAAACCCCGACCCTTTCTCCCCCCGATTGACAGCCTTTTGACAGTTTCCGCCGCCTAGAATCCGCCCCATGACCGGTGATTCCGGTCTGACGTTCACCAAAAGTCCAAGAACAGTCCCGGCCACACCTCGCCGCGCCGGACAGGAGACAAGCACCGGCACTGCGCCTTTCGCGCAGTCCCCCCCGGCTATCTTCCCGTCCCCCGCAACGCAGTGGCAGCCGGAACGCCCGGGTCGGATCGCGGCTGCCAGCAGGCTGGCATGGCGCATCCCCGGTACAACCAGGAGACCGCTATGCGCCGTACCTATTCCCGCCTGGCCCATGCCGTGATGGCATCGGCCGCCGTTGCCGCCACCTTTGCCGCCGCGCCGGCCTTTGCGCTGGACAGCGTCAAGGTCATGATCGGCGCCAACCCGGGCGGCGGCTTTGACCAGACCGGCCGCTCGCTGGGCGCCGCGATGATTTCCGCGGGCCAGGCCAAGACCGCCTCGTACGACAACAAGGGCGGCGCCGGCGGCACCATCGCGCTGACGCAGTTCGTCAATACCGACAAGGGCAACCCCAATGCGCTGATGGTGGTGGGCGCGGTGATGGTGGGCGCGATCGAGACCAACAAGCCGCCGGTCACGCTGAAGAACGCCACCCCGATCGCGCGCCTGTTCGCCGACACCATGGTCATCACCGTGCCGGCCAGCTCGCCGATCAAGTCGATCAAGGACCTGACCACGCAGCTCAAGGCCAACCCGGGCAGCGTCAGCTGGGGCGGCGGCTCCAAGGGTTCGATCGACCACATCCTGGCTGGCCTGATCGCCAAGGAATCGGGCGTCGATCCCAAGAAGATCAACTACGTGCCCTTCCAGGGCGGCGGCGAAGCCTCGGCCTCGATCATGGGTGGCCACGTGACGGTGGGCATTGCCGGCGTGTCGGAATTCCTGCCCTTTATCAAGAGCGGCAAGATGCGCGCGCTGGCGGTGACCTCCAAGGACCGCACCGCCGATATCCCGACGCTCAAGGAGCAAGGCGTGAACGTCGAGATCTACAATTGGCGCGGCGTGTACGGCGCGCCCGGCATCAGCGCCGAGCAGCGCAAGGCCATGATCGATGCGGTGGTCAAGGCCACCGAGAGCCAGACCTGGAAGGACACGCTGCAGAAGAATGACTGGACCCCGTTCCTGCTGACCGGCGACGAGTTCGGCAAGTTCGTCGACAGCGAATCGGCCCGCCTGGGCGGCTCGCTGCGTGAACTGGGCGTGGCCAAGTAAGAACTGCCCGCAGCACCGCTTCAACCTGCTTTACCTGTCGTGCCTGCCAACCCCGCCGGTGAACCCGGCGGTGGGAAAACGGCGCAGGGCCCGGTGTCCACCTGCCGCTGATTACAGTGGTTCGCAGACAAATAACCATATGTCGCCGGGCCCTGCCGCCGCGCGGGCAGAACCAGCCAGCGTCGCGGACGCCAGCACCCATGCTGGCGACAAAGGCCAAGGAGTCTCCATGAAACCCTCGCACTTCGCCATCGGCATCGCCGTGCTGGCGCTCTCGCTGTTCTTCTTCCTCGGGCTGTCCGGCATTTCCGGCGAAGAGGGTTATGCCGGCCTGTCGCCGCGTTTCGTGCCCACGCTGGTGGCCGTCGGCCTGGCCGTGTGCGGCGCGCTGCTGACCTGGCAGGGCGTGCGCGGCGGTTTCCGCAACATGCCGGAAGAAGATGCGGAGCTGCCCGATGCGCCGCACAACTTCGGCGGCTTCCTGTGGGTGGCCGCGGGCCTGGTGCTGAACATGGCGCTGATCGGCACGCTTGGCTTCGTGTTCGCTTCCACGCTCCTGATGGTGTGCGTGGCGCGTGGCTACGGCAGCCGCCGTATCGTGCGCGACGCGCTGATCGGCCTGTGCATCACGGTGCCGATGTGGGCGCTGTTTGAATTCCTGCTCGGCATCAACCTGCCGCTGCTGCCCATCGCCGGCTTCTGAGCCCGCCCGCCCGACCAGCAAGGAGTCTTCGAATGGATACCCTGAACCTGCTGATGCACGGCTTTGCCGTGGCCATCACGCCAATCAACCTGATGTGGGCCCTGGTGGGCTGCTTCCTCGGCACCGCCATCGGCGTGCTGCCGGGCATCGGCCCCGCGCTGACGGTGGCGATGCTGCTGCCGCTGACCGCCAAGGTGGAACCGACCGCGGCGCTGATCATGTTCGCCGGCATCTACTACGGCGCGATGTACGGCGGCTCGACCACCTCGATCCTGATGAACACCCCGGGCGAGTCCTCCACCATGGTCACGGCCATGGAAGGCAACCTGATGGCCAAGAACGGGCGCGCGGGCCCGGCGCTGGCCACCGCGGCGATCGGCTCGTTCGTGGCGGGCACCATCGCCACCGTGCTGCTGTCGATGTTCGCGCCGGTGGCGGCCGACGTGGCGCTGCAGTTCGGCCCGGGCGAGTACTTCATGATCATGCTGCTGGCCTTCACCACGGTCTCCGCCGTGCTGGGCTCGTCGCTGCTGCGCGGCATGACCGCATTGTTCCTGGGCCTGGGCATCGGCCTGATCGGCATGGATTCGCTGTCGGGCCAGACCCGCTATTCGATGAACGTGCAGGAGCTGTACGACGGCATCGACATCGTGGTGGTGGCGGTGGGCCTGTTCGCCGTGGGCGAGGCGCTGTTCAACGCGTTCTTCCCGCAGCCGGCGGGCACGTTCAACAAGCTCAGCTCGGTCCACATGAACAAGTCGGACTGGAAGCGCTCGGTCCCGGCGTGGATCCGCGGCACCATCATCGGCTTCCCGTTCGGGCTGATCCCTGCCGGCGGCGCCGAGATCCCGACCTTCCTGTCGTATGCCACCGAGAAGAAGCTGTCGGACCACAAGGAAGAGTTCGGCAAGGTCGGCGCGATCGAAGGCGTGGCCGGCCCCGAAGCGGCCAACAATGCTGCCGTCACGGCGACGCTGGCCCCGCTGCTGACGCTGGGCATCCCGACCTCGAACACCACCGCGATCCTGCTGGCCGCGTTCCAGAACTACAACCTGCAGCCGGGCCCGATGCTGTTCCAGACCTCGGGCGACCTGGTGTGGGGCCTGCTGGCGTCGCTGTATATCGGCAACGTCATGCTGCTGGTGCTGAACCTGCCGGCGATCGGGCTGTGGGTGCGCATGCTGCGCGTGCCCACGCCGCTGCTGTACGGCGGCATCCTGATCTTCGCGGGCCTGGGCGCCTACGGCATCCGCCAGTCGTGGTTCGACCTGCTGCTGCTGTTCGTGGTCGGCCTGCTGGGCATGGTGATGCGCCGCTTCGACTTCCCCACCGCGCCGGTGATCGTCGGCATGATCCTGGGGCCGATGGCCGAGAAGCAGCTGCGCAATGCGCTGTCGATCGGCCAGGGCGACTGGACCCTGTTCCTGCGCCAGCCGATCTCGGCCACCATCCTGGCGCTGACCGTGGCGGTGGTGGTGATCCCGCGCCTGTTGCGCTGGCACGCGACCCGCACCTCGGCGCACGCGCAGGCCGACAACGCGGCCTGATGCACGCGATCTTGCGGTAAGCTTTGCGAGGCCCGCACGCCAACGGCGTGCGGGCCTCTTGTCTTTCGTCTCACGCCTTCCAGAACAACAAAGCGCCGGCGCTTCCGCGCCAGGCCGCTGAACCATGCGTCTCTTCTCCAACCCCTGGCTATCCGCGCTGCCGACGCTGGCACTCGGGCTGGCCGCCGCCCTGCTCTGCACCGCGCTGCATACCCCGCTGCCGTGGATGATCGGCCCGTTGCTGTCCGTGGCCGCCGCGCGCATGGCCGGGGCCGACCTGCGGGCGCCGTCGCAGGCCCGCAATGCGGGCCAGTGGGTGATTGGCGCGTCGCTCGGGCTCTACTTCACGCCGGACGTGGTGGCGCGGCTGGTGGAGTACCTGCCCTACATCATTGCCGGCTCGCTGTTCGCGCTGGTGCTGGGCGCGGGCGGCGCCATCCTGCTGCGGCGGACCACCGGCGTGGCCTTCAAGACCGCGTTCTTCTCCACCGCCATCGGCGGCGCCTCGGAGATGGCCAACCTGGCAGAGCGCAACGGCGCGCGCATCGACCAGGTGGCGGCCGCGCATTCGCTGCGGGTGCTGATGGTGGTGGTGACCGTGCCGGCCATCTTCCAGTACGGCGGCATCCACGGACTCGACCCCTATATCCCCGGCCCGCGCCTGGTCAGCGCGCCGGGGCTGCTGGCGCTGGTCGCCATCACGCTCGGCGTGGCGCTGCTGGTGAAGCGGCTGAACATGCCCAACCCGTTCGTGATCGGCACGCTGCTGGCCGCGGCGGTGCTGACCGCGTCCGGGATCGAACTGTCGGCCATCCCCACCTGGATGAGCCGTGCCGGCCAGCTGCTGATCGGGGTCTCGCTGGGGGTGCGCTTCTCGCGCGAGTTCCTGCATACCGCGCCGCGCTTCCTGTCGGGCGTGGCGCTCTACACGGTGCTGGCGCTGGTGGTATCGGCGCTGCTGGGCTGGGGCCTGTCGGCGCTGTCGGGCGCGCACCCGGCCACGGTGATCCTGGGCACCACGCCGGGCGGCATTGCCGAGATGTGCATCACCGCCAAGGTGCTGGAGGTGGGGGTGCCGCTGGTGACCGCGTTCCACGTGATCCGGATGGCCTTCGTGGTGCTGGCCACCGGCCCCCTGTATCATTGCCTCAAACATCGCGTCGCGCCGGAGGAGACAGAGTAGCGGTCCGCCACAGGACGGCTACGGTGCGGCCAGCTAGAATCAGGAGCGCCATGTCAGAAGCCGCACCGCAATTCAGCCTCACCGATATCGACGCCACGCTGGAGCGCGTGCTGGCGCCATGGGTGCGCCAGCTCGGCCTGCGTGCCGAAGCCGTCGATGCCCAGGGCGTCACGCTGCGCCTGCCGTTCAGCGAATCGTTCCGCCATGCGGGCGGCGTGGTCTGCGGCCAGGTGCTGATGTCTGCCGCCGATACCGCCATGATCGTCGCCGTGGCCAGCGCAATAGGCGCCTTCCGCCCGATGACCACGGTTACGCTCACCACCAGCTTCATGCGCCCGGTGATCGACGGCGACGTGCTGGTGCGCGCCAACGTGCTGCGCCTGGGCAAGACCGTGGTGTTCGGCGAGATCGAGCTGACCGGCACCGACGGCAAGCTGGCGGTGCAGGCCACCACCACCTACGCCCTGCTCTGATCCCCGCGCAACGCCAGCGTCCATGACTTCCGGCCACGCCAATCCCTTCGACCAGATCGTCTTTGCCGGCGGCGGCAACCGCTGCTGGTGGCAGGCGGGCTGGTGGGACACGGTCGCACCGGAACTGCAGCTGCGCCCGCGCGTGATCGCCGCGATCTCGGCCGGCGCGGCGACGGCGTGCATGGTCTATGCGCACGACTCGCACCAGACCATGGACTACTACCGCGAGGTGCTGTCCAACAACCGCCGCAATGCCTACTGGGGCAACCTGCTGCGCAATGAGCGCGTGTTCCCGCATTACGGCATCTACCGCACCGCGCTGCTGACGATCTTCGCCGACGGGCGCCTCTCGCACCTGCAGCAGGCGCCGGAGATCCGCATCGGCGTGGCCCATATCCCGCGTTGGACCGGCCCGCGCCTGGCGGTGGCCGCGGGGCTGCTGGCGTACAACATCGACAAGCATGTGCTCAAGACGCTGCACCCGCGGCTGGGGCGCAAGCTGGGCTTCCGGCCGGAGTTCGTGCGCGCGCAGGACTGCGCCTCGCCCGAGCAGCTGGCCGACCTGCTGCTGCAGTCGGCCTCCACGCCGCCGTTCACGCCGGTGCTGCGCCGCGGCGGCCGCCCGGTGCTGGACGGCGGGCTGGTCGACAACGTGCCCGTGGACGCGCTCGATGCCACGCCGGGCAATGTGCTGGTGCTGGTGACGAGGCTGTACCCGCGCCCGCGCCGTTTCGTGCTTGAGCAAGGCGGCCAGCGCCGCCTGTACCTGCAGCCCTCGCAGCGCGTGCCGATCTCGAGCTGGGACTACACCCGGCCCGATGCCATGACGCACGCCTACGAGCTGGGCCGCCGCGACGGGGAAACTTTCCTGCGCGAGTGGCCGTCGATCCTGAATACCGAACTGCGGCCCGCTGCCTAGTGTTTCGTTTGCTGGCGCTGGCCTGATTGTTGTCGATGCGGCCCGCGTGCCGCGACAGGAGGCATGGATGACTAAGCGCCAGACAACCCCCGCCGGGGCCAAGGAACCGCGGCGCGCCCGCGAGGTCAGCGCGGCGCCGCCGGTGGAGCAGGTGCCGCGCGTGCGCAACGGCCGCACGCGGCGCAACGACAAGGTGCGCCAGGCAGACCTGGTGGTGATCGGCGGCGGCTCGGGCGGCGTGGCCTGCGCGCGGCGCGCCGCCGCGCACGGCGCACGCGTGATCCTGGTCGAGCGCGATGCCATCGGCGGCACCTGCGTCAACCGCGGCTGCGTGCCCAAGAAGATGCTGTCGTACGGCGCCACCTGGTCGGCCATCCTGTCGGGCTGCCTGTCGCACACCGGCGGGCATGAGGACTGGCGCGACGCCATCGTGCGCGTCAACGCCGAAGTCGCGCGGCTGAACACGGGCTACACCCAGCGCCTGCACGAATCCGGCGTGGAAATACTGCGCGGCGACGCACTGGTCACCGGCCCAGACGAAGTGCGCGTCGGCGACGAGACCATCCATGCGCGCCGCATCCTGATTGCCACCGGCGCGCGCCCGCGCGCGCTCGACGTGCCCGGCGGCGGCCTCGCCGCCAGCTCCGACGATGTCTTCACCTGGCAGAGCCTGCCGGGTTCGATCGCGGTGATCGGCGGCGGCTACATCGGCGTGGAGCAGGCCTCGATCCTGTCGCGCTACGGCGTCAAGGTAGACCTGATCGTTGCCGGCGACCGGCTGCTGCCCCACTTCGACCACGACATCTCGAGGTCACTGGCCGATGCACTGACCGCGCGCGGCGTGCGCCTGCACCTGAACGCCAGGGTGCACCTGCTGAGCCAGGCCAACGGCGCGGTGGAACTCTGCTACCGCCCCACCGACCGTCCCGGCCAGACCGAGGCCGTGCGCGCGCAGGCCGCGCTGGCGGCGATCGGGCGCATTTCCAACGTGCAGGGCTTCGGGCTCGAGGCGGTTGGCGTGGACTTTGGCGACAAGGGCGGCATCCGCGTGGACCGCCAGTTCCGCAGCAACGTGCGCGGCATCTACGCGCTGGGCGACGCCATCGACGGCCTGCACCTGACACCGGTGGCCACCGCGCAGGGCCGCTGGCTGGCCGACCGCCTGTACGGCCGGCGCGGCGAACGCGCCGATTTCGACTTCGTGCCCACCGCGGTGTTCTGCGAGCCTGCCATCGGCGCCGTGGGCCTGACCGAGGCCCAGGCAATCGCAGCCGCCGGCAAGCCCGAACGCATCCGCACCGTGGTCAAGCGCTTTGTTTCGCTGGAAAACCGCTTTGCACGCACACCCCACCAGTCGATGTTCAAGCTGGTGCTGAACGCGCGCAGCGGGCGCGTGCTGGGTGCGCACCTGATGGACGACGCCGCGCCCGAGATCGTGCAGACGCTGGCGGTGGCGCTGCGGCTGGGCGTGCGCGAATCGCACCTGCAGACCACGGTGCAGCTGCATCCGACGGTGGCGGAGGAGTTGTTTGGCTAGGAGTTATTCGCCGATGGGCAGCTTCAGCACCGCGCGCACGCCGGTGCCCTGCAACCCGTCGCCAAGCTCCACCGTGCCGCCAAACCGCGCCGCCATCTCGCGCGAGATGGCCAGCCCCAGCCCGGAGCCCGGCTCCGCATTGCCCACACGCCGGTAGAAGCGCGCGAAGACTTTTTCGCGCTCTTCGGCGGGGATGCCCGGCCCATCGTCTTCCACCACCAGGCAGGCGGTCTGGTCGGCGCGCGTGGCCGACAGCGTGATGCGGCTGCCGCGCGGCGAGTACTGGATGGCGTTGTGGACCAGGTTGGCCAGCGCCTCGCGCAGCAGCGCGGGGTCGGCGCGCACCGGCAGCTTCAGCCCCGGCACCGGCTCCCAGCCGAAGTCCTGCTGCTTGCCGCGCGCCAGCGGCAGGTAGTCCAGCGCCACCTGCTCGGCCACGGTGACGGCGTCGATGATGTCGATGCCATCGGCTTCCTGCGTGGTTTCGCCGGAGTGCTGGCGTACCCGCGCCAGCGCCAGCAGCTGGTTGGTCAGGCGCGCGGCCTGCTCCAGCTGGGTGACGATGCCGCCCACGGCTTCGCCGGCGGCCTGGCGCGCGGCCTCGGGGTCGGGCGCGCGCAGCTGGCGCTGGGCGTATTCGGCCTGGGTCTTCAGGATGGCCAGCGGCGTGCGCAGCTGGTGCGCGGCGTCGGCGATGAACTGGGCCTGCGACTGCGCCATCGCGGCCGAGCGCGACACGTGCAGGTTGACCGCGTCGACCAGCGGGCGCACCTCGGCGGGCACGCGCTCGAACGTGAGCGGTGCCAGGTCGTCCGGCGAACGCGCTTCCACATCGTCGCGCACGCGCGCCAGCGGGCGCAGCACGTAGGTGACGCCGCCCACCAGGATGCCGGCGCTCAGCAGGATCAGCAGCAGGTCGCGCGCCAGCGCGCTGCGCCAGACCGTGCCGATCAGCGCGGTGCGCGGCTCGGCGGTCTCGGCCACCTGGATGATCACGCGCATGTGCGCGTCGGGCCGGTACACCGGCCGCGCCATGGCGGCGATGCGCACGGCCTCGCCCCGGTATTCGGCGTCGTAGAAGCGCGGCTGGTTGTTGACGAGGTTGGCGGCCGGCAGCGGCAGGTCGTCGTAGCCGGTGACGGTCTCGACCTGGCCGGCGCGCTCGGTCGACACGCGGTAGAACACATGGGTCTGCGCCGCGGTCTCGAACATCTCCATGGCGGCGTCGGGCAGGGTCAGCTGGACGCTGTCTCCGGCCATGCCGATGGCATTGTCGATGGCGCGGATCGAGCCATAGAGCGACCGGTCATAAGCCGTGTTGGCGGCGTCGCGCAGGGTGCCGTAGGTCAGCCAGGTATCGATCGCCATCATCGCTGCCAGCGCCGGCACCAGCAGCAACAGCAGTTGCCGGCGCAGGCTGCCGCGGCGCCACAGCAGCACGGGGTGGCGCGGCCACATCCGCAAGCGCATGTCAGCGCCCGGCCTCGGGCTCCAGCAGGTAGCCGAAGCCGCGCAGGGTGACGATGGTGACGCCGTGCCCGGCCAGCTTCTTGCGCAGCCGGTAGACCAGCACCTCGATCGCGTCGGGGGAGACGTCGGCGTCGAGCGAGAACACCTTGTCGAGCAGCTGCGCCTTGGTCAGCGGCTGGCCGCTGCGAGCCAGCAGCGCGCCCAGCAGGGTCGATTCGCGCGGGGTCAGCGCCAGCGGGGCGCCGTCCAGCGTGAAGCTGCGGGTCTCGCCGTCGAACACCAGCGTGCCGCACTGCAGGCGCGGATGCGCGCGCCCGCGGCTGCGCCGGATCAGCGCCAGCAGCCGCGCTTCCAGCTCGGCAATGGCAAAGGGCTTGGGCAGGTAGTCGTCGGCGCCCAGGTTCAGGCCGCGCACGCGTTCGTCCAGCGTGTCCTGCGCGGTCAGGATCAGCACCGGGGTGCGGTCGTCGCGCCCGCGCATGGACTTGAGCACGGCCAGCCCGTCCTTGCCGGGCAGGCGCAGGTCGAGCAGCACCGCGTCGTATTCCTCGGCCTGCAGGCGGGCCTCGGCCTGCAGCCCGTCGGCGACGTGCTCGACCACAAAGCCGCCCTGCTCCAGCGCGCGGGCGACCCAGCGTGCCAGTTCGACTTCATCCTCCACCAGCAGGATGCGCATGCCGGTCTCCTCCTCTGCCGGTTTGGTCCATGTTTCGGTTGCGGCGGCGGGAAACGTCCGGATAACAGGGGGCTGCACCGATGGAGCGTGCCCGCCGCGGGCGCCTATAATACCTCCGCCCCGCTGGTCCCGGCGCGTGTTGTCCGTGCGCCCGCTCCCTTCCACAGGCAGTTCTTCCGTTCCCGACCACCGTGCCCACGCGTCCACCCCCGCCGTCCCTGCCGTGCGCTTGCGAGCCGCCTGCCTCGGGGCAGCGCCGCCGCCTGCTGGGCGCATCGCTGCTGGCCGGCGCCACCTTGCCGGCCGCATGGCCCCTTCATGCCCAGTCTAGGCCGCCGGCGCCGCCGCCGGGGTATCCGTCCGGGTATGACGCCACCATCGCCGGCGCCATGCGCGAAGGCATGGTCACGGTCTATGCATCGACCGACCTGAAAGTGGCGCAGCCGCTGATCGCCGCGTTCGAGGCGCGCTACCCGGGCATCCGCGTCCACTACCAGGATCTCAACACGATCGAGCTGAACCAGCGCTTCCTGGCCGAGACCGCGGCGCTGGGCGGCAAGCGGCCCGCGCCCAATGCGGCCTTCGCCGACGTGCTGTGGAGCACGGCGATGGACCTGCAGATCAAGCTGGTCAACGACGGCCATGCGCAGCGCTACGCCTCGCCCGAGCGCGGCGGCCTGCCCGGCTGGGCGGTGTGGCGCGACGAGGCCTGGGGCACCACCTTCGAGCCCGCGGTGATCGTCTACAACCGCCACCACCTGGCCGGCATGCGCCCGCCGCGCAGCCGCAGCGGGCTGGCGCGGCTGCTGCAGGAACACGCGCCGCGCTGGCATGGCAAGGTGGTGACGTATGACGTGGAGCGCTCGGGCGTGGGTTACCTGCTGGCGCAGCAGGACGCGCGCATGGGCAGTGAGTTCTGGTACCTGGCGCAGGCGCTGGGGCGCGCCGGGGTGCAGCTGTCGGCGTCCACTGCCGAGATGATCGAGCGCATCGCCAGCGGCGAGCTGGTGATGGGCTACAACCTGCTGGGGTCGTACGCGCTGTCGCTGATGGAGCGCGGCGCGGCCATCGACGTGATCGCCCCCCGCGACTACACGCTGGTGATGTCGCGGGTGGCCTTTATTGCCCGGCGCGCGCCGCGGCCCAATGCGGCGCGGCTGTGGCTGGACTACCTGCTCTCGCGCGAGGGCCAGGCGCTGCTGGCCAAGTCCACCTCGCAGCTCTACACCATCCGCACCGATACCGACAGCGTGCACACCGCCGCAGCATTGTCGGAGCGGCTGGGCTACGCGCTCAAGCCGATCAGCGTCGGCCCGGGCCTCCTGGCCGCGCAGGACGCGATGCGCAAGCGCGCATTCCTGGCGCGCTGGCGCGAGGCCATGCGCGGCTAAGCGCGCCGCTCAGGGGACCAGGTCGCCGGTATCGAGCCCGCCCTGTTGGGCGTTGGGGCAGGCCTGCTGGCACAGCGTGGACAGTTCCCGGTCCAGCTCCGCCATCGGGCGCGGCACGTAGCCGTGGCGCAGCGCCGGTGAGAACTTCAGGGTATCGATGAAGGCGTCGGACAGGCGCTCGGCGTTGGCGTCGAGGTCGAAGTCCTGGGGCGAGAACAGCCAGTGCGCCAGCACCCCGCCGATGGCGGCATGGAAGGCATTGACGGCCAGGTCCAGGTCCAGGTCGGCGGGCAGCTGGCCGCGCTCCAGGGCCAGGCGCAGGTGCTCGCGCATCTTGACCAGGCCGTCCTGGTGCGACTGGCGCTGGCGCTCGAAGATGGCGCCGTTGTCCTGCACCATTTCACACTTGTGGAAGATGATCTCGAACACCCGGCGCCAGCGCGGGTTGACCACGGTCTGGCGCATCACATAGGCGCAGATGTCGCGGATGCCGCCCAGCGGGTCTTCCTGGCGCGCGAGCCGCTCGGGGTCGCACAGCGCTTCCACGGGCAGGTTGACGCGGTCGCACATGGCGGCGAACACATCGCTCTTGTTCTTGAAGTGCCAGTAGATCGCGCCGCGCGTGACACCCGCCGCCTCGGCGATGTCGGCCAGCGACGGGCGTGCCACGCCGCGGGCGTGGAACACGGCTTCGGCCGCGTCGAGAATCCGGTGGCGCGTTTCAAGCGCCTCTTCCTTGGTGCGTCTGACCATTTTTGTCTCTGGTGCCGGCGGCATGACGCGATCGAGCCGTCATGGCCAGCCTTGTTAGTTCTCCCTGGGTGCGGCCCCGCTGTGGCAGCCGCACGGGCCGGCGCATGCGCCGGCGGGTCGTTGTCGTCACATGACAATGTGCTTGCAGCCTGCGAGCCGACACGACGGCGCGCATCCTAACCCGAGCCGGCGGTTTGCGCCGTGATTCCGAACGGGTAGGAGGCAATTCGGACCGGCCGGTTGGGTTTGACCGGGGTCGGGACCCGTATTCCCGCGGCCCCGCGACGCAGGTTGTGCACCGAAAGGCCCTTCCGCAACATCAAATTAACATACATGCTTGAATGTATATATAATACGCGCTTGCCCGGCATTCGGCCAGCCGCCTTCTGTGACATACCCAGCACAGTTGGCAATCCCTGCCGCAGGCCATCCGGTCATGAATCCAGTCGTTACATAAAAGCCACCGTTCGTCGCAATCGTCACCGCGACGCCGCGATTTGTGGCTAGCATCACACTTTTGTCCGCCGCAAAGCTTGCGGCGTGCTGTGTCTTTTCCGTTTGTCTGATGACAGGTCGGGGCGATGCGGCAGATCTCAAATTGCCATCATGGGGTTATCGATGAGGAAGTCCCAACGTATCCGTTGCGTTGCAGCCTATGCACTAGCGGCGCTGTCGGCCGTGGCGCTTGTTGCCTGCGGCGACAAGAAGGCCGAAGGCGGCGCCCCGCCCCCGCCCGAAGTGGGTGTGGTCACCGTGACGCCGTCGCCGGTCGCCGTCGTCAATGAACTGCCGGGCCGCCTGGAAGGTGTGCGCACGGCCGAAGTGCGTGCTCGCGTCGAAGGCGTCGTGCTGTCGCGCAACTACACCGAAGGCGGCGAAGTGAAGGCCGGCCAGGTGATGTTCCGCATCGACCCGGCGCCCTACCAGGCCACGCTGGCTTCGGCCCAGGCCGCGCTGCAGCGCGCCGAGGCCAACGCCGTGTCGGCGCGCCTGAAGGCCGAGCGCTACAAGCCGCTGGTGGCCGTCAACGCGGTCAGCAAGCAGGAGTACGACGACGCCGTGGCCTCCGCCGGCCAGGCCAACGCCGACGTGGCTTCGGCCAAGGCGGCGGTGCGCACCGCCCAGATCAACCTGGGCTACACCACCGTGACCGCGCCGATCAGCGGCCGCGCCGGCCGCGCGCTGGTGACCGAGGGCGCGCTGGTGGGCAAGGGCGAGGCGACCAAGCTGGCGCTGGTGGAGCAGGTCGACCCGATGTGGGTCACCTTCACCCAGCCGGCTTCGGAAGTCACCCGCCTGCGCCGCGCCATCGAGTCCGGCTTGGTCAAGGGCATGAACGGCGGCGCCAGGGTGCACCTGTACGTCGAAGATGGCCGCGAGTACGAGCAGACCGGCAAGCTGCTGTTCTCTGACATGACCGTGGACCCGACCACCGGCGCGATCACGCTGCGTGCGCAGTTCCCGAACCCGAAGCGCGAGCTGCTCTCGGGCACCTTCGTGCGCGTGAAGATCGAGCAGGGCGTGGATGAGAACGCACTGACCGTGCCGCAGCGGGCGCTGATCCGCGGCGCGCAGGGTGCCAGCGTGATGGTGGTGGGTACGGACGGCAATGTCGCGGCGGTGCCGGTCAAGGCGCCGCAGGCCATTGGCGACAGCTGGGTGGTGACCGAAGGCCTGAAGGGCGGCGAGAAGGTGATCGTCGAGGGCCTGCAGAAGATCAAGGTCGGTGCGCCGGCCAAGGCCGTGCCGTTCAAGCCGGCCGGGGCCTCGGCACCGGCCGCGGCGACGGCCTCCGCCCCGGCGGCGCCGGCCTCGGCCCCCAAGGCCGAGGGCCCGCAGCAAGCCAAGTCTGACGCCAAGCAAGGCTGAACCCTGCCGTACCACCAATACGGCAAATACGGCTAGACCGCTAGCTAGACCAAGAGGGAGCCAGTTCTATGGCCAAGTTTTTTATCGACCGGCCGGTGTTCGCGTGGGTGCTCGCGCTGATCATCGTGCTGGGCGGCATATTGGCGATCCTGCAGTTGCCGATCGCGCAATATCCGAACATCGCCCCGCCGACGATCTCGGTCACCGCCACCTACCCGGGTGCGTCGGCCAAGACGCTGGAGGATTCCGTCACCTCGGTGATTGAGCAGGAGCTTAACGGCGCCCCTAACCTGCTCTACTACAACTCCACCAGCGAGTCGTCCGGCCTGGCGAGCATCACCATCGCCTTCGCGCCGGGGTCGAACGTCGACCTGAACTCGGTCGAAGTGCAGAACCGCCTCAAGCGCGTGGAAGCGCGCCTGCCGGCTGAAGTGCGCCAGCAGGGCGTGCGCGTGGACAAGGCCGGGAACAACTACATGATGTTCCTGACCGTGTCGTCCAAGTCCGGCACGGCTGACGCGATCCAGCTCGGCAACTATGTCTCGGCGCAGGTGATCGACTCGATCCGCCGCGTGCCGGGCGTGGGCCAGGCCGATCTGTTCGGCACCGAGTACGCCATGCGGATCTGGCTGGACCCGTCCAAGCTGACCGGCTACAACCTGACCCCGACCGACGTCACCGCCGCGGTGGGCGAGCAGAACATCCAGGTTGCCGTGGGCGAACTGGGCGGCACGCCCTCGCCCAAGGGCACCGAGCTCAACGCCACCGTCACCACCGAAAGCCGCCTGACCACGCCGGAGCAGTTCGGCAACATCCTGCTGCGCACCAACCCGGACGGGTCGTCGGTGCGCATCAAGGACGTGGGCCGCGTGGAGCTGGGCGGCGCCGACTACTCGACGCTGGCCCGCACCAACGGCAAGCCGTCGGCGGCCATCGCCATCAAGCTGGCCCCGACCGGCAACGCGCTGGCCACCGCCACTGCGGTGCGCGCCAAGATGGAAGAGCTGTCCAAGACCTTCCCGGCGGACTACCAGTACTCGGTGCCTTACGACACCTCGGCCTTCGTCAAGATCTCGATCGAGGAAGTGATCAAGACGCTGCTGGAAGCCGTGGTGCTGGTGTTCCTGGTGATGTACCTGTTCCTGCAGAACTTCCGCGCCACGCTGATCCCGACGCTGGTGGTGCCGATCGCGCTGCTGGGCACCTTCGGCGCGCTGCTGGCGTTCGGCTTCTCGATCAACGTGCTGACCATGTTCGGCATGGTGCTGGCCATCGGTATCCTGGTGGACGATGCCATCGTGGTGGTCGAGAACGTCGAGCGGATCATGAGCGAGGAAGGACTCTCGCCACGTGAAGCCACGCGCAAGGCCATGGGCCAGATCACCGGCGCCATCATCGGCATCACGCTGGTGCTGACCGCGGTGTTCATCCCGATGGCGTTCTTCTCGGGCTCGGTGGGCAACATCTATCGCCAGTTCTCGCTGTCGCTGATCTCGTCGATGGCGTTCTCGGCGCTGCTGGCGCTGACGCTGACCCCGGCGCTGTGCGCGACGCTGCTCAAGCCCGTCGAAGCCGGCCATCATCATGAGAAGAAGGGCTTCTTCGGCTGGTTCAACCGCACCTTCGCGCGCGCGTCGACCAGCTACCAGGGCGTGGTGGCGCGCATCCTCAAGCGCACCGGCCGCTACCTGATCATCTACGCGGTCATCATTGTCGGCGTGGTGGTGCTGTTCAAGCGCCTGCCGTCGTCGTTCCTGCCCGACGAAGACCAGGGCTACATGATCACGGTGGTGCAGCTGCCCAACGGCGCGACCCAGGACCGTACCATCGGCGTGCTCAAGCAGATCGAGGACTACTACCTGCAGAAGGAAAGCAAGGTGGTGGACCAGATGATCACGGTGGCGGGCTTCTCCTTCTTCGGCCGCGGCCAGAACGGCGGTATCGCGTTCGTGCGCCTGAAAGACTGGAAGGAGCGCACCGGCGACGGCGAGACCGCGCAGGCGCTGGTCGGCCGTGCCTTCGGCGCACTGTCGTTCATCAAGGACGCGATCATCTTCCCGCTCAACCCGCCGGCGATTTCCGAGCTGGGCAACTCCTCGGGCTTTGACTTCCGCCTGCAGGACCGCACCGGCCAGGGCCACGCCAAGCTGATGGAAGCGCGCAACATGATGCTGGGCATGGCGGCCAAGAGCCCGGTGCTGATGGGCGTGCGCCCGGAAGG
This sequence comes from Cupriavidus sp. CP313, assembly GCF_054072015.1. Lineage (NCBI taxonomy): Bacteria > Pseudomonadati > Pseudomonadota > Betaproteobacteria > Burkholderiales > Burkholderiaceae > Cupriavidus > Cupriavidus sp. CP313. The sequence goes on along the minus strand of NZ_JBSVZB010000029.1, from coordinate 33,938 downwards.
CCAGGAAGACGCGCCGCAGCTGCAGATCGACATCGACCGCGAGAAGGCCAAGGCGCTCGGCGTTACCGTGGCCAGCATCAACTCGACGCTGTCGATTGCGTTCGGCTCGAACTACGTCAACGACTTCATCTATGAAGGCCGGGTGCGCAAGGTGATCGTGCAGGCAGATGGCTCAGACCGCCGCCTGCCGGACGACCTGACCAAGCTGCGCGTGCGCAACAGCAACGGCGACATGGTGGCGTTTGCCGCGTTCGCGACGTCCAAGTGGGTGATGGGCTCGCCGCGCCTGGAGCGTTACAACGGCATGCCGGCGGTGAAGCTGGCGGGCCAGGCCGCGCCGGGCCGCAGTACCGGTGAAGCCATGCGCGTGATGGAAGAGAACTTCGCCAAGCTGCCGCCGGGCTTCGGCTTCGAGTGGTCCGGCCAGTCTTATGAAGAACGCCTGGCCGGCTCGCAGGAACCGATCCTGTACACGCTGTCGCTGATCATCGTGTTCCTGTGCCTGGCCGCGCTGTATGAAAGCTGGTCGATCCCGTTCTCGGTGCTGCTGGTGGTGCCGCTGGGCGTGCTCGGTGCGCTGCTCGGCGTGACGCTGCGCGGCATGCCCAACGACGTGTACTTCAAGGTGGGCCTGATTGCCACCATCGGCCTGTCGGCGAAGAACGCCATCCTGATCGTGGAATTCGCCAAGGACCTGCAGGCGCAGGGCAAGGGCCTGGTCGAAGCCACGCTGGAAGCGGTGCACCTGCGGTTCCGACCGATCCTGATGACGTCGATGGCGTTCATCCTGGGCGTGCTGCCGCTGGCGATCGCCACCGGCGCGGGCTCGGGCAGCCAGCGCGCCATCGGTACCGGCGTGATGGGCGGGATGATCACGGCCACGGTGCTGGCGATCTTCCTGGTGCCGGTCTTCTTCGTCGTGGTGCGCAAGCGCTTCAAGGGCAGTGCACGCCAGCGCATGCTGGACCAGAAGTGGCACGAGCCGAAAGAGGAACTCTGAACATGACCAAAACTCTGACCACACTGCTGCTGGTGGCCGGCGTTCTGACGGGGTGCACGCTCGCGCCCCACTATGATCGCCCTGCCCCGCCGGTGGCAGACAGCTTCCCGGTGGCGCCCGAGGGCTACGCCACCGCCGAGGCGAAGAGCGGCGAGACCCGCCGCGCTGTCGACATCGGCTGGCGCGAGTTCTTCCGCGACCCGCGCCTGCAGTCGCTGATCGCGACCTCGCTGGAAAACAACCGCGACCTGCGCACCGCCGCGCTGCGCATCGAGGAAGCGCGCGCGCAGTATCAGGTGCAGCGCGCCGACCTGCTGCCGACGGTGAACGCGAATGCTGGCTATACTCGTGCCAGCACCAACGCTGCCACGGGGGTATCGGTTCTGGGCCAGCCTGCGGTATCGCAAGTCTACTCGGCCAGCCTCGGCATCTCGTCCTACGAGCTGGACTTCTTCGGCCGCGTGCGCAGCCTGTCGAACGCGGCGCTGGCGCAGTACTTCTCCACCGAAGAGGCGCATCGTTCGGCGTATATCTCGCTGGTGTCGGAAGTGGCCAAGGCCTACCTGTCCGAGCGTTCCTTCGCCGAGCAATACGAGATTGCACGGGACACACTCAAGGCGCGCGAGAGCACCTATGGGCTCGCCAAGCAGCGCTTCGACGTCGGCGCCACGTCCGCCCTGGACCTGCGCGACAACGAGTCGCTGGTGGCCCAGGCGCGTGTCGCCGCCGCGCAGCTCGCACGCCAGCGCGCGCAGGCGCAGAACGCGCTCGAAGTGCTGGTGGGCAAGCCCATCGGCAGCATCGAGAACCTGCCCGAGCCGATGCGCCTGTCCGACGAACGCATCATCAGCGATATTCCCGCGGGCCTGCCTTCGGACCTGCTGGAGCAACGCCCGGACATCCGCCAGGCCGAACAGCAGTTGCTGTCGGCCAACGCGAATATTGGCGCGGCACGCGCGGCGTTCTTCCCGCGCATCACGCTGACCACCAGCATTGGCACGATCAGCCCGACGTTCTCGAACCTGTTCGATGCCGGCACCAAGGCGTGGTCGTTCGCGCCGCAACTGACGCTGCCGATCTTTGACTATGGCCGCAACAAGTCCAACCTGGACCTGGCCAATGTGCGCAAGAACATCCAGGTGGCCAACTACGAGAAGACCATCCAGACGGCCTTCGCGGAAGTGGCGGACGCGCTGGTGGCGCGCGGCACGCTGGAAGACCAGGTGACCGGCCAGGAAGAAGTGCGCAATGCCGAAGCCGCGCGCTATGAACTGGCGCGCGTGCGCTTCCGCAGCGGCATTGCCAGCTACCTGGACGAGCTCGATGCGCAGCGCCAGCTGTTCACCGCCGAGCAGGCGCTGATCCAGGCACGGCAGCTGCGGCTGAACAATGCGATCGACCTGTACCGGTCGCTGGGTGGTGGTTTGCAGGAGAGCGGTGCGGTGGCGAAGCAGGGGACGCCGGCGCAACAGGGGACGGTGACGCAGTAAGGGTTGCCGCTTGCCGTTGCAGCAATAAAAAACGACGCGCTCAGGCGCGTCGTTTTTTTTCTTTCAGCGTCAGAACTTGTACGAAGCCGCCAGGAAGAACACCAGCGGATTCGGCTCCAGCCTGGTCTTCGACGTCGACAGCACGGTCCCGTCGGAGGCCTTGATCGTCATCGTCGACGTCGACTTCAGCGGGATATAAGTCACCGCCGCCGTCAGCCCCCAATGCTCGTCGAAGTTGTAGGTGCCGCCGACATTGAATACGGGCGCCCATGACGACGATGCATCCGCACTGACCGACGTCGGCCCCGGGATGCCCGCCCCCGCCGCCAGGATCGCGCCGAGGTTGTTGTTGACCGAACTCGCGAACGCCGGATTGACCTCGATGTTGGTAAAGAAGTTGTACGACACCCCCAGCCCCAGGAACGGGCGGAAACGCGTGCCCGGATCCAGGAAGTGGTACTGCACCATCGCCGCCGGGCTCCACTGCCGCGCCTTGGTGATGATGGGATTCAGCGCGGGGTCGCCCAGGCTCTGGCGGCCGAGCGCGCCGGCCGGGCCCGGCGGGATTAGTTCGCCGTGGCCATAGAGCTTGAACTCCGGCGGGATGCCGCCCACCGCGGTGACCGCGATATGGTCGGTGACGAAGTGGCTGAAGGTCAGCCCCAGCGTATTGGCATTGGACGACGAGAGGCTGCTGCCCGGCGCGGTGAAGGTGGACGGCAGGCCCAGCGGGTAGTTGATCGGCACGTCCAGCAAGGTGGTGGTCAGCGGGCCGCTCTGGCCATGGGTCTGGATATAGAACCAGCCGGCGGATACCACGTTGTCGCCCTTCTTCTGGGCATGGGCAGGCAGGGCGAAGCTGGCCAGCGCGGCCAGCATCAGCGTGAGCGTGAGGCGTATGGTTTTCATCTTGTGTCCCCCGGCAGTGGATGTCTCTGTTTGGTCGAGTCGTGGTGCAGTGGCCCGGGCTGCGATGGCCCGGGCCTTGTCGCGTGCTTACTGCACGAATGCGCCGACGGTGAAGTACGGGCCGCTGTCGCGCTGTTCCAGGAAGCCGAACACGCCGCCGGTGAACATCAGCTTGCCGGTCGGCGCCGAGCCCGCGGGCGCCTCGCGCCGCGAGGTGCGGACCACGCCCGGCACCTGCTGCGAGTAGTCCAGCCGGTAGGGAATCGCCAGCGACGCATCGGACGGCCGGAACGGATCCATCATGGTTGCGGCGGCGCCGACCAGCGCGGTCACGCGGTAGTTGAAGTTGCTGTCGACGCCGACGTATTCGCCGTTGACCGTGCCCTCGGTGACTGCCACCGCCGGCGCCATCATGCCGATGCCGATCTCGTCATCGGCGCCAAGCGGGCCGTTGGCGAGCGAGTCATTGGCATAGCCCACGCGGATCATGACCGGCACCAACTGGCCGCGCAGCTTGCCCACGATCAGGTAGGCCTTGCCCAGCGTGTTGCCCAGCGTGGGCGGCTGGCTCTCGGCCTTGTAGTTGGTCGACAGCAGCGCGCCATTGGCCTGCGGCACGAAGTTGTTGCCCTTGCGCTCGCACGTGTTGGTGGCGTTGTCGCAGACGGTGAATGAACCATCCGCGGCCAGCGCCATGCGGTAATCCTGCGCCACCGTCTTGAACTGCTTGGACGGCACCTCGTGGAAGCCCGTGCCGTTGTACTGCCCGGCGATCTTCGACAGGTCGGTCTCGGTCTGCGCGAAGCCGATGAACTGGAAGTACGGGAAGGTGGTATCCGGCACCGCGCCGGCGCCCAGCACGCCGTTGAACTGGATGCGCGCGCCGGGGACCGTGCCGCCCACTACGCCTTCGCCGACGAAGAGCTTGGCGGGGCGGTTCGGATCGAGGCTGGCCCCGGTCAGCTCGAACGCGCACTGGTTCAGCTTCTCGGTCGGCAACCCCGTCTCTGCCTTCAGCGTGCCGCGCATCACGTTCTGCCCGTTGGTCGGGTCGCTGCGCGTGGGCTGCACGGTACCGGTCTGGCGCGGCACGGAAGAATCCAGGAAGGTCACCTGCCAGGTCTTTTTGGTGGTGTCGATCTGCACCTTCACCAGCTCGCCGGAGCCGGTGCCGCCGGTGAAGGTGGTGGTGTAGTCGAGCGAGGCCGGGCACAGCCGCGTCTGCACTGCGGCCGGCGTGGACGGCGCGTCATCGCCGCCGCCGCCGCCACACGCGGCGAGCATGGCGGTGGCGGCCACGGCCAGCGTACGCGCCGGCACCGTGGATGGGCGCGAGGCCCGCGGCAGGATCAGTCGATGGGGTTGCATGGCGTTGTCTCCTCGGTCTTGTGTCTTCTTTGGTGGACTCAGGGTGCTGCCAGCACGCCGACGCGGAAGGTCGGGCTGGCGCTGCCGGTGCCGGACAAGTGGCTGAACGCGCGGCCGCTGGCAATCAGCGCGCCGGTGGCGCCGCTGTTGTCGATGGTGGCGATCATCCCCGGCGCGTTCTGCGTGAAGTCGAGCTGGAAGGCGCCGGTCTGGTTCATCGTCATCGGGTCGAGCAGCTCCACGCGCGCGCCCTTGACCAGCGAGGCGGTATAGGCAAAGTCGCTGCCCGAGCCGATATAGCCGCCGTCCAGCTGGCCGCTGGCCAGCGCCTTCGCCGGCGCCATCAGTGCGAGCCCCGATTCGTCGTCGACATTCACCGTCAACGGCAGCAGCGAGATCTGCGCGTAGCCGGTGCGCACCAGCAGCGGCACCAGTGCGCCGTTGAGCTTGCCCACCACCATCAGGCCCTTGGCGCGGCTGGCGTTGTTGCTGGTGATGGCCGCACTCTGGAACGACGGGTAACGGCGGCTGCCATCGGCATTGCTGCTTTCAAAGGCACCGTCGGCGCTGCGCAGCTTCCAACTGTTGCCGGTGCTGAGGCAGCTGCCGGCCGCCACGGTGCAGCTGCCGTCGGCGTTGAGCGTCTCGGTGGTCTGCGCGGTCGCGGGCGTGAAGTGGCTCGACGAAGTCAGCGAGCCGCCGGACGGCACCTGGTGGTAGCCCAGCAGGTTGTAGCTGCCGGCCACCCTGGTGAAGTCGGTCTCGGTCTGTGCGAATGCCAGCACCGGGTAGAACGGGAACGTGGTGGCCGGGATCGCGCCCAGCCCGAGCACGCCCGGGTAGGAGATGGTGGCACCCGGGATGCCGCCGCCGGCGACGCCGTTGCCCAGGAAGATCACTGGCGGCCTGGCGCTGTCGATATTGGCCTGCGAGGTGCCGTCTGACGCCGTGGCCGTCTGCAGCGCGACGGCGCAGCGGTTCTGCTCGGCGGTCGGCAGCGAGGTCATGTTGGCGAAGGTGCCGGTAAAGGTCACGCCCGCGCGCGTCGGGCTGACGCTGCCGGGTTGCTTGGGCACCGGCGACTCGATGATCTCCAGCTGGTAGGTGCGTGCCGCGGTGTCGAAGCGCAGCTTCACCAGTTCGCCCGCGCCGGAGCCGCCGGTGAAGGTGGTGCCGTAGTCCAGTGCCGCCGGGCACAACGACCCCGGCGGGCCGCCGATGGTGACCGGCCCCTGCGTGGGGCACGTGCCCGTGTCCGCGCATTGCGGCGGCGCCTGCGTGCTGGCGCGCGGCGCCTCTTCATCGCCGCCGCCACCACCGCAGCCGGCCAGCGCCGCGGCAAGGCTCACCCCTGTCAAAACCAAAGTGCTGCGTCGAAGCATCGACATGGTCATTGCCTGTCTCCTGATTTTTTCTTGGCGACCCCTGGTTCTGGATCTGGTGTCCGGCTCTGCGGCCGGATCCCTCCCGGGTGCGGCGACTCTCGCCGCTCGCGTGTTTTTGCGTCAATAGAGCGGCCGTTCCAAACAGGCGCGCCTGGCGTGCATGCCGCATGTGGCTGTGGATTGCGGGTGTTGCACGGACTGCGCGCCAAGCGGCGCGGCCAGCGATTCAAACGCACGGCGCGCGCCGAATGGCTCCATCTCAGAAGCGATAGTCAGGATTGGCCGGATCGAACGCCGAGGCCTCGAAGGTCTTGCGCACCAGCTTGTCGAACACGATCTTCTCGACCATGTTGCCGTCGGCATCCCAGGCGGTTTCCACGCGGATATAGGGATGCTTCAGGTCCAGCATCAGCTGCACCTTCTTGGCGTAGTACTGCGGCGCGCCGGCCGGCAGGTCCCAGGTCAGCGCCACCATGCGCACGCCCTGCTCCTGCACCATCTCGGCCTTGCTGTATTTCTCGGACAGGCCGGCGGCACGCAGGGACCTGGCGTCGCGCTCCAGCATCGACAGCACGAACTGGAAGCCCAGGTCGCGCACGGTGTGGTTGGACTGCGAACGCGCCAGCGTGCCGTCCAGTCCGATCCACATCGAGGTGAAGCCCAGCATGCCGCCCAGGTGGCCGTACATCTCGTCCTTGCGGCGGGTTTCGTCGTAGATGATTTCCTGGCCCGACTGCGCGCCGCCGGGCAGCCACTTGGCATAGAGCTGCCGCGGCGCGTGGCGGTAACGGATCTGCATCTTCGCGGGCTGGTCCTGCCACTGGTTGTTGAGCCGTTCCTGGCGCGACATCCAGTACTCGTACTCGGGATAGCGGTTCATCTCGGCGCGGGCCCATTTCAGCAGCGCATCCGGCTGCAGCGCCTGGAACACGGCCAGCGCCTGCTCATCGGACAGTCGCGCGAGTTCGCCGCTGGCGACCTGGCGCGAGAACAGTGCGGCTTGCTGTGCGGATGGCAGGCCGTCATAGCCCGTGCCCGCGGCGGCAGTGGTTGTGGCCGTCTGGGCCATGGCCACGAGGGGCATGGCCAGTGGCGCAGCCAGCAGTCCGATGACGGCACCGGCGACAGCGGCAAGGTAAAGCGGTTGGATCGACATGGCAGCTTCCTCCTCAAGATGTCCGCCAGGGGCGGAGCGCGGGCAGCGCAGGCGCGAACGGGGCCACCGCCGCGCCCTTGGAAAATCCGATAAGGCGCACGGGGTCCGCGGGGCCTGTGCGTGGCCTCGCTGGATGGATCGACGGTTCAGTTTTTGCGTGAGGACGGTGGCACCGGCCCGGCGGTAACCGGGTGCGGCGCGCGCCGCTATGTCCTGGTGCGCATTCGCATCCAGTCATCCAGCGGGTTGCTGGGGAAGCTCACGGTTTGCTCGCGCGCGCGGACCGGCATGCTGGTCACGGCTGAGCGTTTGGTGCCCTCATTGCGCACGGTGCGTGCGCTGATGCGGGCCTTGCCGAGGGCGGCGGCGGTCTGGCTGGCCGCATCGCCCACGGTTGCCGCGATCGCGGCGTAACTGGTACCCAGGTCATCGGTGCATTGCGCTGCGGCCAGCCTGCTGGCGCGCTGCTCGGCCTGCTGCTGCTCGCCGAGCTCGAACACCGACTGCAGGGCCGAGAACTCATCCGCACTGGGTTGCGCCACGTTCAGCACAGCTTCCACCATGGCGGTGAGCTGGGCCAGCACGTGTGCATCGCTCATCTGCCGGCCCTGCGTGAACGCCGGCAGCAGGTTGGTGAGCTCTTCGCCGGCCAGCACGCCGGCCAGCGCCTTGAGCGCAAACTGCAGGCGCCAGCCCAGTTCATGCCGCGGCAGCCCCGGAATGGCGCGCGAGAAGGCGTCGAAGAAGCGCCCGTACACCGGGGCGTAGTGCTCCAGCAGGTATTGCTGGATAAAGGGCGAGGTGTCCGAATACACGCGCCCGAGCAGCCGCAGGAACGACGGCCCGCCCACCGACGGATCGCGTGCCATCTGCAGCGCGGGCACGAACAGCGCACCCATCACGTGCTCGCAGCGGATGCTGTTGCCGGGCCAGCGCGCTTCGCACGCATCGAGCAGCGCCAGGCGCCGCGCGTTGAGCGGATCCAGCCGCCGGCTCAGCACCGCGTGCATCATGATGTCTTTGCTGCGGAAGTGGTAGTTCACGGCGGCCAGGTTGACGATGGCGCGCGACGTGACCTGCCTGAGCGAGGTGGCTTCATAGCCGACCTCGGTAAACAACTTTTCCGTGGCGTCGAGAATCCGGGCCTTGGTGTCTCCTGCCGAGCTTTTGCCGGTCTTCATGGGGGCGTCTCTCTTCGTTGCTGCCTTAAACCCCTTAGCAATTTGCTACGCTGTTCCGCTCCCTGCTCTGACGGCATACGGATGCTTGAAACAGCTGTACGAAGCCTATCCACCACTTCGAGCGTTTCACAAGACCTGAATTGGAGTGGGCATTCTAATTGCGCCGCTGGTGTGGGGAATCGCACAACAATGTCGCCCGCAGCCTGCATGGAGCAGCCATGCCGGATGCCTGCAACGCAGGACATTGCAGGCTTGCGCGGCCAATACATCATGACGTGAGGCTCCGGGCCAGCGCGTCCGCATTCTGCGCCGTCAGCGCGAACACTGACAATTGGGGATTGGCCCCCACGCTGGTCGGGAACACCGAGCCGTCGAATACCGACAGGTTGGCCAGCTGGTGGTGGTTGCCATGGCTGTCCACCACGCCGCCGCGCGCATCGTCGCTCATGCCGCAGCCGCCCATCAGGTGCGCGGTGAACAGCGCGGTGCGGAACGGCTTGAGCGGCAGTTGCGCGATGGCGTCGCGCGCCTCCGGCCAGTTGCGGTACTCCGCAGCATCCAGGTGCGCGGGCCGCACGCGCTCCGCGCCGGCGGCAAACTGCGCCTGCGCCATGCTCAGCCAAGCGCGCCGCACGCCGTCCCAGGCGTAGTCGCTCATCTCATAGTCCAGCAGCGGGCTGCCGTCGGGCGCCAGCCGCACGCGCCCGCCGGTGCTCTCGGGCACAAAGCCGTCGCGCAGCAGTGCCAGCATGGCGTTGGTATGGGGCAGTTGCGCCATGTCGCGGCGCAGCGCCTCGCCCACACCGTTGACCACGCCCGCGCTGATGCCGGGGAACAATGGCGGCACCTCCAGCTTGTAGCCCATCGGCCCGGTCGCGCCGTCCTTCCACTGGAAGTGGTCGGAAGCGATTGATTGCGGTGCGCCATAATAGGGATCAATGCGCTCCGGCATCTTGGCGATGCTGATATTCACTGGATGGATAAACGTGCGCAATCCCAGCCGCTCATGCGGGTCCGGCACGCGCGAGCGCAGCAGCAGCGCCGGCGTGTTGATGGCGCCGCCGGCGGCGATGAAGTGTTTGGCCCGCACGACCACGCCGACCCCGGTCGGCGTATAGCCGTCCGCGCCCAGCGCCTCGCCGGTGACCGACTGCACGCGCTTGCCGTCATGGTCCAGCGTGCGCACGCGCACGCGGTGCACCAGCGTCGCGCCGCTGGCCAGTGCCGCGGGAATGGTCGATACCAGCATCGACTGCTTGGCATTGACCGGGCAGCCCAGCCCGCAATAGCCCGAGTTCCAGCAGCCCTTCACGTTGCGCGGGATCACGTGCCATTCCCAGCCCAGCGTTTCGCAGCCGCGCTTGAGCACGTCGTTGTTGGGATTGGGCGCCATCGCCCATGGCGCGATGCCCAGGCGCTCTTCCACCTGCTTGAACCACGGCGCCATGTCGGCCTCGCTGTGGCCGGTGACGGCGTGGTGCGTGGCCCAGTGCGCCAGCGTCTGCGGCGGCGTGCGGAAGCTCGACGACCAGTTGACCGTGGTGCTGCCGCCGACGGAGCGGCCCTGCAGGATGGCGATGGCGCCGTCGGCCGTGGCGCGCGCCGCGGCCTCCTGGTACAGCTCGCGGTAGGCCCGCTTCTCGTCCATGTCGCGGAAGCTGTCCGAGGTGCGCAGCGCCCCCTCTTCCAGCAACACCACGCGCAGGCCCGCGCGGCTGAGCGCCTCGGCGCTGATGCCGCCGCCCGCGCCGCTGCCGACGATGACGACGTCGGCATCCAGCGTGCGCGTGGTGGTGAAGGTTGCAGCGTCCAGTACCTTCCAGCCGGCGGCGATGCCGGCGTCGTAGAGATTGTCGATGGCCATGTCGGGGATCAGGCGTGCAGCGCCTTGTAGACGGCCGCATTGGGGCCGGGATAGCCGCTGCCCGCCCACGCGGCGGGCAGTACGTAGTAGCCCACGCTGGTGAGCTTGACCAGCACCACCGCGCCGGCATTGAGCGTGGCCAGGCGGCTGGCGCGCCAGCGCGCCAGGAAGGACTGAACCTGGGTGGGCGTGGCCGCGCTCCAGTCCTGGCGGATGCCGGTCAGCGCCCAGCGCAGCGGCATGCTGGCAAGCAGGCCGAACAGCTTGCGCAGCTCGGCTTGCGCGCCCGCGCCCATCGCGGCGCAGGTCGCGTCGATATTGCGCAGCGCGTCCTGCTCCAGGGTCGCGCGCCGCGGCGGCGGCGCTTCGGCCAGCTCGGTGACGATGGCCGGCAGCAGCGCGCGGAACATCGCCACGTCTTCCGGGCGCAGCCAGGTCATGCCGGCCTGCGGCGCGGGATCGGCCGACGAGCAGCCAGCCAGCGACGGCACCAGCGCGGTACAGGCCAGCGCGGCCGAGAAGCCGAGGCCGACTTTCAGGAAGCCGCGCCGCGTCAGCGCGTGCAGCGCCTCGGCATCGGCATCCGCACGGCGGTGTGGATGATTGGGGGGCATGTTGTCTCCTTGCGTCGGTCTGTTGTATTCAGGCGGGGGCAGGCCCGCATTGACGCTACCCGGAGTTTGGATAAAGATCGGTGCCCGGTCTTGATCCCGCATGACAGGTGATTTGATGCCACGCGCCAACCAGCCCGACGGCGGTGCCAGTGGTAGGCCAGCGGGCACCGCATTGGGCACCGTCTCGCTCGCCTACCTCCGCGCCGTGCTCGACCACGGCGCGCGCCAGGGCATTGCCCCGGCCGAACAGCTGCGCGCCGTCGGCGTGTCGCCCGAGCTGCTGCACGCCACTGGTGCGCAGACCGCCACGCGCATTCCCGGTGCCGCCTACCTGGCGCTGCTCGACTGGCTGGAGCAGGTCACCGGCGATCCCGATGTCGGCCTGCGCGCCGGCGCCGCCTTCGCGCCGCGCCACTATGCCGAGATGGGCTACGTGGTGCTGACCACGCCCACCGTGCGCGACGCCATCCTGCAAGGCATCCGCTATGAGGTGCTGGCCAACGATATCGGCGGCACCCGCCTGATCGAAACGCCGCAGGCCGCCTGCATGACCTGGGAAGCGCGGCATGGCCCGCTGTCGCGCCATGCGCATGAGCTGCACATGGCAACCTGGGTGGTGTTCGCGCGCTGGCTGATCGGTGCGCAGCACGTGGCCACGCAGGTGGAATTCCCGCATCCCGCGCCGGCCGATACCCGCCTGCATGCCGAGGTGTTCGGCTGCCCCGTGGTCTTCAACGCCGCGCGCCATGCCATGCATATCGAACGGGCCTTGCTGGACCTGCCGTCGCTGCAGGCCGACGCGGGCATGCAGGCGCAGATGACGCGCATCGCCGATACCCAGCTGCAGCAGATCGTGCCGGCTGGCGCCGACGCATTGGCGCAGGCGCGTGCCTATATCAGCGGGCGGCTGCCACAGGGAGAACTGCCGATTGCCGATGTGGCCGCGCACCTGGGCATGCCCGTGCGCACCCTGCAGCGGCGGCTGCAGGCGCAGGGCATCAGTTATTCACAGCTTGTGGATAACGTGCGGCGCGCGCTGGCGGAACAGTATCTTGCCGATCCCGGCATCAGCCTCGCGCAGTGCGCGATGCGGCTCGGCTATTCCGAGCAGAGTGCCTTCACCCACGCCTTCAAGCGCTGGACCGGTGAAACGCCGCATGGCTGGCGGCGCAAGGGACGGGCGGCCTAGGGCCCCGATGTTGCGCCCACGCCTTCGTGATCCGCGAAGCCTGAAAAAAACCTCCCGGTTTCAAACGCACGACTGGATCCCACGGCGCAAGCGCCTGCGGGGTGGCATAGCCTTGTTTCATGTGCGCCAAACGCCGCTGGAAATCCCCAAAAATTAGAACCATCCTTCAACTCACGGCATTGACCACCTGCCCTGCGCTTCCTACGATGACATCCATCAATGTCACAATAAACACTGTAATAACGGTGAGGAGCGCCCATGAATGCACCCGCGGAGCTGCCGCAGCAGGCATCCCCTGCCCTTGAGCACACAGACATTGCCATCATCGGCAGTGGCTTTGCCGGCCTCGGCATGGCGATACGGCTGCGCGAGCGCGGCGAGCGCAACTTCCTGATCTTCGAGAAGGCCGGCTCCGTCGGCGGCACCTGGCGCGACAACCATTACCCGGGCTGCGCCTGCGATGTGCAGTCGCACCTGTATTCCTTTTCCTTCGCGCCGAACCCAGACTGGTCGCGCATGTTCTCCACCCAGCCGGAGATTCGCGCCTACCTGGAAGGCTGCACCGACCGCTTCGGCCTGCGCCCGCACCTGCGGCTGCACCATGAGCTGCGCCACGCCGCCTGGGACGAGGCCGCGCAGGTGTGGCGCCTGGAGATGGCCGACGGCAAGGTGGTGCGGGCGCGCGTGCTGGTCTCCGGCATGGGCGGGCTGAGCCGGCCTTCGACCCCCAATATCCCGGGGCTGGACTCGTTCGAGGGCGAGTGCTTCCACTCGCAGCACTGGAACCACGCCTATGCGCTCGCCGGCAAGCGCGTGGCCGTGATCGGCACCGGCGCCAGCGCAATCCAGTTCGTGCCGCAGATCGCGCCGCAGGTGGCGCAGCTGGACCTGTACCAGCGCACCCCGCCGTGGATCATGCCCAAGCCGGACCGCGAGGTCAGCGCGACCGAGCGCTGGCTGTTCCGCCGCCTGCCGTTCACGCAGACGCTGGTGCGCACCGGCATCTACTGGATGCTGGAATCGCGCGTGCTGGGCTTTGTGCTGCATCCGAAGATCATGAAGGTGGTGGAGCGCGTCGCGCGCCGCCATCTGGCCAGGCAGGTGCGCGACCCCGCCTTGCGCGCAACGCTGACGCCCGACTACACCATCGGCTGCAAGCGCGTGCTGATCTCCAACGACTACTACCCAGCGCTGACGCGCGACAACGTGGACGTGGTCACCACCGGCATCGCCCGCGTGGAGCGCGACGCGGTGGTGCTGCGTGACGGCACCCGCCGGCCGGCGGACTGCATCATCCTGGGCACCGGCTTCCATGCCACCGACCCGATGCCGCGCGGCGTGATCTCGGGCCTTGACGGCGTGGACCTGGTCGATGCCTGGCGCGACGGCGCGCAGGCCTACCTGGGCACCACCGTAGCGGGCTTCCCCAACCTGTTCTTCGTGGTCGGCCCCAATACCGGGCTGGGCCACAGCTCGATGGTGTTCATGATCGAGTCGCAGGTGGCCTATATCGCGGACGCCCTGCAGCAGATGCGCCGCGAAGGTGTGCAGGCGGTGGACGTGCGCGAGCCGGTGCAGCGCCGCTTCAACGAACGGCTGCAGGCGCGGCTGGGCCATGCGATCTGGTCCGCCGGCGGATGCGCCAGCTGGTACATCGACCCGCGCAGCGGCCGCAACACCACGCTGTGGCCGGGCTTCACCTGGCAGTTCCGCCGCGCCACGGCGAGCTTTCGCATGACCGACTACGACCTGTACCCGGTGCGGCGCGCATTGCCGGACGAGACCGCCATGCAGCCCGGGTCGGCCGATATCGCCACGGTCGCCGGTGCCTGACATACACGCATTCCCCCTGACTCACACCCAAAAGAACGACATCACCGGAAGGAGACCGGACATGAAGGACTTCCGCAACAAGGTTGCCGCGATCACCGGCGCCGGCTCGGGCATCGGCCGCGCGCTGGCGGTGGCGCTGGCACGGCAGGGCTGCCACCTGGCGCTGTCAGACCGCAACGAGGCCGGGCTGGCGCAGACCGTGGCCCAGGCCATGGCCGCCGCACCGCAGGCCCGCATCACACAACACACCGTGGATGTGGCCGACCGCGCCGCGGTCTACGCGTGGGCCGCCGCGGCCGCCGAGGCCCACGGCCGCATCAACCTGATCTTCAACAACGCCGGCGTGGCGCTGTCCAGCACCGTCGAGGGCATGAGCTACGACGACCTGGAATGGATCATGGGCATCAACTTCTGGGGCGTGGTGTACGGCACCAAGGCCTTTCTGCCGTACCTGAAGGCCAGCGGCGACGGCCACGTGGTCAATACGTCGAGCATCTTCGGCATCTTTGCCCAGCCCGGCATGGGCGCCTACAACGCCAGCAAGTACGCGGTGCGCGGCTTCACCGAATCGCTGCGGCAGGAGCTGGACCTGATGGACTGCGGCGTGTCGGCCACCACCGTGCACCCGGGGGGCATCAAGACCAATATCGCCCAGGCCAGCCGCGTGTCATCCAGCGTCAACGGCTTCCTGGTGCGCGACGCGCAGCACGGCAAGGATGAGTTCGAGAAATTCTTCATCACCTCGCCCGACAAGGCCGCGCGCGTGATCCTGGAAGGCGTGCGCCGCAACCGCCGGCGCGTGCTGATCGGACCCGACGCCTACGCCGCCGATGCCATGGCGCGGCTGCTGCCGGCTGCGTACCAGTCGCTGGTGGTGCGCGAGACGCGCCGCAAGCGCGATCTGGGTCCCGTCGCGGCACCGGCCTCGATCGGCCAGGGAGAGCGCCCGTGAACCGGCTCGCGATCGAACAGGATGCTTCGCTGCTGGCGCCACCGGGTGCGCTGACGCGCTGGTTCGGGCAAGGCCGCGTAGGGCTGTTCAGCCTGTCGCGCGCCACGCTGGCGCAGCGCCATGCGCTGCCGGCCTCGCGCTGGGTGCGCGTGCTGGATGCGATGGTGCACTACACCGATGAAGGCCCCGCCGACGGCGAGACCCTTGTGCTGATCCACGGCTTCGGCGCTTCGCTGCATACGTGGCAAGGGATCGTGCCAGTGCTGGCGCAGCGCTACCGCGTGCTGCGGCTGGACCTCGCCCCGTTCGGGCTGACCGGGCCGCTGCGCGATGCGCGCGGCCGCATCGAAACCATGGACGTGCACCGCTACCGCGATTTCATCGACGCCTTCCTGGCCGCGGTGAACGTGGGCCGCGCCAGCATCATCGGCAACTCGCTGGGCGGGCTGATCGCGTGGGACCTGGCGGTGCGCCGGCCCGATGCGGTCGACAAGCTGGTGCTGATCGATGCCGCCGGCTTCCCGATGCGGCTGCCGATCTACATCGACCTGTTCCGCCATGCGCCGGTGCGCTGGTCGGCACCGTGGATGCTGCCCGAGTTCATCATCCGCGCCGCCACGCGCGACGTCTATGGCGACGCCTCGCGCGTGCCGGAATCCACCTTCCGCCGCTACGTCGACTTCTTCTACGCCGAAGGCAGCCGCGAGGCCGTCGGCAAGATGGTGCCCAAGCTCGACTTTGCCCAGCTTGACACCCACCTGCTCGGCAGCGTGCGCGCGCCCACGCTGGTGCTGTGGGGCGAGCGCGACCGCTGGATCCCGCCCGCGCACGCGCAGGCGTTCGCCGAGCGCATCCCCGGCGCGCAGCTGCGCCGCTATGCGGGGCTTGGCCACGTGCCGATGGAAGAAGACCCGCAACGTGTGGCCGCAGACCTGCTGCCGTTCCTGGCAGCCCAATGAATTTCCACCGGCGCAACACGCGCCGGCCTTCACCCAAGGAGACCGCCATGATGCCAGTCCGCCGCGACGTGCATCCCCACCTGCCGCCAGAGCGCATCAGCGACTGGCACGAACGGGGCCGTCACATCACCCATTTCATCAACGCGCTGTCGATCTTCTTCCCCGCCGGGGAGCGCTTCTTCATGGACAGCGTGCGCAACTACCGCGACCAGGTGAAAGACCCCGAACTGAGCCGCGCCATCGCCGGCTTTATCGGCCAGGAAGCGATGCACACGCGCGAGCACATCCTCTACAACCGGCTGATGGAAGACGCCGGCCTGCCCGCCGCGGCGCTGGACCGCACGGTGTGGAAGCTGCTGGACGTGCTGCGCAAGATCCTGCCCAAGTCCTGGCAGCTGGCCCACACCATCGCGCTGGAGCACTACACCGCGATGCTGGCAGGCGGCCTGCTGCAGGATCAGCGCCACATGGGCGCGGCCTCTGAGACCGGCTACCGGCAAGTGTGGACCTGGCACGCGCTGGAAGAAACCGAGCACAAGGCCGTGGCCTACGATGTCTGGAACACGGTGATGAAGCCCGGCCCCTACCGCTACTTCCTGCGCACCTTCACCATGCTGACCACCACCGTGACGTTCTGGGCCATGGTGTTCGTGTTCCACATCGCGCTGGTGATGGGCGACAAGGGCTGCCGCAACAAGCTGACCGGGTTTGGCGGCGTGCTGCGCTTTTTGTGGGCCGCGCCCGCCGTGCTGCCCAAGATGATCCCGGAATGGCTCAGCTACTTCCGCCCCGGCTTCCATCCATGGGACGACGACAACCGCGCCGAGCTGGCGCGCATCGCCCCGCTGGTCGAAGAGATCGAAGACACCGCGCGCGCCGCCGGCGTCTCTACCCGCGCGCCCTCGCTGCGGGGGGCCGCATGACCATCTGGCAGTGCCGTATCTGTGGATTCGTTTATGAAGAAGCGCTCGGCATGCCCGAGCACGGGATCGCGCCCGGCACACCGTGGGGCGCGGTCCCGCTGGAGTGGAGCTGCCCGGAGTGCGGCATGGCGAAAGCGGATTTCGACATGGTTGCGCTATAGGCGGGCGGTGGTCAGTGAGGGGTGATGGCTGTCAGCGCCCCGATCCATCAAACAAAAAGCCCGGCATCACTGCCGGGCTTTTTGCTTACCGCAACTTGCAACAGCTTCAGCTCTTGGCCACCACTGCCACCTTGCCCTTGCCGAGCATGCGGTTGATCTGCCATTGCTGGGCGATCGACAGGATGTTGTTCACCACCCAGTACAGCACCAGGCCGGCCGGGAAGAAGAAGAACATCACCGAGAACACCAGCGGCATGATCGCCATGACCTTGGCCTGCACCGGGTCCGGCGGGGTCGGGTTCAGCTTGGTCTGCACGAACATCGACACGGCCATCACGATCGGCAGGATGTAGAACGGATCCGGCACCGACAGGTCATGGATCCAGCCCAGCCACGGCGCGCCGCGCATTTCCACCGACGACAGCAGCACCCAGTACAGCGCGATGAACACCGGGATCTGGATCACGATGGGCAGGCAGCCGCCGAGCGGGTTGACCTTCTCGGTCTTGTACAGCCCCATCATCTCCTGGTTCATCTTCTGCGGGTCGTTCTTGTAACGCTCGCGGATCGACGTCATGCGCGGCTGCAGGTCCTTCATCTTGCCCATGGACTTGTAGCTTGCCGCCGACAGCGGGAAGAACACCAGCTTGATCAGCACCGTCAGCGCGATGATCGACCAGCCCCAGTTGCCCAGGAAGCCGTGCAGCTTCTCCAGCAGCCAGAACAGCGGCTTGGCCAGGATGGTCAGCCAGCCATAGTCCTTCACCAGCTCCAGGCCCGGGGCGATCTTCTCGAGCATGTGCTCTTCCTGCGGGCCGGCGAACAGGCGCGCATCGGTGGTCACCGTGGCGCCCGGGGCCAGTTCACCCAGCGGCTGCTGGACGCCCACGCGGTACAGGTTCGGGTCGATCTGCTGGACGTAGAAGCTGTGCTCCTTGCCGGTCTGCGGGATCCAGGCCGAGGCAAAGTAGTGCTGCACCATCGCCACCCAGCCATTGTTGGCGGCGGCCGGCACGCTGGCCTTGCCCTTGGCCACGTCTTCAAAGTTGATCTTGTGGTACTTGTCGGCGTCGGTGTAGATGGCCGGGCCGGTGAAGGTGCTGTAGAACTGCGACTGCTCGACCTTGCTGCCGTCGCGCGCCAGTTCCAGGTACAGCGTCGGCGAGACCGGCGCGGCACCCGCGTTGGTCACCGCGAACTTGGTGTCGACCACATACGTGCCCTTGTGGAACACATAGGTCTTGACCAGCTTCACGCCGTTCTTCTCAGCGGTCAGCGCCACTTCCAGCTGCTCGGCGCCGTCCAGCGTGCGCGGGCCCGGGGCGGCGGTGAACACCGTGGTGTGGTTGGGCAGGTCGCCGCCGCCGATCAGGCCCGAGCGTGCCATGTAGGTGCGCACGTTGTCGCGCTCGAACAGCACCACCGGCTTGCCGTCCTTCTCATGCTCCTTGAGCAGCTCCAGGCGCGACACAATGCCGCCGGCGGTGTCGATCTCGGCGCGCACCGTGTCGGTGGTCACCACGATCTTCTCGCCAGCGGGCTGGGCCGCGGCCTGCGGCGCGGCCGGGGCAGCGGTACCCGCTGCGCCTGGCGCCACGTTGGCCTTGGGCACGTCGCCCTGGGCGGCAGCGCCGCTGGCGGCGGGCGCCGAAGCGGCCTGTTGCGTCGTGCTCGGGAAGAACATCGACGCATGGCCTTGGGAGCGCTGCCAGTTGTCGTAGAGCAGCACGAGGGCCATCGAGAAGATGACCCAGAGGATGGTGCGTTTGATATCCATGTCTGGCTGTGGTCGGAGAAATCAGGGTCTGGGCAGACGGATCGCAACAGGCGCATGGCCTGCGGCGGCATGGACGGAACGGCCCGCGTGGGTGTCCGGCCTGGCAGTGTCGTCAGCTTCCGTGCCCGGCACGGGATCATACCCGCCTTGGGCGAAAGGATGGCAGCGGCACAGCCGACAGGCGGCCATCCAGCTGCCGCGCGCGGCGCCGTAATGGATGACGGCGTCGCGGGCGTAGTCGGAACAGGTCGGCAGGAAGCGGCACTGCGAGCCCAGGTAGGGACTCAGGGCGATCTTGTAGATACGCAGCAGGGCAAGCAGGATTCGCTTCATGGCAGGCGGTTCAGGCCGGAAGGCCTGGTGGCTGGCTTTGCGAGGGGCTCGCCGGTGGCGCCGCGGGTGGCGGTGCCGAGGGCGAGGCAGGCGGTGCGGGTGGCGGCAGTGGCTTGGCCGCTACGTCGAGCAGGCTGGCGATTTCCGCCGCGCATGCCCTTCGGACCGCCGCGCGCGTTGCAAATTCCGCGCGCGGAAACTTGGCTTGCAGGCGCAGCAGCACGTCGCGCCCAGCCAGGTGCTCACGGCGTTGGCGGAACAGCTCGCGCGCCATGCGCTTCACCAGGTTGCGCTCAGCCGCGCGCGGCGCGAACTTCTTGCCGACCACCACGCCAAGCCGGCCTTCCGGACGGTCATTGGCGCGCACGTAGAGCACGAAATGCGGGCTGCGCCGCCGGGGCCGCAAAGCAAAAACGGATGAAAACTCATCCGTCTTTGTTAGCCTCGCGGCTTTGGGGAAGGCATGGGCTGACACGCTGGGTGACACTGGTGAGCGCTGGCGAATACTACTGCTGGCGCAAAAGCGGCGCCCTGCGGCAAGCGGCCGGCCGACCTGAAGCCGAGGCGGTGGGCATTGACGGCTGCGCGGCACGGCTGCGGTACGCTGCAGCCGGCGCCGGGCGCGCCGTCAGGCCGGTCGCCCGGGCCTCAGATGGCCAGGCGCTTGCGGCCCTTGGCGCGGCGTGCGTTGATGACGGCACGGCCGCCGCGGGTCTTCATGCGCACGCGGAAACCGTGGGTACGCTTGCGGCGGGTAACGGAAGGTTGGTAGGTACGTTTCATGTTGCACTCTCTGGTTGATCTTGGCTCGCCCGACTCCGGCCGGTGCCGGGGTGCCGTGGCCGCCGCGTATGGTTCGCATGGGGCTGCCGCAAGCAAGAAACTGCCGCGGCGTGTCCGACGATTCTGGTTCTGTCTTTGCTGCCGGCCGAATGGCGCGCGCTGCAGGCGGGGTGGCCTGTGGGCGCGGACGGTACGAACAGGCCAGACCCGGCGATGCGCATACGTGATCCCCTGCCGCATCGCAGAACCCGCCATTTAAACGATTTTCTCCGGCGCTGTCAAGGCGCAAGTCTGTGTGCAAGGGCACAATTGCTACACCGCTCAGTGGCCCGTGGTGCGCCATTGTCCACAACGCGCGGTGGGTAACTGAATGTGCCCTCCAGGCCACCACCAGCATGGTCATCCACAGGCGAAGTCCCTGTTTTGCCTGAAATTTTCCCCGTTTCCGCACCCCGGAAACCCGCATCACAGCAAGGGTTGTGCACACAAATCCACTGCATTTGCACAAGTTATCCACAGACTTATCCTTTGTGGATAACTCAGGGGCGGGGGTACAATCCGGGTCCAAACACAACACGGGCTGCGTGGCGCAGGCGCAACCCGGGCTCCCACCGCGGCAACGCATGACTGAACGCACGCCAGTGCAGCGAACCTGAAGGCTCGCTGGCGGCTGCATTGGCATGCCGCGGAGGCCTCACCGAACGGAATTGATTCCTAATACGGTAAGGATGGCCCGGATCGCGCGGCGTAGATGCTGCTTGTGGCGTGCCGGGGGAACCGCTGAATTGCGGCCGGGTACGATTACCAAAAAACAAACAATGCAAGATTTCTGGCAGGCGGCAGCAGCGCAATTAGAGCGCGAGCTGACGCCGCAACAGTTCAAAACGTGGATCAAGCCGCTGGCGCCCGTTGCGTTCGATGAAGAAACGCACGCGCTGCGCATTGCCGCGCCCAACCGTTTCAAGCTGGACTGGGTCAAGAGCCAGTTTTCGGGGCGCATCACCGCACTGGCCTGCGAGTACTGGGAAGCGCAGGTCAGCGTCCAGTTCGTGCTGGATCCCGCCGCGTCGGGCCGTGCCGCTGCCTATATGCAGCCGGCCCAGCCCGGCATGGGCCCGGGCGGCATGGACGGCCACGCAGCACCGGGTACGGGCATGGCCGGCTATCCCGGCGCCCAGCCGATGGGCGGACAGGCCACGTTTGCCATGCCCGGCCAGCCCGGCTATGGCGAGTACCCCAACGCAGCCGCGTACGGCATGGGCCAGCCTCAGTACGGCAATCCGGCCGGCATGCCATCCGCAGCCCCGGTCCCGGCCGGCGCGCGCGCCCAGGCCCCGGGCATGGGCGGCCAGCACCCCGGCCAGCATCATCCGCAGCACGGCGCGGACATGGGCGAGATCGACGTAGTCCACATGGACCCCGCCGAGGCCAGTGCCCGTTCCTACCGCGTGCAGCCGCAGCAACCCCAGCAACCGCACCCGTCCCATCAGCCCCACCCGCAGATGGGCGGCGCCACGCCGATGCCCGGCCACCAGCCCAGCGACACGGTGCATGAGCGCTCGCGCCTGAACCCGATCCTGACCTTTGACAACTTCGTCACTGGTAAAGCCAACCAGCTGGCGCGCGCCGCGGCCATCCAGGTGGCCAACAACCCGGGCAAGTCGTACAACCCGCTGTATCTCTATGGCGGCGTGGGCCTGGGCAAGACTCACCTGATCCACGCCATCGGCAACTACATGCTGCTGGAGAACCCGCGCGCGCGCATCCGCTACATCCACGCCGAGCAGTACGTCTCTGACGTGGTCAAGGCGTACCAGCGCAAGGCGTTCGACGAGTTCAAGCGCTACTACCACTCGCTGGACCTGCTGCTGATCGACGATATCCAGTTCTTCTCTGGCAAGAACCGCACGCAGGAAGAGTTCTTCTATGCCTTCGAGGCCCTGATTGCCAACCGGGCGCAGGTGATCATCACCAGCGATACCTACCCCAAGGAAATCAGCGGCATCGACGACCGCCTGATCTCGCGCTTTGACTCGGGCCTGACCGTGGCCATCGAGCCGCCCGAGCTTGAAATGCGCGTGGCCATCCTGATGAAGAAGGCCGCCGCGGAAAGCGTCAACGTGCCCGAAGAAGTTGCCTTCTTTGTCGCCAAGCACCTGCGCTCAAACGTGCGTGAGCTGGAAGGCGCGCTGCGCAAGATCCTGGCGTTCAGCAACTTCCACGGCAAGGACATCACCATCGAGGTGACGCGCGAAGCGCTCAAGGATCTGCTGACCGTGCAGAACCGCCAGATCTCTGTGGAGAACATCCAGAAGACCTGCGCGGATTTCTACAACATCAAGGTCGCTGACATGTACTCGAAAAAGCGGCCTGCCAATATTGCACGGCCGCGCCAGATTGCGATGTACCTGGCCAAGGAGCTGACGCAGAAGAGCCTGCCCGAAATCGGCGAGCTCTTTGGCGGCCGCGACCACACCACCGTGCTGCACGCCGTGCGCAAGATCGCCGACGAACGCAGCAAGGATGCGCAGCTGAACCACGAGCTGCACGTGCTGGAGCAAACGCTCAAGGGCTGATGCATGGCCGATGCCCGGGGTACCCCCGGGAAGGCGTTTTGAAGGGTCGGCCCCTCGGGGCTGGCATACTGTAGGGTGCGCGCCTCGGACATCCCGTGGCGCCTGGGGAATTAACGTCAGCGTCGCCGGGGCAAGTGTCCGGAAAATGGCCACTGATAAGGCTTTGCGGTGAGTCGGGACGGGATGGCAAGTACGGTTTGCGCCAGCGTGGCTTTTTGTGCACAGCTGGCCCGCCGGCCGGTCCCGCCCCGCTTCACCGCAGCGGCTTATCCTTGGTACAATGGCATATTAACTCCTTGATTCCTAAGTGAATTTGGAGTTGTTTGCGTTCTGCGGTCGCCGATTACAAACGACGAAGGATAAATTCAATGCAATTGGTCAAAACCTCGCGAGACAACCTGCTGCGTCCGCTGCAAATCGTGAGCGGCATCGTGGAGCGCCGCCACACCCTCCCGATCCTGGCCAATCTGCTGATTCGCAAGTCCGGGTCCAACGTTTCCTTCCTCTCGACCGACATCGAGATCCAGATCACCACGCACGCCGAATGCGGCGTTGGCAGCGACAGCGTTGCCACCACCGTGGCCGCGCGCAAGCTGCTGGACATCCTGCGCGCCATGCCTGACGGCGACGTGGCCCTGTCGCTCAACGACAAGCGCATGACAGTGCAATCCGGCAAGAGCCGCTTCGCACTGCAGACGCTGGCCGCAGAGGAATTCCCGACCGTTGCCGAAGCCAGCGAATTCAACGCCAGCGTCAGCCTGCCGCAGAAGACCTTCAAGCACCTGCTGGCAATGGTCCACTTCGCCATGGCGCAGCAGGACATCCGCTACTACCTGAACGGCATGCTGCTGGTGGTAGAAGGCAAGAAGGTCATGGCAGTCGCCACCGACGGCCACCGCCTGGCCTACTGCGGCGTTGAGCTTGAGACCGAAGCCGTCGGCGTGGGCGCGCGCCAGGAAGTCATCATCCCGCGCAAGACCATCCTGGAACTGCAGCGCCTGCTGGAAGACAACGACGATCCGGTGCAGGTGCAGCTGGCCGCCAACCAGGTCAAGTTCACGTTCGCCAATATCGAACTGATCTCCAAGCTGGTTGAAGGCAAGTTCCCCGACTTCCAGCGCGTGATTCCCAAGGGCTACAAAAACGCCTTCGCCATCGACCGCGTGCGGCTGCAGCAGGCGCTGCAACGCACCGCGATCCTGACGACCGACAAATTCAAGGGCGTGCGCTGCATCCTCGACACGCACGTGCTCAAGATCAGCTCCACCAACGCCGACCAGGAAGAGGCGCAGGAAGAGCTGGAACTCGATTACTCGGGCGACGCGCTCGATATCGGCTTCAACGTGACCTACCTGCTCGACGTACTCGCCAACCTGAAGAGCGAGCAGGTGCAGGTCAGCCTCGGCGACTCGAATTCGAGTGCGCTGATTACCGTGCCGGAAGACGACAACTTCAAGTACGTCGTCATGCCGATGCGCATCTGATGATCCGGTAACAGGACCAGACCAGACAAGAACCGGAGCAGCAAACGGCACGCAACGACACCCGGCCCAGGCCGGGACGTCCTGGGGATGACCATCCCGCAGCGGGGGCAGGATCGAAACGACGATCCGCCCCTTTTGCCGTTTTTAGTAACCCGCCATGCGGACCTTTTCGCGCCCCGCCGCTATGCCGGCCCGGCCCGAATTCCGCCATTGCCGTGAGTAGAAAGACATGACCGAACAGCAGAACCCGCAGCAGGAAAACACCTACGGAGCCTCTTCGATCCAGATCCTGGAAGGCCTGGAGGCGGTACGCAAGCGCCCGGGCATGTATATCGGTGATACCTCCGACGGCACCGGCCTGCACCACCTTGTCTTCGAGGTGCTGGACAACTCCATCGACGAAGCGCTGGCCGGCTACTGCACCGAGATCCAGGTCACCATCCACAGCGACAACTCGATCTCCATCGTCGACAACGGCCGCGGCATCCCGCCCCTGGTCAAGTTCGACGACAAGCACGAACCCAAGCGCAGCGCGGCAGAAATCGCCATGACGGAGCTGCACGCCGGCGGCAAGTTCAACCAGAACAGCTACAAGGTGTCTGGTGGCCTGCACGGCGTGGGCGTGTCCTGCGTGAACGCACTGTCCAAATGGCTGCGCCTGACCGTGCGCCGCGACGGCCAGGTCCACCTGATCGAATTCGCCAAGGGCGACGTGCAGAACCGCATCGTCGAGACCGTGACCGGCCCCGACGGCCAGCCCGTTGAAGTCTCCCCGATGAAGATCATCGGCGCCACCGACAAGCGCGGCACCGAAGTCCACTTCCTGGCCGACGAAGAGATCTTCACCAACGTCGAATTCCACTACGAGATCCTCTCCAAGCGCATCCGCGAGCTCTCGTTCCTGAACAACGGCGTGCACATCAAGCTGGTCGACCAGCGCACCGGCAAGGAAGAAGACTTTGCCTTTTCCGGCGGCGTGAAGGGCTTTGTCGAGTACATCAACCGCGCCAAGAGCGTGCTGCACCCCAACATCTTCTACGCCAATACCGAAAAAGAAGGTATCGCCGTGGAAGTGGCCATGCAGTGGAACGACGGCTACAACGAGCAGGTGCTCTGCTTCACCAACAACATCCCGCAGCGGGATGGCGGCACCCACCTGACCGGCCTGCGCGCCGCGATGACCCGCATCATCAACAAGTACATCGAAGAAAACGAAGTCGCCAAGAAAGCCAAGGTGGAAACCACCGGCGACGACATGCGCGAAGGCCTGTCCTGCGTGCTCTCCGTCAAGGTGCCCGAGCCCAAGTTCAGCTCGCAGACCAAGGACAAGCTGGTCTCTTCCGAAGTGCGCCTGCCCGTGGAAGAACTCGTCGGCAAGGCCCTGAACGACTTCCTGCTGGAAACCCCGGGCGACGCCAAGATCATCTGCGGCAAGATCGTAGACGCCGCCCGCGCCCGCGAAGCCGCCCGCAAGGCCCGCGAAATGACCCGCCGCAAGGGCCTGATGGACGGCATGGGCCTGCCCGGCAAGCTGGCCGACTGCCAGGAAAAAGACCCCGCCCTGTCAGAACTCTTCCTGGTGGAGGGCGACTCCGCAGGCGGCTCCGCCAAGCAAGGCCGCGACCGTAAGTTCCAGGCCATCCTGCCCCTGAAGGGCAAGATCCTGAACGTAGAGCGCGCCCGTTTCGACAAGATGCTGTCCAGCCAGGAAGTGCTGACCCTGATCACCGCGCTGGGCACCGGCATCGGCAAGGACGACTACAACCTGGACAAGCTGCGCTACCACCGCATCATCATCATGACCGATGCTGACGTGGACGGCTCGCACATCCGCACCCTGCTGCTGACGTTCTTCTACCGCCAGATGCCCGACATCATCGAGCGCGGCTATGTCTATATCGCGCAGCCGCCGCTGTACAAGATCAAGCACGGCAAGGAAGAGCGGTATATCAAGGACGATGTCGAGCTCAATGCTTACCTGCTGAAGCTGGCGATGGAGAAGGCTGTGCTGGTGCGGCCGGATGGGTCGGAGATCAATGGGGATGCGCTGACTGAGCTGGCGCGGCAGTATCAGTTGACTGAGGGGGTGATTTCTCGCCTGTCACGTGTTGTTGATACCGATGCCCTGCGCGCGATTGCTGATGGGGTGGCGCTGGATCTCGACAGCGCTTCTGCTGCTGAGGCGTCTGCTGTGGCGCTGAAGGCCAAGTTGGCTGAGATGCATGCCAAGACGTTGATTGGGGCTGCCGTGAATGATGACGGTACCGCTGACGTCTACGCGCAGTTTGATGAGAAGACGGATAAGCATCGGTTGATGATTGCGCGGCGTCATCATGGCAATGTGCGGTTGTCGCATCTGGATGCGGACTTTGTTCATGGTGCTGATTACGCTGCCCTGTCCAATGCTGCTAAGACCTTCCAGGGGCTGACTCCGGAAGGCACCAAGGTGCAACGTGGCGAAGGCGAAAAGCTGCGCGATCAGACTGTCAACGACTTCCACGGGGCCATGCAATGGCTGCTGGCTGAGGCTGAGCGTGGGGTTTCTCGTCAGCGCTATAAGGGTCTTGGTGAGATGAATCCTGAGCAGCTGTTTGAGACGACGCTTGACGTTACCCAGCGGCGACTGCTGAAGGTGCAGATTGAGGATGCTATTGCGGCGGATCAGATCTTTACCACCCTTATGGGGGATGAGGTGGAGCCACGTAGGAACTTCATCGAGTCGAATGCGTTGGTGGCGCGGAATATTGATGTTTGACGGCCGATGTAGGATCTCAGAAAAGTTGATGTTTTTCACAAATAAGTGAAGCGATCTGGGCTGATGGGTTGCTGTAGGTTGTCAGATCGACTTCCTTAACATTTCGCACAACTGCAGAAAGGCCGCGTCCCTCATGGGGGCGCGGCCTTTTTGCTTAGGCGTCGGCTTGATACAGCCCCAATAAAATCAAGGGGTTACTGTAGGAAACTATAGGGAACCGGAATTAGCTGGACTGCGAGCGCTTTTGCTGGACTCAAAATGTCGAGCCACCAGAAGGAGTAGTTCGACATCACAGTAGCTCCATGGCGTGGTTGGCTGAGTGTTTACGTCCCTGAGCAGTAGGAAACGCCCGCACTCACTACCGTGATATAGGGCCAAGATTATTTTCAGGAAACTCCACGCAGCCTGGCGCACCTGATGCGCCTCACCACGTCGCTCCTCAGTGTCATGACCCTGTCTGTCCTTTGGGAAGGACAGACTGCTGCCTAAAGCCCACTAAGCCCTCTTTACCCCGTCAGAGCGTGAAGGAGGCTCTCTGTGCTGTTCAATTATCGCAAAACGCAGTACATTCGCAGCACACTTGATTCAGGACCGTGTCATGAAGCGCCCCAAGGACGAAACTCTGTCCATCCGCACCTCGGCAGACATCAAGCAACTGCTGCGGATGGCTGCCGAAAAGGAACATCGTTCCATCGCATCGATGATGGAAGTGCTGATCCTGAGCTATGCGCAAGAACATGGCCTGAAGGCCGCTACCGCACAGGAAAAGCCGCAAAAGAAATGAAATGCACGCCCGCTGTCAACGGGCTTCCGAAGTCGACACGGGCTGCTGCCCAGAGAAGAACAGTAAAGAATGGATCACTCAGTACATAACAAGATCGTCAGCTTCATTTGGTCAATCGCTGACGACTGCCTCAGGGATGTCTTCGTGCGCGGCAAGTACCGCGATGTCATTCTCCCGATGTTCGTCCTGCGTCGCCTTGACTGCCTGCTGGAGCCCACCAAGGAAGCGGTGCTCGAAGAGGTCCGCTTCCAGCGTGAAGACGCGGAAATGGCCGACCTCGATCCGCATGGTCTTCGCGAGGCATCGGGTTACGTGTTCTATAACACCTCTCGCTTCACCCTGAAGTCACTGCTGGGCAACCCCTCGCAGCTGGAAGCCAACTTGAAGAACTACCTCGATGGCTTCTCGGACAACGTGAAGGAAATCGTCGAGAAGTTCGACTTGCGCAACCAGATTCGCAAGATGGCGCAGTCTGACGTGTTGCATGACGTCATCGAGAAGTTCGTCTCAGACGAGATCAACCTCAGCCCGACTGATCGCAGAGGCCCGGATGGGCGTACCCAGTCAGGGCTGTCCAACTTAGGCATGGGCTACGTATTCGAGGAACTGATCCGCAAGTTCAACGAAGAAAATAACGAAGAGGCCGGTGAGCATTTCACGCCTCGTGAAGTGATCAAGCTCATGACCAATCTCGTTTTCATCCCGGTCAAGGGTCAACTGCCCAACCCGTTGACCATCTACGACCCGGCCTGTGGCAGCGGGGGCATGCTGACCGAGTCGCAGGATTTCATCACCGACCCTGAAGGCGACGTGAAGGCCAAAGTCGGCGTTTTCCTGTACGGTAAGGAAGTAAACCCGGAGACCTACGCCATTTGTAAATCCGACATGATGATCAAGGGCAACGACCCTGAGAACATCAAGTTCGGCTCCACGTTGGCGACCGACGAATTCTCGGGCAAGCGCTTCGATTTCATGCTGACGAACCCGCCCTACGGTAAGAGCTGGAAGAGCGACCAAAAGAGCATCGTCGATGGCAAGGACGTGATCGACCATCGTTTCCAGGTCAATCTGTCCGACTACACAGGACAAGAGCACGACTTCCACCCGGCGATTCCGCGCTCGTCTGACGGCCAGCTCCTGTTCATGATGGAGATGGTCAACAAGATGAAGCGACGCAACGATAGCCCGATGGGATCGCGAGTCGCTTCCGTTCACAATGGCTCAGCCCTGTTCACCGGGGATGCTGGCAGCGGTGAGAGCAACATCCGCCGCCACATTATCGAGAACGACTACCTGGAAGCCATTATTCAGCTGCCGAACAACCTGTTCTATAACACCGGCATCACAACCTACGTCTGGGTCCTGTCCAACCACAAGGCCGACAAGCGCAAGGGCAAGGTGCAGCTGATCGACGCCAGCAACTTGTACCAGAAGCTGCGCAAGAACCTGGGTGAGAAGAACTGCGAATTCACCGACGAACACATCCGTCAGATCACCCAGCTGTACTTGGAAATGCCAAACGACGGCATTTCCAAAGTCTTCAACAACCGCGATTTCGGTTACTACAAGGTCACGGTGGAGCGCCCGCTGCGACTGGCTGCACAATTTAGCCCCGAGCGCATTGCCACGCTGCGTTTTACGTCGGGCATGCAGGACATGATGGAATGGGTGTACGGCAAGTACGGCGACGAGGTCTATACCGACCTGAAGTCGCATACCGAGGCCATTGAAGCCCACCTCGAGCGCGAAGAGATCGCCCTTTCACCCAAGAACCGTAAAGACCTGCTGTCCGAGGCCATATGGCGTGAGCAACGCGACATCATGCAGGCCGCCCAGCAACTGGCCGGGACGATCGGCGCTGGTGAGTTTCTCGACTTCAACCGCTTTGAGAGCATCGTTGATGACACCCTCAAAGCACTGGGCCTGAGGCTGGCCGCAGCTGCCCGTAAGCAAATCCTCAACGCGGTCAGCTGGCGTGACGAACGGGCCGAGAAGGTTATCAAGAAGGCCCACAAGCTCAACGCCGCCAAGCTAGGTGATCTGCTGTTCCAGCTTGGTACGACCCACGACAAGCTTGGCCACTATGGCTATATGGCGACACCTGCTGGCGAATACGTCGAGTACGAGCCGGACAGCGAACTGCGCGACACCGAAAACGTCCCGCTGGCCCTGGACACCAACCTGTCCGCGTCCAGCGTGATTCACGACTACTTCATCCGTGAAGTGCATCCGCATGTGGACGAGGCCTGGATCGCCATCGACAAGACCGTGATCGGCTATGAGATCAGCTTCAACAAGTATTTCTACCAGCACAAGCCGCTGCGTAGCCTGGAGGAAGTCACAGCGGAAATCCTGGCGCTGGAGGTCGAGACTGATGGCCTGCTCAAGCAGCTAGTGAGCTTTGTGGCGGGGGCCAAGCAATGAAGGAAATTCAGGCCAAGACGCGCAGCGTGCGCGAACTGCTGAGCGACACCAAGTACGGCATCGACTACTATCAGCGTGAATACAAGTGGCAGACCAAGCAGATCGTTGAACTGGTTTCCGATCTCACCACGGCCTTCCTGGAAGAGTACCAGCCACAGCATGAGCGCAAGGATGTGGCCTCGTACGGGCACTACTTCCTAGGCTCCATCGTCATCAGCCAGCCGGACGAGAAAAAGCAGATCGTGGATGGTCAGCAACGACTAACCAGCCTTACGCTGTTGCTGATCTACCTGCACAACATCCAGAAAGATCGGCCCGACGCCGTTTCGATCGAGAAGATGATCTTCTCTGCGGAATACGGCGATAAGTCGTTCAACCTCGATATTCCAGAACGCAACGAGTGCATGAACGCCCTGTTCGATGGCACGCCCTACGACGCGGTGGATCAGGTCGAGTCAATCCAGAACCTGATCGGGCGCTACAACGACATTGTGGAAGCCTTTCCAGCCGAGGTTGCGAACGACAAGGCGCTGCCGTACTTCGTGGACTGGCTTCGCAACAAGACCCAGCTGGTCGAGATCACTGCCTACGCAGATGCCGACGCCTACACGATCTTCGAGACCATGAATGACCGTGGCTTGTCGCTCTCCAATACCGACATGCTCAAGGGCTATTTGCTGGCGAGCATCACCGACACCGCCAAGCGGGCCGAGGCCAACAAGGAGATCAAGCACTGGCTGCTGACCTTCGCCAAGCGTGACAGCGAGCGCGACACCAAGGAGAGCGAAGCTGACTTCTTCAAAGCCTGGCTGCGAGCGAAGTACGCGCAGGACATCCGCGAACGGAAGAAGGGTGCAAAGCCGGAAGACTTCGATCTGATCGGCACTGAGTATCACCGCTGGGTTCGTGCCAAGGATGATCTGATCGGCCTGAACACCAGTGACGATTTCGACCGCTGGGTGCGTCAAGACCTGCGCTTCTTTGCCCGCATCTACTTGGAACTGCTTGGAGCGTCCGAAACCTTGAAACCGGGGCTGGAAGCGGTCCGCTTCAACGCGGACCACGGCTTTACCCAGCAATTTCAAGTGCTACTGGCCCCGCTGCTGCCTACCGACGATGAGGCCACGGTCAAGGCCAAGCTTAAGCTGACTGCGGACTACCTCGATTGCTGGTTGAATCGCCGCCTGTGGAACTTCAAGTCGATCGATTATTCCACGCTGCAATACGCGACCTTCCTGCTGACCAAGGAGCTGCGCAACCTGTCGCTGGATGCGCTGCGCGACAAGCTGATCACCCGGCTTAGCAACGACCAAACCGAACTGCCGCTCGACGATCAGCCCTACCTTAACAACTGGAACGCCAAGAGCCTCCATCGCCAGCTGGCACGGTTCACACACTGGTTGGAAGAGCAGAGCGGACAGCCGGGGCGGTATCACGAGTACATCATTCGTTCAGGCAAGAACGCCTACGAGATCGAACATCTGTGGGCCAACCACTTTGAGCGCCATACAGATGAATTCGCCCATACACAGGAGTTTTCTGCGCACCGCAACAAGGTGGGCGGACTCGTGCTGTTGCCGAAAAAGATCAACGCCAGCCTGAATGACAAGCCCTACAGCGACAAGCTGGAGCACTACCAAAGCGAAAACCTGCTGGCCCGTTCGCTTCATCCCATGTGCTACGTCCACAACCCCGGTTTTCTCAAGCTGAAGGAGAAAACCGGCCTGCCGTTCAAAGCGTTCACGGAGTTCAAAAAGGCCAACCTCGATGAGCGATTCAGCCTCTACAAAGGCATCGCCGAACTGTTGTGGTCGGCTGATCTTTTGAAGGAGGTGGCATGATGCAGCGCTACGAGACCTACAAACCGAGTGGGGCCGAGTGGCTGGGTAATGTCCCAAGGCATTGGGACGTCCAACCGCTTCGCGCTGTGACTTCCCTCAAGTCCGACAAGAACAGGCCTGATCTGCCTGTTTTGTCTGTCTATCGAGAGTACGGGGTCATCCTCAAAGACTCCCGTGACGACAACCACAATGCCACCTCACTTGACACGGGTAGCTATAAGGTTGTGAAACCTGGTGATCTGGTCGTCAACAAGATGAAAGCATGGCAAGGTTCGATGGGGGTGACTGCCCACGACGGGATTGTCAGCCCAGCATACATCACCTGTAGGACAAGGACTGATCGAGTTCGCCCGGCCTATCTTCACTACCTTCTGCGCTCGTCACCACTGATCGGTGTTTACAACTCGTTGTCTTACGGCGTGCGAGTCGGGCAGTGGGATATGCACTATGAGGATTTCAAACAAATCCCGATTCCTTTGCCGCCCCAAGAAGAGCAAGACCGCATCGTTGCCTTCCTCGACCAAAAAACAGCCGAAATCGACGCCGCGATTACGAAGAAAGAGCGACAGATCGAGCTGCTTCAAGAGCAGCGCTCTATTCAGGTCAATCTGGCAGTAACTGTGGGCCTTGATCGGTCGGTTCCTCTCAGGATGGGTGAGTCTGAATGGATTAAATCGCTCCCGGAGCACTGGGAAACCGTACCATTGAAGCATATATCAACGGTACAAAGCGGTGTGACACTGGGAAAGGCCTATGTATCATCCAAAGCAACGAAATCTTTTCCTTATCTTCGAGTCGCCAATGTTCAAGACGGATACATTGACCTTTCGATGGTTACGGAAATCGTTCTGCCAATACGAGAGGCCAAGAACTACCTCCTGCGTGCGGGCGACATTCTTGTCACCGAGGGCGGCGACATTGATAAGCTCGGACGAGGCAACTGCTGGGACGGTCAGATCGAAGAGTGCCTACATCAAAACCACGTCTTCGCAATCCGTGTCCTCAAGAAAGTGAGACCGGAATATGTTGCATTGATAACCGGTGTCTCGTACGCACGGCGCTATTTCACAACCACCGCGAACAAGACGACGAATTTGGCATCAACCAATAAGACAAAACTTGGAAATCTCCCAGTGTTAGTCCCTCCCCTGCTGGAGCAAGATGCCATCTTGGATTATTGTAGTAAGATCAAAGCGCACTATGAGGGGCTGATAGGCTCCATTAAGAAAGAGATTTCAGCACTAAAAGGTATGAAGTCTTCATTGGTTGTAGAAGCTGTAACAGGAAGAATAAAAGTCTGAGGGCGGGGCACATGGTCAGCCAAACCAACGAAGCAGCGCTTGAAACGCACATCGAGAACGCCCTTGCCAAGGACGGCTACCGTATTGGCAATCCGGCTGAATTCGACCGAGAGTTTGCTATCGACGGCAAACTATTCTGGCAATTTCTCGAAGCCACCCAGCCCAAGGAACTAGCAAAACTGAGGGATCGTCCGAACTGGCAACGCCTGCTGCTGGAGCGTCTGAACAAGAAGATCAAAAAGGACAGCGTGCTGGCTGTTCTGAAGAAGGGACTGGACATCGACGATGCCCACTTCGATCTGCTTTACCGGCTGCCGTACAACGACCTGAACCCGGACGTCGTTGCCAGCTTCGAGGCCAACGTCTTCAGCGTTACCCGGCAGGTGCATTACAGCGAGTCCGACACCTTCAAGTCGGTGGACATGGTGCTGTTCGTCAATGGTTTGGCGATTACCACGTTGGAGCTGAAAAACCCCTGGACTGGGCAGGACGTCCACAACGCGATCAAGCAGTACCGCACCGACCGCGACCCGCGTGAGCCGCTGTTTGAATTTGGCCGCTGTCTGGTCCACTTTGCGGTGGACCCAGACGAGACTTACATGTGTGCCCAGCTGGCCGGAAATGACAGCAATTTCTTGCCGTTCAACAAGGGCTTCAACTTCGGCAAGGGCAACCCGGTCAACCCAAAAGGCCACAAAACGGCCTACCTCTGGGAAGACATCCTGCCGCGCCGCAGTCTGACCAACATCTTCGAGCAGTTCGCCAAGTTCACCGTCGAGAAGGATAAGAAGACGGGCAAGGAACGTGTCAACGCCGATTTAAATCTGACCCACTTTGGCAAGAATCGCCGAAGTAAAACTGACCCACCTGGCTCCCGTCAGCCAGCCGCCTTGGCG